>JAAYWN010000073.1 GCA_012516665.1 Erysipelotrichaceae bacterium
CTTATCTTGAAAAGAGCGTTCTTCATTGATAGAAAGAGAAAAGAACGGCGGAACAGATATTATTACTGGCGGAGCGATTCCTCACGGATCAATTCAATTTGTAAAGAAAACACAATTAGCTCTATGGATCAGTAAAAAACCAATCAAATGGAATAAATATCGTGTCACATGCATTATTCTGTTTGCGCTTTCCAAAGATGATCTGTCGGAGTCGAAAAAAATATTGGAAGCAGCATTTTCTCTCATTAATACGAAAGAAAAGGTTGAAAGAATTACTGCATTGAAAGCAAAGAAAGATGTAGAGGAATACATTTATGGAGAACATTAATATCATCCGACGTGAACTTATTTTCACGAAGGAATCCTATGCGGATAGAAACGAAATTTTGAATTGTCTGATAAGCAGGGCAGATGAACTTCATCTTCTCAACAATAAAGCAGAGTATTTAAAAGATGTGCTCAGTCGGGAAGAAGCAATGTCAACAGCAGTTGGTTTCAATATTGCAATACCACATGGAAGAAGCAGTGGTGTTAAAACACCATTTATTGCATACATGCATACGGAAAAACCTTTCGTATGGGATAAAAGCAGTACCAATCAAGTGGATTTGATCTTCTTGATTGGAGTACCGGAAACAAATGAAAACAATATGCATCTAAGGTTTTTATCAGAAATAAGCAAAAAGTTAATGGATGATGATTTTAGAGATGCTTTGCGCAGAGCATCTTCTGAAGATGAAGTATTTAGCATGCTAGAAGATATTAATCAAAATGTACAAAAAGTGAATTGAAGGAGGAATGAAAGGTTATGAAAATTATTGGAATTACTGCATGTCCTACAGGCATCGCTCATACGTATATGGCTCAAGAGTGTCTTGAAAAGGAATGCAAAAAAAGAGGGTACGAAGTAAAAATCGAGACCCAGGGCGGCCTAGGTATTGAAAATGAACTTACGGAAGAGGATGTCAGTTCGGCAGATGCCGTTATTTTGGCTGTAAGTGTTTCAATTGAAGGCGAAGAACGTTTTGATGATAAAGCAGCAGTGGTTCGTACGGATGTTGATGAAGCCATTTCGCATACTGCTGCATTGGTTGACCGCGCTGTTGCGCTTGTGAAGGGGAAATAAAAATGAAGAGTTTCTTTAAGGATATTCAAAAATATCTGCTGACAGGTGTTTCTTACATGATGCCTGTAGTTGTTGTAGGTGGTGTGATTTTAGCAATTTCTTTGTTAGGTGCTGATCAGACTGCAACCGGTCTAGTTCCAACAAATCCAATCATGGTATATTTAAATCTGCTTGGTAAAGCAGGTATGGCATTGATGATCCCAGTCTTTTCTGCATATATTGCATACTCTGCTGCAGGAAAACCTGGTCTGGCTCCTGGATTTATTCTTGGCTATATTGCTAACAACACAGTATCAATTAATGGTGTTGATTGTAAGTCGGGTTTCCTTGGCGCATTGGTTTTAGGTCTGATGACTGGATACATGGTCAAGTGGATGAAATCATGGAAAGTTGGCAAGACACTGCGTTCCATCATGCCTATCCTTGTCATTCCGGTTACCACCGTATTCGTAATTGGCATGATCTATTACTTCGTAATTGCAACACCAGTAAGCTTCTTGATGACAGCTTTAACAAGCTATATGACAAGCTTGAATTCCACAAGTGTTATTGGCTTAGCAATCTTCATGGGAATCTTTGCGGAAATTGATTTCGGTGGTCCAGTCACAAAAGCAGTCAGTATGTTTACATTGGCATTGATCAGTGAAGGCATCATGGGGCCGAATGGTATTTTCAGCATCTTGGTTGCAGTCGCTCCAATTGGAATTTTCTTATCTACTTTGATTGCAAAGGATAAGTATACTCCGGAAGAAAGAAATAATGCTACAGCAGTAGGTATTATGGGATGCCTGGGCATTACAGAAGGTGCGATTCCATTTGCGATTAAGGATCCAAAAGCTGTTTATCCGGCCTGCATTATTGGCAACATTGTTGGTGCCCTGATTGGTGCGTTTGGCAATGTCACATGTCCTGTTCCACATGGCGGATTTATTGTTCTTCCGGTCGTAGGAAACAAGCTATGGTATGTTGTTGCAATTTTATCTGGTGCCATTGTGACAGCAATCTTATTAAAGATATTCAAGAAGAAATTGCCAGTTGAAGAAACAGAAGAAATCAAAAATAGTTCGGCAGCAGCTACAGAAGGAAACTAGAGATTGGTTTAAGTAGTTTAAAACGTATAGTCATAAATGCCGTATCGATAGCATTCTTCATTGATGATGGAAAGTGTTGATCCGATGCGGCATTCTTTCATATTGCTATAATCGCTGAAAGGAATTGATATGGAAAACTCTGAATTACAAGAACATGCAACACATATTCGACAGAATATTATTAAAGAAGTTTATAACGCACAATCAGGCCATCCGGGCGGATCATTAAGTGCGGCAGATATATTAACGGTTCTATATTTTGAATTCATGGATATTACAAAAGAAAATGCTTTGTCGATTGATCGAGACAGATTCGTATTATCAAAAGGACATGCTTCCCCACTTTTGTATGCAGTATTAGCCGAAAAAGGAATCCTTCCGGAAGAACAGCTAATGACCTTCCGTAAGATTAATTCGAAACTTCAAGGTCATCCGAATATGAACTATGTACCAGGAGTGGATATGTCGACTGGTTCACTTGGTCAAGGACTTGCTGCAGCAGATGGGATGGCAATTGCAAATCGTCTTGCCGGCAATCCTCATCGGGTGTATGCGTTGCTGGGCGATGGTGAGTGTGAAGAAGGAGAAGTTTGGGAAACCGTCATGGCAGCAAGTCATTATGGTTCAGATAATCTTTGTGCCATCATTGATCATAATGGATTGCAAATTGATGGGACAACTCATGATGTCATTGGTCTGGATTCTTTAGGTGATAAGTTTTTGAGTTTTGGGTGGCATGTCATCCGCATTAACGGCCATGATTATGAGCAAATTCGAAATGCTTTGATGGAGGCAGAAAAGACAAAATATCATCCTACCGTTATTGTGGCAGAAACAGTCAAAGGGAAAGGTGTTTCATTTATGGAGAATCAAGTTGCTTGGCATGGCAAAGCTCCAAATGAAGAACAAATGAAAGAAGCTCTGAAAGAGCTGGGGGCAGAATAATATGGCAATGGCTACAAGAGAAGCATATGGACATGAACTAGCGGAATTGGTGAAAGAAAACCCAAGAATTGTTGTTTTAGACGCGGACCTAGCAGGTTCTACAAAAACAATTGAAGCAAAGAAAGTTGCCCCAGAACGTTTCTTTGATATGGGTATCGCGGAAGCAGATATGATTGGTCATGCAGCGGGATTAGCTGCAAGTGGATATATTCCGTTTGCATCATCTTTTGCAATGTTCTGTACTGGAAGAGCATGGGAACAAATTCGAAATAGTGTTGCATATCCACATTTGAACGTAAAAATTGTTGGTACGCATAGCGGCATAACGGTTGGCGAAGACGGTGCTTCACATCAGGCGATTGAAGATATTGCGATCATGAGAGCTATACCAGGAATGGAGGTATATGTTCCGTGCGATGCAGCTGAAACGAAAGCACTCATTCGTTACGTTTCGACTACAAAAAAGCCATGCTATGTAAGATTAGGACGGGCCAGTGTGGATGATGTTTATGATGACACTACAACATTTGATTTCCCTCGAATAAAAGTTGTAAATCGGGGTGAAAAAGTAGCAATATTTGCGACTGGGCTTGAGGTCCAGGAAGCATTAAAGGCTGCAAAAAATTTGCAGTCGTATGGTATGAATCCAACTGTGGTCGACGTATGTTCAATCAAGCCGTTAGATGAGGCTGGAATTGTTGATATTTTAAGAACACACGACAAGATCATTACCGTCGAGGAACATAATGTGATAGGTGGACTTGGTGAGGCAATCTCTTCCGTTTCAACAAATCGGGAACCGAAATTGATTACAAAACTTGGCATGCCTGATTGTTTTGGAGAGAGTGGAAAACCAAGGGAATTGCTCGAGAAATATCGTTTAACATATGAAACAATATGTGATGCGGTCAGTTCGCTGTGTGATTAGCATTGGAGTGAAAGCCTAATTACTTTGTGTCATCATCTTTCCCATCCCTTTGCCCATTCTCTGATGCATTTCCTGCATCGTCATGTTCTGGGCTTCTTCTAAGGTGATGGTCGGATCCATTTCTTTTAACATGATATATATATTGTATTTTCCAAGGGACATATCACATTCTTTTGCCTGAGCAATCATTTCATTGGCAACGGTATTGTACGAGGCATTTGCCATGCAGTTCTGATTACAGTGCTGCAGGTTCTGAATCATTTTCTGACAGCCTTCCTGGTCATTTCCAGCGACGGTGATCACTACGTTTTTATAAGAAAATTGATTCGAATCCAAGATACTTGTAACAGCTTCGGTATATCCCAAATTGTTAACAGAGGTTGTCAAGGTCGTATCATAAGTGGTGACGGATACGACTTTTTGATACATATTGACATACAATTCGATAGAAGCATCTTCATCTAATGAGATTGCATAGACAGGTACCGTATACGAAAAGATTCCACCCACACCAGCGATGAGCAGGAGTGCTGTTGTCAGCACAAGTTTTGTTAGGGATGGTCTCTTTTTTGTTTGTTTCGAAAAAATTGCCTTCAAGGTTTGTTGTTTTAAAGTGTCATCCGCTTTAATCTCATGAAATGCTTCTTTGATTTGGTTCTCCGTCATCTTCATCACCTCCTAATCGTTCTTTCAGCTGTTTCTTAGCTCGGTCTAAGGTTGTATAGATCGTATTCACGTTTTTCTTTAGTATCTGAGCTATCTCGACTGCACTGTATCCTTCATAGTAGTAGAGATAAATCACATTGCGGTAACTCTCTGGTAACTGCAGCACTGCTTCCATCACTTCGGGATGCGATGGGGAAGCAGCTGCAGCTATTTCTTTGATTTCATCGATTGATATACGATTTTTGTAGAAAAAGCTTTTTAAGAAATCCTTACAGGCATTCTCGGTGACTTTAATAATCCAGGCTTTCTTATGTTCCTCATTGCTAAAATCTCCTTCGTATTGGGCGTACTTCAAAAAGACATTCTGAAAGATGTCATCGGCATCCGCTTCATTTTTTAGGTTGACGACACAGATGCGCCGGACAGTATCTGCATACTGTTCGACGCACATGCGAATGTCCTCTTCTGTACGCATTCAGTTCTCTTTCTTTACTGATTCCAATTGTTTCCTCTGCGGCAGGTACCGGAAGTCATGCATTGACGTGCATCTCCATTGCCATAGACACCATCACCATTAGCATCGATGCAGTTCTGCCTGTCACCTGCATTATCGCAGATACCGTCATTGTTTGCATCAATATAACCCTGACCATTGCCACGGCAATGATCTGCTCCGGCATTATCACAGATGCCATCACCATTTTCATCCACAAAAGCAGTTCTAGCTGTGGTTTGATTGTTTTCGGCCAGAACAGTGGTCATGCCCAGTCCTGCGGTCAAAACGGCTGTTGTAATTCCAATCATTATTTTATTCATATCTTATTTTCTCCTGGAAGTCCTTTTGACTTCACCTATAATACGAATGAGATTGAGAAATCCTTTCAAAAGAAAAAAATTTTATAATAATGGATCCGTGTGGGGTTTCATGGAAAAAATACAAAACAGAACGGGAAAAGTACTGCCAGGAATGCATCTAATTAATTTGTGAATGACAGTCGATGAATCCATCCGCCATCGCAAACCGTCTTCGTATCCTAAAGAGTCTAAAATCAATCTTTATAATTCTGCTGCAATCCCATATTTTCTTAAAAAATAAGGTATGATAGTGACAGGAAGAAAATGATATGTATAAAATCTTGATTGTCGAAGATGACAGTGTAATTTCCAAACAATTGGGAGAGCAATTAAAAGAATGGGGCTTTGATACATCCTGTGTCAAAGATTTTCAAAATGTGCTGGCGGAGTTTCATGCTTTTTCGCCTGCACTCGTTCTTCTGGATATTTAAACTGTACCCCGAAGAGTAGACACCTAAATAAAAGGTGACTGTCCTTCGGGATTTTCATATACTTGAATGAGAGGGAATAATTATGAAATACGAACGCAATTATTTCACAGATACACAAATTAAAGAGCTAACTAGAAG
>JAAYWN010000074.1 GCA_012516665.1 Erysipelotrichaceae bacterium
ACTCCTTGTCAATATCGGAGCCAAACCTTAGAATTAAATCATTAAATAACTTTGTCCAAATAATTGGGTTCACTGTACTTTAAGTTAACCTGTTTGCTTTTCAACATATCTTATGTCTTAGATGTTAGCACCGATATCATGCCTTTGCAAGCCTTTACATCCATATTTATAAGCGCTTTCAGATGTTTACCATTCTTCTTTGCATAGCCGATATTTTACCGGAATAAGATAATTATACCGGTTTACTACATGCAGAATATGATATGAATTTCAGGAACGCAGGACTGCAGATGGCAAGATTTTTGTTTTCCCAGCCCCGATCTGTCTGCATGCATGGTAAAGAAAAAGGGCATTTTCTTCTGCCCTCCTTCATTAAATTCTGACCTTAATAACAATTTTAAGTACTTCCATCGGCTGATCTGCTGCACCATGAGGTGCATGTGCTTCTTCGGGCGATACGACAATGAAATCTCCTGGATCAAGGATGAGAGAACCATAGATTGCCGGTGCCTGATATAAGATCGTATCATTCTGCTCTTCCTTCTTTGATACAGTCAGTCCATCGCGAGCACAGATGCCAAAACGTTCCTGCCCGCTGACCAGATATTGGATATCAAAGAACTGATCATGGGCTTCAAATGTGCACTGTTCTATCGGCTTTGTCATATATGCCTGTACATGTGCAATCACATTGTTTTCTTCAATTGTATAATCGCCCACTGCCAATTTCTTCAGATCCTGTGTCCGCAGCCACGCATACGCTTTCTGAAAACGTTCATTTTTAAAATCATATCGAATCAGGCTCTTTAGATCAGCTGCGTACATTCTTGTCTTCTTTCTCTGCTTCTTCAGCAGTCTTCTTTACAGCAGTTCGGCTTGGAGAACGATTGTCATCTGCCATCATTTCTTCATATAGAGCACTGGCAGCTTTCGGCGAATAGCCATAATCGAGAAAAGCATCCAGCACATATGCAGAATAAGGAAGCTGATTCATTCTTTTGGCAAAAGACATAGCAGCGATCTCACTGAGGCATGAAATATGCGTACGATTCTTCAGCGGACCGACTTTCCAAAGCTCCAGCTCATATGTTCTTGACCAGATCGTGTTTTCATTTTCTTTTTCGATCCAATGGAACAATTCATGAGAAAGCAGGATGTTTTCAAGGTCAATATCCCCCAAGGACTTCTTCACATCTTCCTTTTCCAGCATGGCTTTGCCTCGGCGCACGCCGTCTTCATAAATGTGCACGACATTCGGATCACGGTATTCAGCAAACAGCACACGCTGTCCATTCTGCGGCTGTTCCGGATAATCCACGCTCAAGCCGACCGCTTCTGCCAATGTCTTTGCATCGGAAGTTCCATATTTCTGCGTACATTCATCCGCATACTTTCTGCCGCATTCAATTGCCTGCTGCATGAGCTTCTTTCTGCCGGCATCATCAAACTTTTCATTCAGCGGTTCGCGGGAGAATGCATATTTCCACCAATGATCTTCCTGGATCTTGACAAGGTCTGCCGTGATAACACTGACCGGGCGAACAGCAACATCCGGCATATTCCGATCTGGATTCGGTCTGCCGACCATTGAATTGCCAAAATCCTTTGCCCATTCTTTCCAATCCATTGCGATTTCTCCCATCAGCCAATATCGTTGACATTGCCAACAATAATAATATCTTCTTCCGGATCACGGTCATTGATATCCAGGTCCATCAGCAGCTCATCCTGCTGCAGATCGACCGAACTGTAATCAGTCACTCTTGGTCCGGCGCAGACATAAAAATCTGGGCGGATCACTGCTTCTGTCTTAAACACCGCAAGCTTCTGCCACATGTCTTCAACAACCGCTTTATAGTCCTTTGCCTTGACCTTCACCGCCTGGGCATTGGAACACTGTACCTTGATAAATCCCTTCTTGTCGAGGATACGCAGCGGTGTTTCATTATTGCGCTGTCCAGTATAGACATAGAACTTATCTGTACTGCATGTCAATGCAATATCCGTCGTTTTCGGTCCAAGATCATCCGCCGCCAGTTTCCGTGCTTCTTCTTCTGTGCATTCCTTAAGCAGATCAGTTGTCTTGACCTCAGTCGAACCTGTCGCAATCGCCGTGACTTTTCCAGACTGGTTGTCGATCTCAATATGGATTTCAACTGAATCAGGAGCAGCGCCTGAACTGATGCATGCATCAATAGCTTCTTTCTTGACTTCACGAATATCCTGCTGTGTCGGATTCGGAATAACACGTTCAATGACATCTCTTACCATGGCCAGAGCAACACCAATTGAAGAAATCACTTCGGCATTCTCCGGAATAGAGAATGGCAGATCCATCTTCTTTGCACAGTATGGCACCAATGCCGCAGCACCGCCACCGCATCCGACCAAACGCATTGCATCATGATCCAGCCAATATTTTTCCGCCAATGCATTGATACATGCACTGACCTTTTCATAATCCTTATTCAGGATCTTTTCAGCCAGTTCTTCGACTGTAATACCGAGCTTATCCGCAACTGGCTGCATTGCCTTTCTTGCACTTTCTGCATTTCCATGTGCAAAGTACTTTTCATCGATCAAGCCTAGGACATTGGCTGCATCTGTATTGGTGAAAGTAATACGCTTGCCGTTCTTAAGTTTAATGACAACGTAATCTGCAGGATCTCCCTGTTTTGGCGATACAAGTTCAATCTGCGGATCCTCAATTTCTGCCGGATCCGTAAAGCATGCATATTCGCATCCTGCGATATGAGCAGAACGAGGGCCGACGTCAACAACATCATGATCATTGATACGCACCATCGATCCGCCGGCGCATCCTAAGATACGTACATCCAAAGAGTTGATATATGTATCATGGCCGCCGATATTTGCATAATCAACGCCTGGACGTCCATTTTTAATAACACCGATATTTGTCGTTGTGCCGCCCACTTCAAAATAGATAGCATTGGAAGCACGCAGATACATCAGCGATCCCATGACTGAAGCAGCTGGTCCTGACAATGCTGTCAGGATCGGCCGTTTTCTCATTTCTGAGATCTCCATGACACCGCCGTCACCTCTCATGATCATCAGCGGAACTTTGACACCTGCTTTGCGCACAGAAGACTCTGTGGCATTTGCTGTTGCCATCATCTTCGGCAGAATAGAGGCGTTGATGGCTGCTGTTCTTGTTCTTCTTGTCAGACCGTACAGTTTTGTAATATCGCTTGCGACCGTGCCCGGAATGCCCTTGTTTTCTGCCCGCTTAAAGATCTGCATTTCTTCATCCTGCGAATCAACACCGAAAGCCATCGAAGCAACAATGACCTCTGCTCCCTGCTTGACCAATCTGTCAATGGCTTCATCAATTGTACTGTCGGACAGATTCTTCTTTGGGATGTATTCATTGAAGATATGGATCCTGTGATCGACTTTCTCATCCAGCTTGACATCATCAAGACGCAGCTGTTTCTTAGCCAGCATGCCTTCCAATCCGCCGCCGGCAACTCCGATAATACCAACTTTAGCTACATCGCCTTCAATAAAAGCATTGGTCGCCTGAGTCGTAGAATGTGCAACGAAGACAACATCCTCTGGTAAAATATGATTCTCATTCATACAATTTTCAAATGACTGTACAACGCCCAATGCAACACCTTCCTTTGCATCATGTGTTGTCTTCACTTCGTTTTTGCCAATGATCTCATGAGTGACGTTATCCATAGCTACACACTTTGTATATGTGCCTCCAACATCAATGCCCATACGTACTTTGCGATGATCTTCTGTCATAATTCTTACTCTCCTCATCTCTTCGAGGTCACAAGGATCTTTTTATATCCGTGACTATGTCTTCATTTTTGTCAATATCAAGCGAAAATGACACAGAATAGATGAAGTATCAGCGGGAGTTCTCTCCCGCTGTTTTTAGAAGCCAAATTGGTGGTGCTTATGGGCTTTTTCTTGTGCCCGTAAGAAGGTTGCGCGCTTCCAAGGATGTGA
>JAAYWN010000075.1 GCA_012516665.1 Erysipelotrichaceae bacterium
ATATTAGTAAACTGATTAACTTAAATAGTTCATTTCTTTATCAATTATTTTCCTGGCTGCAGCATTAAAAAAAAAAAAAAATAAATTTATATCGTTGACATCTGTCTCTGTGTAGTGCTAGGATTTCCATAGACGAAGAACGTAACAGTTTTTTCTTTCTGATAGAATGGAAAACCTGTTTACTAAAAAGAGAGGCGTTTGAAAATGAAAGAGTATATGGGAAAGGACTTCCTGCTGCAGAGTGAAACAGCAAAGCATCTGTATCATGATTATGCGGAGAATCTTCCAATCGTAGATTATCATTGCCACATTCCGCCAAAGGAGATCTATGAAGACCGTCGCTTTGACAATCTGGCACAGGTATGGCTGGGCGGACATCAGAAATTAGCTGATGGCAGCGACTATTACTTCGGCGATCATTACAAGTGGAGACTGATGCGTGCCAATGGTGTTTCCGAAGAATACATCACCGGCGACAGACCGGATCGTGAAAGATTCCAGAAGTTCGCGGAAACATTAGAGAGATCCATCGGCAATCCAATGAATCATTGGTGCCAGCTGGAACTGAAGAAATACTTCGGCATTGAAAAGCCGCTGACATCCAAAACAGCAGAAGAGATCTGGAACATTGCCAACGATAAACTGCAGCATGATCCAAACTGTTCTGTCAGAGGTCTGGTAGCGCAGTCAAATGTTGCCTTTGTCGGAACGACGGATGATCCGATCGATTCTTTGGAATGGCATCAGAAGATCAAGCAGGATGCTTCGATCAAAACGATCGTCGCTCCTTCCTTCCGTCCTGATAAAGCATTGAACGTGCATCTTGCCGGCTTCAGTGATTACATGAAGAAACTGTCTGAAGTATCTGGCATTGCGATCAATGACGCTGACAGTGCATTGAAAGCGCTGGAGGATCGTCTTGCATTCTTTGTCAGCCTAGGCTGCCGGGCAAGCGACCATGGCATTGAGGCAATTCCTCATACAGATGCAGACAATGCCAAAGCATCTATTGCTTTCAAAAAAGCAATGAACAATGAAACTGTTTCCAATGCTGAACGTGATGACTGGCAATCCTATCTGCTGATGGGACTTGGCAGAATGTACAGCACACATAATGTTGTCATGCAGATCCATTACAATGCGATCCGCAATACAAATGAGAAGTACTTCAAGAAGTACGGACCGGATACCGGCTTTGATGCAATGGATGCGCATGACTGTGTCCATGGTCTACAGGGATTGATGTCCGGGCTCACCAACGAAGGAAAATGTCCTAAGATCATCCTGTATTCACTGAATCCAACAGATATGGATATGTTAGCGACCTTAGCTGGATGCTTCCAGGCAGACAGCGATGTTCCTACCAGAGTCCAGCTGGGTGCAGCTTGGTGGTTCGTAGATACAAAGGATGGCATGGAGAAGCATCTGCATACATTGGCAAGACTTGGTGTCTTAGGAAACTTTGTTGGTATGCTGACAGATTCCCGCAGCTTCCTGTCTTATACACGGCATGAGTATTTCCGCAGAATTGTCTGCAATACGATTGCCGAATGGGTAGAGAATGGTGAATTCGAAAATGATGATGAGCTTCTGAAGAACATCGTCGAAGGCATCTGCTTCTACAACGCACAAGAATATTTCTCCCTGGCGAAGTAAATCATCAGGATATACACTCCTTATTGCAAGGAAAGGCGAGATCAATTTCCCGCCTTTTCCTTTGGTATTGTAAGATATTGAATATTCCGTTATAGGTTTTTCATTATCTCTTTACTTCAGCTACAATTAAAGATATACTGACCAAGTACTTTAAAGGAGCTAAAAACTATGAACTATCGTATTGTATGTGATTCTTCAGCAAATCTGTTCAGCTTCCAGAATGCCGACTTTAAGAGTGTTCCGCTGACGATCCTGGTGGAGGATCAGTCCTTCGCTGATGACGGTCTTGTCAACATCAAAGTTATGGAAGAAGCAATGCGCAATTCAAAAGAAAAGACAGGTTCTTCCTGTCCGAATATCTATCAATGGCAGGAAGCCTTTGAGGGAGCAGACTGCATCTTTGTCATCACCATCACTTCTGCTCTATCAGGTGCATATAATGCAGCGGTCCAAGCGGCAGAGCAGTATATGCAGGAACACCCTGAAGTAAAGATCTGTGTTGTTGATTCACTTTCTACCGGTCCTGAAATGGTCCTGTTAGCAGAGAAGCTTGCTGAACTTTTCCAAGAAAATAAAGATTTTGAGACTATCAGAAGTGAGATTGCACAGTATCAGCACCATACACATCTCCTCTATTCTCTGCAGTCCATGCGCAATCTGGCCAAGAATGGCCGGATCAACCCAGCCGTAGCCAAAGTACTTGGCCTATTAGGCATCCGCATCATTGGCCGGGCAAGTGCAGAAGGAACAGTCGAACTAGTCGATAAATGCCGCGGTGCTAAAAAAGCAAATCGCATTGTCATCGATGAGCTTGAAAAGAATGGCTACAACGGCAGAAAAGTACGGATCGCTCATAATGACAATCTGGAAGATGCCGGGGCATTGAAGCTGGAGATCTTGGCGAAGTATCCATTTGCGGATGTGACCATCGCTGACTGCGGTGCGCTATGTTCCTATTATGCTGAAGAGCATGGTTTCCTGATTGGCTATGAGGATTCTCTGCAATAAGTATACAGAGCGGCTGTACGGCAGCCGCTTTTTTATTTTGTTTCAGCATCTGAAATATGATTTTTTTCAATACATGCACGAATGCGGAAGTCAAAGATCACACCTATTTCATCATGTCGGATCCGTGCCAGATAGCCGGTCGTATCGCTCAGAAAAGTACGATGGTTCTTTTTAGCATAAGTCATCATCGGTGCCAGCTGCAGAATATTGATCCTTTCACAATTGCGCAAAGATACCATCTGAGAAAGACAGATCCCATTCGGTACGATCACCGCATGTTCAGGAACGGTCAGATGCTTGCGTTCGATCATAAAACGATAGAGCCCAATGCCCGCTTCCATAGCAATCTCACGATCCTCGATTTTTCCATTCAGCACATCCTGGCCAATTCTGAGACAGGATGTCGTCGTCAGATAGATCGAACGCGCATCCAGCTGCTGCAAGGCATTCATGATCACATCTTCGCCATAGTAATCCAGCTTGTCGTCGATCGACTGCAGGACCTGCACGCTTTCTTCTCCTGTTTCAATGCTTTCCTTCACATGCCTCTTCTCAAAGCGGATAAAACGCTGCCGTTCTTTCAGCACTTCCATCTGTTTCCTGATCGTTTTTTCTTCTTTCTCCAGCATCTGTATCAGATCTGTCGGTCTGGCCGAATTTTCATAATTAGAAATGTCTGTGAGGGACATGCCATATTCCCGCATTTTTCGCAGATAAACAAGACTGGAAAAGTCCGCAATGGAATAATCATAATACCCATTTTCCTGCTGTTCTGGGTGCAGAAAGCCCATTTTGCGGTACATGCGAATCGTCTCTGCATTGATCTGCGTCATTTTTGCCAATTCATTGATCTTCATCGCCATCTCCCCTTGACTCTGTGTTTGCTACAGGGTTTATACCATAAATATGATTGCTTGTGAAGTTTTCAGCAAACAATCTTCGGAGGGAAAGAAATGAAAGAAAAATGGGCTGGCAGGACCGCTGTGATCGGGCTTTTTTCAGCGGCAATGATCCTGGGCTTTCTGCCAGGATGCACCAAGAGTTCAGGCTTCAAAGCAGGTACGTACAAAGGTACGGCCGCAGGGCGAAATGGAGATGTTACGGTAGAAGTCGTACTGTCTTCTTCAGCTATTGAAAAAGTCACAGTAACAGATCAGAAAGAAACAAAAGAAATTGCCGGCAAAGCATTGGAAAGTATTCCGGCAGCGATCGTCAAAGCACAGACACCGAAAGTAGATACGGTATCAGGGGCAACCGTAACATCCAATGCGATCATTGAAGCAGTCACATCTGCGCTGAAATCCGCTGGTGCTGATGTCGATCAGTTCGCATCATCCAGCAAGCATGAAAATGTGCCAGTCACATACAACGCCGGCACTTATACAGGCACTGGTTCGGGATACAACGGTCCGATCAGTCTGTCTGTCACCTTTTCAAAAGGCGGCATCACCGATATTGATTATTCAGATAACAAAGAAACAAATCACATCGGTACACCTGCCCTGCCGTATTTAGCAGAGGACGCAAAACAGGCAAATGGCTCCGGCATTGATTCAGTATCCGGCGCTACCTTTACATCCAAAGGATTCAAAGATGCTCTGAGCGATGCCGCAAAGCAGGCAAAGGCATCTGATCTGGACGGCTTCCAGACGAATACATACGTGCATGAAGCACAGGCGGCAATAGATGAGACCTATGATGTGGTCGTTGTCGGAGCCGGCGGAGCAGGTATGGCAGCAGCCGTACAGTCCGCCCAGAATGGAAATTCTGTCGCCGTCATTGAAGAGAATGCTGAGATCGGCGGAAATACGGTTGCCTCTGGCGGACAGTTCCAATCTGTACAGAAATATCTTGTATGGGATGAAGCCGATCCTGATGCAGAAACAGGCGAATACAAAGGCATCACTTACAATAAAGTCAAAGAGGCTGCCGGCAACATTTCCGTATTGAAGACGATCCTCAATTGGAATGAAAATGCCTTTGATACAGATTACTTTAAAGATAAAGAATTCACAGCCGGAAATATCGCAGAACTTTCCAAAGCAGGTGTGCACAGTGAATATCTGCCGACCCTGCAGGCATTGAAAAAAGAGATCAAAGCATATATAGACTGGGCACAGCCAAAACTGGATGCAGGTGAAGCAGAAACAGAACTGCCATTATTCTCAACTGTTGATCTGCATATCTTCCAAACATACTATGGCGGCCTCAGACAGAATGCTGAAAAAACTGAATGGATCTATGGAAATTACGATCTTGTTTCACAGTTCGTCAACGGCGGGCAGAATCTGAAAGGATGGCTGGAAGATCAAGGTGCATTGTTTGCCGAAGATATTCAGCCAACGATCGTCGGCGCATTGTGGAATCGTGAGAACGACTTTATGGGAAGCGACCTGGACGGGGATGGAAAAGCAGATACGGATGGCAGAAGCACTTCCGGCAAGACTGTCTGGGGGACCTATTTTGCGACAACACTGAATACTCTGACAAAAACAGTATCCAATGCATCAAGCAATAAGATCATGCTGAGAACAAAAGCAGATTCTCTGATCAGTGAGAATGGCAAAGTCACCGGCGTCAAAGCAACTTCTTATGATGGCACCGAAGTGACCCTGCATGCAAAGAAGGGCGTTGTCATGGCGACCGGCGGATATGCAGCTAATATTGACCGTGTCATGTCCACCAATGATTATTGGGCAGATGGCGATATCACTTCTTCTACGCAGACGACCAATCGTTCTTCCTTAGTCGGTGATGGCATTGATATGTCCGAAGCAGTCGGTGCGGGTACGACCGGACTTGGCTATACCCAGCTGATGCCTATTTCCTGGGTCGACAACGGCAACCTCGCCTTCGGCGGCGGCAACTATGCCATCTATATCAACCCGACTACAGGCAAGCGCTATGTCAACGAGACAGGCGAACGTGATGTCCTGTCGCTCGGCGAATTCGCTAATGGGATCTCCTTTGATGGGTCCAATGGAACAGTCATCGAAATTGCCAATTCCAATCAGAGCATCCCTGGTCCTTATCCTTATGGAACAGCCAAAGATTCTGATCTGACGCTTTGGGAAAGCGATGTAGAGAACCGGCAGTATACAAGAACCGTGGATCAGCTTGGAGATCTATGCAAAAAGCTTGGTTTCCAATGTACTGAAGATGAGATCCGTTCCACGATTGAAGAATATGACAAAGCACTGATGGCAGGCACTTCTGCTGATCTGGATCCAGCTAAGACTGGCTGGACATCGCTGATCGGCAATGCCTCCAAAGACGCCAATGGCAACTACGATCCATCAACATACACATTGGATGGCGTCAAGCTGAAGATACGTCTGCTGGCACCTTCGACCCATCATACGATGGGCGGCATCACCATTGACCAGGATCGTCATGTTCTGGATACAGATGGAAAGATCATTTCCGGACTGTACGCTGCCGGCGAAGTGACCGGCGGCATCCATGGCGGAAACAGACTTGGCGGAAATGCCATTGTTGAGATCTTTGTCTCCGGCCGTACAGCTGCTGACGCTATAACAAAAGACAATCAATAATTCCTTGATATGCTCCTCCTTAAGAAAAGGGACTGCGGCATGCCATCTGCGGCATCTGCGGTCCTTTTTCATGCATGCATCACTTAATATGAAATTCCGGTTCTTCATCTATATGATCAGAAATATATTTGCCATTCTTCTTACGCTGTTTTACACATTCACTGAGCAGATATTCAATCTGCCCATTCACGGAACGAAAATCATCTTCTGCCCACGCATTGATACTGTCATACAGTTTCTTTGACAGACGGAGCGGTATCTGTTTCTTTTCTTCTGCCATAGCAGCTTAGTACAGACTGCCGGAGTTCACGATGGGCTGTGCATCTCTATTGCCGCAGAGAACGACCAGAAGATTTGATACCATCGCCGCTTTCCTTTCATCATCCAATTCAACGACCTTATTATCGCTCAGACGATGCAGCGCCATTTCGACCATGCCGACGGCCCCGTCAACGATCATCTTTCTCGCATCAATGATGGCAGATGCCTGCTGTCTCTGCAGCATGACTGCCGCAATCTCCGGTGCATAGGCAAGATATGTGATTTTTGCTTCAATGATCTCCAGGCCGGCATTTTCAACTTTGCTCTGGATCTCTTTGCGGATCCTTTCTACCACAATTTCACTGGAGCCGCGCAGACTTCCATCATCTGCCTGCCCATCGCCCGTCGTATCTACATTCGGAGCAATATCATACGGATAGATGCGGACAATATTGCGGACGGCACTGTCGCACTGCAGGGACAGATATTCCTTGTAGTTGTCCACATTGAAGACAGCCTTCACAGTATCTTTAACGCGCCACATGACCGCGACCCCGATCTCGACCGGATTGCCTAAGCAGTCATTGATCTTCTGACGGCTGTTATTCAGTGTCATGATCTTCAGTGAGATCTTCTTCGATACCATCTCCACGCCGCTGTTTTCACCTGCCGAACGGATGACCAAAGACTTCTGCTGCCCGCCATCAACATCGCCGCTCTGGCCAAGATGGGTCTTAGCAGCTGGGTTGATCGCACTGCAGAATGGATTGACGAAATAGAATCCATCATCTTTCAAGGTGCCGACATACTTGCCGAACAAGGTCAGAACAAGAGCCTCCTGCGGTTTCAGAACGCGAAGACCGCAGTATGGGATCCATCCAATGCACATCCATACGATACCAATCACCATCAAAGGAATACTGTACAGCGTCCCATAGATCATGGCTGCAATTGATAATAAATACAGCACGGTCGTAACGATCAGGACAAGCATGCCATTCTTTGCTTTCGTCAGAACTTTCTCTTCCATAACTCTTCCTCCATATTGATTTGATATCATAATGATATCATTTATTATTCCTATGTCAACAAAAAAAGGAACCCCTGGGCACCTGGTCCAAAGATTCCTTCCTGCTTCATTGTTTTTTCTGTTTCTTCAATTTCTTCTGGCATGCAGGACAGATGCCTGAGAAAAGAAAGGTATGCTGAATATCTGAGAATCCGCTGATCTTTTCAACTTTCTGATCCACTCTGCTGTGGATCGGTCCAACATCCATGACTGCTCCGCATATGCGGCAGACCATATGGTCATGATCATCCAGATTCCGTTCATACATATCGCTGGAATTCGGCATCTTGACCCTGCGGATCTGCTGCTCATCTGCTAAGAACTGCAGATTGCGGTATACCGTTGCACGGCTGATATGAGGATCTTCTGTATGGATCCGCAGATAGATCTCATCCGCCGTAAAATGTCCCATATGTTTTTGGATGCTGTCTAATACGATCTTTCTCTGTTTTGTATTGCGTCTCTGCATTGTTCACCTCAAGTGTCCTGTGTATTATACTTCAGATCCTGCAGATTGCATCCCATACATCACTTCGGCATGGTAGCCGCGATCAAGCCCGCATTATCCAGTTTTGCCAAGCGCCTGACTTCATCAATATCCAGCATCAATGCCTTGGTCATTCTGGTGCCATATTCTTCATCCGCTTTTAAGCAGTGAACTGCATGGCGATACTTAATATTGTCTGTAACACCATTCATATTGCGGGCTGTATTGTCGATCAGGATCTGTCTCTTTTCTTCGCTCATCAAGCGATACAGATCGCCGCCATCGCGGAAGCAATCATCTGTAGGATCATCCTTCGGATCAAAGCGCCACATCGCCCCTTCCAGTTCCAGAGGAGGTTCTGCCACTTCCGGTGAAGGCATCCAGTACTGATAGCTGTTCGGTGTATACGCCGGCATTGCACCATAGTTGCCATCCACTCTCATGTATCCATCTCTGTGATATTCATTGACTTCGCACTTTGCACGATTGACAGGGATCTCATTGTAATTGACGCCTAAACGATATCTCTGTGCATCACCATATGAGAACAGTCTTCCCTGCAGGAAACGGTCTGGTGAGAACCCGATGCCTGGCACAACATGGGCTGGCGTAAAGGCAGCCTGTTCTACTTCTGCAAAGTAATTCTCAGGCCAGCGGTTCAATTCCAGTACGCCGACTTCATGCAGCGGGAATTCTTTATGCCGCCAGATCTTTGTAATATCAAACGGATTTTCATAATGATTCTTTGCCTGTTCTTCTGTCATGATCTGCACATACATTGTCCACTTTGGATAATCTTTGCGTGCAATTGCATCATACAGGTCATGGCCATGATATTCACGGTCCATGCCATTGATCTTCATCGCTTCTTCATCACTGAGGCACTTGATTCCCTGCTGTGTCAGGAAATGGAACTTGCACCAGACACGTTCATTCTTTTCGTTATAGAAACTGTATGCATGTTCTCCATAGAAATGCATATTGCGGAAACTTACCGGGATCCCTCGATCGCTCATCGTAATTGTCCGCTGATGGAAGCTTTCCGGCAGCATTGTCCAGAAATCCCAGTTATTCTGTGCTGAACGCATACCTGTGTGCGGATCTCTCTTCACAGCTCTGTTCAAGCCCGTGAAGTTATGTACATCACGAATAAAGAAGGTCGGTGTATTATTCCCTACTAAGTCCCAGTTGCCCTCTTCGGTATAGAACTTCACCGCGAATATCTCTTTCACAGTCAGCAGCTCCTCTTTCGCCAGCTACCGTTGAAAACCGTAAGAATAAATCTGTCTTCGTTCCTTTTTGCAGGACCTTTGCTTTTGTCCATTGTGAAATATCATGGGTGACCGTTAAGTTTCCATACGCGCCCCACCCTTTTGCATGCATTCTTCTTTCTGGTATGACTTCACGATTGAAATGTGCCATCTTCTCCATGAGCCATACATCCTGCATCATGACCGGTCCTCTTGGACCTGCTGTAATCGAATTCTCATTATCCGGAATCGGTGCGCCTACTTCATTGGTCAGCTTTCTTCCATCATTCATTGCCATTTCTCCTTTGTCCTTTTATTAGGACTTCATACCAATAAGCTATCATAGGGGAAATTAAAAGCAAGCAAGATACCCGCATTACTCTTTATTTTGATTTTTCCATCGCAGATTCAGATTCCCATCATGCCGCTGCATTTTCACTGCGCATTTCTTTATGACCGCTGTATTATCCTGCCGCAGATCCCGTTCTTGCTCCATAAAACAGAGCCATCCAGCCATCATAATGCAATAAACAAGCACGTTGATAATAAAAGGAATGTTTTTATAAATTACGGCTGTTAAAAAGCTTAATAAATGTTTATTTGATGCTTATTCTTCTAAAGCTGAGACATTATATTTCTATTATGGCAGCAGATCATTCATGGATATATCAGATAGAATAGTTCGTATCTGCAGATTGTACTTTTATTGAGGAATTCATCAAAAAGCATGAGCAGAGATATCTGAGCATCAACATGATCAGATTAAGAAGGTCATCCATGTCCCTATGAACTGCAGCAATTATTTGAACAGTGCTATGGTTCTAAAGATTTGAGATTGCACAGGATTCCTGATACATTTATCTATTTATATAATGCACAGCAGGCTGGTCTCTGTACTAACCTGTTTTTCTTATTCTCCCCTGAAGCATCGAAATTCTTATAAGATAAAAAATGCGGACAATAGGCCACCTCTGGATTTTGTATGTAGTTCAGAACTGCTAAGCTCCCGCACGGCCTTAGTTCGATGACTATATGACAATATCGCTTGATAACGACA
>JAAYWN010000076.1 GCA_012516665.1 Erysipelotrichaceae bacterium
CATATCTGTTTATATGTTCTGCCTGTCATAATATTCCTCCTTTTCTCCACACATAGGCAGCACACCCCTGTCCTTATATCATAATCAGGGACTTTCAATGATAAAAGTGGGGAAAAAGGGACTTACGAAAATAATTGAGCTATGCGGTATTTTACCAGGCAAATCATTTGTTTTATCGGTTGACAGAATTATACTGTTTATATTGGAGGCAATGCTATGGAACATCTGAAATTGAGTGAAGGACTGTATTGGATCGGTATTGAGGATTTCAATCTGCGAACGTTTGATATTGTGATGCATACGGAATATGGGACAAGCTATAATTCTTATCTTTTAAAGGGAAGTGAGAAGACAGTGCTTTTTGAAACTGCCAAAGCGACTTTCTTTGATGAATACTTAGAACATATTCAGTCAATATGCGATATCAAAGATATTGACTACATTGTCATGAATCATACAGAACCGGATCATGCCGGAAGTATTGAAAAGCTGATTGAAATGAACCCAGAGATCAAGATCGTAGCGACGCCTACGGCAATCAATTTCCTTAAAGAGATCGTGAACCGTGATTTCTATTCGATCCCGGTCAAAGAAAACGATACGCTGTCACTGGGAGATCGCACGCTGCAGTTCATGATTCTGCCGAATCTGCATTGGCCGGATACGATGTATACCTATGATGAAAAGGATCAGGCACTGTTTACCTGTGATTCTTTTGGCGCTCATTATGCAACGGAAGAGGTACTGCGTTCCAAGGTCACGGATGAAGATGCGTATTGGAAAGCGGCGAAGTATTATTTTGACAATATCATTGGACCATTCAAGAACCCTTATATGATCAATGGCCTAAAGCGGATAGATGGCTTGAAGATCAGCTGGATATGCACCGGACATGGTCCGGTATTGGACAGTCATATTGAGGAACTGCTGGATCATTATAAGACATGGTGCACACCGGTCAATCCAAATCATGGCAAGACAGTCGTGATCCCATATGTCAGTGCGTATGGCTATACTGCCCAGCTTGCTCATGAGATTGCTAAGGGCATCCAGGACGCTGGGGATGTCACAGTCAAGATGTTTGATATGGTCCAGGAAAAAGATTTGGGCAAAGTCAGTGCTGAGATTAATTATGCAGATGGTGTCCTCTTTGGCACACCGACGATCGTCGGCGAAGCATTGGCACCGATCTGGTCATTGACGACCATGATGTTTGCGGCAACTGATAAAGGAAAGCTGGCCAGTGCGTTTGGCAGCTATGGCTGGAGCGGAGAAGGTGTTCCGCATATCATTGAACGTCTGAAGCAGCTGCGCATGAAAGTCGTCGATGGGTTCCGGGTGCGCTTTAAGCCTAGTGAGAATCAATTGAAAGATGCCTACGACTATGGGTACAGCTTTGGCTGTACACTGCTGAATAAGGAACTGAAGAAGCCGGCTGTAAATACGGGAGGGCTCGTAAAGTGCGTGATCTGCGGGGCAGTCTTTGATGCTTCCATTGAAGTGTGCCCAGTCTGCGGAGCTGGCAAAGAAAGCTTTGTGCCATATGAAGAAGATGCTCCAGAGCAGGCAGAGAATTCGAAGCAGACTTATGTGATATTGGGCGGCGGCATCGCTGGTGTATCAGCGGCTGAAGCTATCCGTGAAAGAGATGCAACAGGACGCATTGTCCTGCTCTCAAAAGAAAAACAGCTGCCGTATAATCGGCCGATGCTGACGAAGGCATTGCTGGCTGACTTCAGCAATGATCAGATTGCAATCCATCCGGCATCCTGGTATCAGGAAAAGAATATTGAATATGTGCGCGGTGCCGTGATTGAAAAACTGGATCCTAAGACAAAAACAGTGTCTCTGCAGAATGGCACGCAGTATACCTATGATAAATGTATTTATGCTTTAGGATCTTCCTGCTTTATTCCGCCGATCGAAGGTGCACAGGATGAAAGAGTAAAGACCATCCGTACTTTGGATGATGTCGCAGCGATCCAAGAGCTGCTGCAGAATAAGCAGAAGATCGTATTGATCGGCGGCGGTGTCCTGGGGCTGGAAGCAGCGTGGGAATTATCCAAAGCAAAGAAAGAAGTAACAGTCTTAGAAGCTATGGATCGCCTGATGCCGCGCCAATTGGATGCCGAAGCATCTGAAATGGTACAGGCAGCTGCCGAAAAACATGGCGTACATGTAGTGACTGGTGCGAAGATCATTTCAATCACGAAAGAGGGAGAACAGCGTACGGTCCATACGGCTGACGGAGATCATGCCTGCGATCTGGTACTGGTGTCTGCTGGTGTAAGAGCCAATATCGCTGTGGCAAAGGATGCCGGTATTGCCTGTGAAAAGGCAGTGATTGCTGATGAAAAGATGATGACCAGTGAAAAAGATATCTATGCCTGCGGGGATTGTGCACAGTACAATGGCATGAATTATGCTTTATGGTCACAGGGCATAGGTGAAGGAAAGACAGCTGGTGCCAATGCGGCCGGCGGCAGTCTTGTCTATGAACCGGATGCTCCGGCGCTCAGTTTCTTCGGCTTGGAAACACCGCTGTTCTCAAGCGGCGATCTTGGCAGCAATCCTGCCCAGAAATACAAGACATTGGAGATCAAAGATAATTCCCGGAATTTCTATCGCAAAGCGTATTTCCTCAATGGCAGGCTGTGCGGCATCGTTCTAGTCGGCGATATTTCAAAGATGAGAGAACTTGGCGCAGCTTTGAAGGAACATGCATCATTGGAAAAGACGGCAGTGCTGTTAGCTTAATAGCAGAAGCCTGAGGCTTGCATATGCTCAGGCTTTTTTTCTTCTCAGGGAGCGTATAATAAGTTCATGACGAATCAGAAAAAGAACTGTTTATTTACAATGGATATCAAAAATTACGATCCGCAGGATCGCGTCTTTCAAAGACCTTCCATGCGTGCCATTGTTTTCATTGATGCAGAGCACCTGCTGATGGTATACAGCACAAAGAAGAAATACTATAAATTCCCAGGCGGTGGAGCGAAAGACAAGGAGACCGCAGAAGAAACACTGCAGAGAGAAGTCAAAGAAGAGACGGGTGCCGTCCTGGATCCGCAGACCATTCATTACTATGGTACCGCACTGCGTCGGCAGAGATCGGAGATCCAGGAACACACGATTTTTGAACAGGAGAACAGTTATTATACGGCTTCGCTCTTGTCTCGCTCTTTTGGTGAGCAGGACCTTGATACGTATGAAGCAGAAGATGGCTTTCTGCCGAGATCTGTCACGGTTGCCGAAGCAGTCAAAACAAATAAAAAATGCACTGATCTCAATGATATGGATCTGGGCATGATAGAAAGAGATACAAGAGTATTGGAGATCTTGGGAAACCAGGAACAGGTGCCAAGCATCGCTATGGCAGAATTCTTGGTCAGAGAAGCAGGAAAAAGAAATCCCGGACCATGGACGGCACACAGTTTCAATACCGCGAAATGTGCGCAGAAAATTGCCTTGAAACATCCAGCATTGGATCCGGAAAAGGCATATGTGATGGGCCTTCTCCATGATATTGGCCGGCGTGAAGGAATCTCCGGACTGGCACATGTATGGGATGGCTATACCTATCTGAAAGAACTGGGCTATGATTCCTGTGCCCGGATCGCATTGACGCATTCTTTCTGTCTGAAGAAGCTGACAGAATATGTTGGAAAGTTCGATGTAAGCCAAGCGTGTCAGAATGAGATGCAGCAGATGCTGGACAGTATTGTCTTTTATGATTATGATCGCCTGATCCAGCTGTGCGATGCCATGGCCATGGCGGATAAGATCACCACGGTCGAAGAACGCATGAATGATGTTAAAAGAAGATATGGTTCCTATCCGCAGGAAAAGTGGGATAAGAACCTTGAACTGCGGGATTACTTTCTTTCTGCTTCCGGGAAGATCGCATAAATTGATCTGGTGAGCAGATCAATGAGAAACTCATGATTCTGTTCGGATTCCATATGAAGCAGAGGACCGATGCCCGCAAAGAGATACATCATTTTGATCTTGTTCTCTTCGGTCGGTTCCAAGCCGGATCTTTTGACAGCCTGGCTGCCGATGGCCTCGGCAAAGTAGCTGCCGGCGCTGTGATTCCAGCGGCTGCGATCCTGACAGAAGTATGGATCATTCTTAAAGAGCTGAAAGCGTATGGCTTTTTTGGTAATGATCAGTTCGGCAAAATGATGGGGATCTTTGCATAAGTATTCAAAGAAGGGGATCTTTTCAACGACTTCTTTCATATGTTCTTCCAGCGCTTCCTGATACAGTGCATAAAGATCTGTATAGTGAAGATAGAAAGTGCCTTTATTGATCTCTGCCCGCTGCGCAAGCTCGGTGACCGTGATCTTATCTAGGCTTTTTTCTTTCAGCAGTTCATTGAACGCCTGCATGATTGCGCGTTTTGTTTTTATGACACGAAGATCTTTGGATCTATTTTCCTGTTTCATGACAAATCTCCTTATAAAAAGCTGGTACATTCAGAACATTAAAGGCGGAAGATCAGAAAGCCTGATGCGATCATAAGCACCATGTTTGCGGTCTTCTGGATGCGGCTGCAGACCAATAACTGTGATCATTTGATCGTCTGGTCCTTAGACCCAATACATGCGCATAGCATCGCTTGTTCTGCTCTCTAAATAGGATTGCCAGACTTTAATGCCATAGCGAGCGGAAAGCGGTTCAATCTCATGGGCATGAGGACTTGGTTTTTTGGGGGCCTTGACGGAGCAGCTGCAGTTCTTTGCCTCATTTTTTGTACAGTTGGGACTCCTGTCCGCTGATTTTGCCAGATCGATATTTTGCTGAAGATCATTCCACAGATAAGACATTTCCGGTACATCCATAACGATGGTAAAATTCATATATTTTTCTTTGTGAAATCCGAAAGATCAATTGCTTCTGATACATTCCCGGATTTGAAGTTTGCGACAGCCTGATTCATATCTTTCAATGCTTTAGCTGAGATTGAACTTGGCATGGAAAGAATGCGCGGTTCGAGTGCTATGCAGCCATTGTCAAAGATTTTCACATGGTAATACTGATATTTGACACCTCGCAGAGTGACACGTTTTTTACTGTCGATATGAACATTGTAATCACTTACTGTTTCCATGATATTTCCTCTCTTAACGGTGGGATATCCCACCTATGGACACGGCATAGCCAATTCTCCGAGGGCTTTCAATGATACATTGGTTAATGAACACTTTGTATGATAAAGTTCATTAAACTACATAATTTAATAGATGAATATTGCATAATGAACATTTGTTCATTAGCATGATAGCATCCGTCAGAGGAATGTCAATTGACGGATACTGTTAGGAGAAGCTATGAGAAATCTATTGAAGTACTTTAAAAGAAAAGATTGGCTGCTGATCATCTGCAGCATTGCGTTTGTTGTGGCACAGGTCGCCCTGGATCTGAAGATGCCGGACTATATGTCGGAGATCACAAGATATGTGCAGACGGAAGGAAGTGCCATGAGCGATGTGCTGAGCGCCGGCGGGAAGATGCTGCTGTGTGCTTTAGGCAGCATGGCCTCTTCAGTGGTCGTAGGGTATTTTGTGGCTCAGGTAGCGGCGGGCTTTTCGATGCGCTTAAGAGATGCGGTATACAATAAGGTCCTTTCTTTCTCCATGGAAGAGATCGGACATTTTTCAACCGCCAGTTTGATCACCCGTTCGACCAATGATATCACGCAGGTGCAGATGGTCATTGCTTTCGGTTTGCAGGCAGCTGTCAAAGCACCGATCATGGCGGTCTGGGCAATTACGAAGATCGCGGGAAGAAGCTGGCAGTGGACAGCAGCGACAGCAGCTGCTGTGGCGATCCTGTTCGTGGTCATTGTGATCCTCTTTATCCTGGTCGTACCGAAGTTCACCAAGATCCAGACATTGACGGATAATCTGAACCGTGTCACCAGAGAGAATCTCAGCGGGATCCGGGTCGTACGCGCATACAATGCAGAGGACTATCAGGAAAAGAAGTTTGAAAAAGCGAATTCTGATCTGACCGATACGAATTTATTTACCCAGCGGGCAATAGCCGTTGTTTCACCGATGATGTCTATTATTTCCGGCGGTCTGACTTTATCGATCTATTGGATCGGCATGTATCTGATCAATGCAGCGGTCGGTATGGAAAAGATCCAGCTGTTCTCTGATATGGTCGTTTTCTCTTCTTATGCGATGCAGGTCATCATGGCCTTTATGATGCTGACACTGACGATCATGATCCTGCCTCGGGCAATGGTATCGGCTAAGCGTATCAATGAAGTGCTGCAGACAGAGAATCAGATCACGGATGGCAGGAATGATACTGTCTGTACAGAGAAGGGCACGATAGAATTTGATCATGTTTCTTTTCATTACCCAGATGCGGCAGACAGTATCTTAGAAAATATCTCCTTTGCGGCAAAGACCGGAGAGACCGTTGCATTTATTGGATCTACAGGATCCGGCAAGACGACGCTGGTCAATCTGATCCCGCGTTTCTATGATGTTTCAGCGGGTATGGTCAAAGTAGATGGCAGAAACGTTAAAGAGTATTCACAGAAAGAACTGCGCGATAAGATCGGCTATGCGCCGCAGAAAGCAGTCCTGTTCAGCGGTACCGTTGCTTCCAATGTGGCTTACAGCGAGAGCGAAGGAAAGATCAATGAAACAGATATGGAACAGGCTCTGGAGATTTCACAGTCAGCAGCATTCGTGGAAGAAATGAATGGAAAGACAGAGGCTTCGATTGCCCAGGGCGGAACAAATGTTTCCGGTGGGCAGAAGCAGAGACTTTCCATCGCCAGGGCCGTTTATAAACATCCGGAGATCCTGATCTTTGATGATTCTTTTTCCGCTTTGGATTATCGTACAGACAGCTTATTAAGAGCAGCCCTGAAGAAAGAAGACCAGGATGCGACCAAGATCATTGTGGCTCAGCGGATCGGCACCATTAAGGATGCGGACCGCATTATTGTTCTGGACGATGGAAAGATCGTCGGTCAGGGCACACATCATGAACTGCTGAAGAACTGCAGCACATATCGTGAGATTGCAGAATCTCAGCTGTCAAAGGAGGAACTGTTCAATGACTGATAAAGAATATGAGATCGGCGACATGAATAAAAATAAGCGTCCCCATCGCGGGCACGGTCCCGGCCGAATGGCAGCTGGGGAGAAAGCAGATAATTTCGGACAGGCGATGAAAGACCTGATCCAATACTGCCGAAAGTATGCTGTCATGATCATCGGTGCGGTGGTCCTAGCAGCAGCCGGGACGATCCTGAATGTGATCGGGCCTTCAAAACTGGCAGATATTACGGATTATATTACGGCTGGACTGCGCAGTACGATCGATGTGGATGCGGTCGTGAAGATCTGCATCACGTTAGCGGTGATGTACGGCTTAGGCTTCCTGTTCTCAATGCTGCAGGGCCTGATCATGGCAGATGTAACGCAGAAAGTATCCAGGGGACTGCGCAGTGAGATCTCAGAAAAGATCAATCGGCTGCCGCTGTCCTTCTTTGATCACAGCAGCACCGGTGATATTCTGTCCCGCGTCACCAATGATGTTGATACACTCTCCCAGACACTCAATCAGAGCTTAGGCACGATGGTATCGGCCATTACGATGTTCTTCGGCAGTCTGATCATGATGTTTTTGACCAACTGGATCATGGCACTTGTCGGTATTGGTGCTACGATCCTTGGCTTTGGCTTAATGATGTTCATTGTAAAGCGTTCGCAGAAGTACTTTATGCGCCAGCAGAATCAGCTTGGGGCGATAGATGGATATATCGAAGAGATCTATGCCGGTCATACGATCGTCAAAGCATTCAATGGCGAAGAAAGATCCAAGAAAGAATTTCAGCAGATGAATCACGCTCTGTATGACAGTGCCTGGAAGAGCCAGTTCATGTCAGGCATGATGCAGCCATTGATGGGCTTCGTCGGCAATCTTGGCTATGTGGCAGTATGTGTGACCGGAGCAGTCCTGACCATGAACGGCATGGCTGAATTCAGTGTCATCATTGCCTTCATGCTGTATATCCGTTTATTTACACAGCCGCTTTCCCAGATCGCTCAGGCTGCTACAAGCCTGCAGTCTGCTGCGGCAGCCAGTGAACGTGTATTCTGCTTCTTGAAAGAAGAAGAGATGCCTAGCGAAGAAGGTGCCGCAGTTCTGCCAAGCGCAGATTTCAAAGGCAACGTGGAATTTGATCACGTCAAATTCGGCTATGCGCCGAAACGTACGATCATTCATGATTTTTCTGCCATTGCCAAACAGGGACAGAAAATTGCTATCGTCGGGCCGACCGGTGCAGGGAAAACGACCATGGTCAATCTGCTGATGCGCTTCTATGATACATGGAGCGGGGAGATCCGCATTGACGGACATCCGATCAATCAGATGACCAGAGCCAGCGTCCATGATCATTTCTGTATGGTGCTGCAGGACACATGGCTGTTTGAAGGAACGATCAAAGAGAACATTATCTATGCGAAAAAGAACGTCAGCGATGAGACGGTCATCAAAGCATGCAAAGCAGTCGGGCTGCATCACTTTATTATGACCCTGCCGCAAGGATACGATACGGTGCTGAATGATCAGGCCAATCTGTCGGTCGGTCAGAAGCAGCTGATCACGATTGCGCGGGCCATGGTCGAAGATGCACCGATGCTGATATTGGATGAAGCGACCAGTTCTGTAGATACACGCACGGAAGAACTGATCCAGAAAGCAATGGATCAATTGATGGCAGGCAGGACTTCCTTTGTCATTGCCCATCGTCTGTCAACGATCCGCAATGCCGATCTGATCTTGGTCATGAAAGACGGCGATATCATTGAAAAGGGAACGCATCAGCAGCTGCTGGATCAGAAGGGCTTCTATGCCGATCTCTATAACAGTCAGTTTGAACTTGTATAGCGCACAGAACAGCAGAATGACCTCTGCTGTTTTTCTTTGGTACGGAATCATCATCGTATGTCATCGTCATTTTTATGCGCTGTGCTACAATATCCATAGGGAATCACCTTTGGATCAATCATTTGATATATTTCTTCGTTATTCAGTATGCTGTTCCAACTGGGGTTTCCAGGGATCAAACAGAAAAGAGAGTGTGCTATGGAAAAAGAAGAGATACAAAGATCAATGTACAAAGTCTACTGCCGTTCTTTTCAGAACACGATGAAAGCTGCCAACTACTTTATGGGATATCGCATGCCGGAGTATTTGGAGGGACCTGGATCCATTCTTCGCTTGGCTTCATTGATCAAAGAAAAAGGGACCGGTAAGATCTTAGTGGTCACCGATGCCAACTTGATGAAAATGGGACTGTTAGATCCAATGCTGAAATTATTTGATGAAGCAGGTTTTCAATATACGATCTTTTCAGACGTTGAAAAGAACCCGACAAGTGACAATGTTGAAGCAGGCTTCAAGGTCTACCGGGAACACCAATGCAGTTCTTTGGTGGGCTTCGGTGGCGGCGCAGCTATGGATTGTGCCAAGGCAATTGCAGCTAAATCAGTGCATCCGAAAATGAGCGTTGCCCAGCTGCAGGGAGTACTGAAAGTACATGCCAAGATCCCGCCGTTCTTTGCGGTACCGACAACGGCCGGGACCGGATCAGAAACAACAATCGCTGCTGTCATTATTGATTCGGCAACGCATCATAAAGCATCCATCAATGATCCAAGCATTCTGCCAAAGTATGCGGTGCTGGATCCTGAACTGACGATGGGACTGCCGCCGTTCGTCACGGCAACAACCGGCATGGATGCACTCTGCCATGCGGTCGAAGCATATACAAATCATACGTATAATACAGATCTCGAAGATTTCTTAGCAAAAGAAGCAGTGCGTCTGATCCATGACAATCTGCTGACGGCATATCATGATGGAAAGGATCTTCAGGCTAGACAGAATATGCAGAAAGCAGCTTTCTATGCCGGCCGTGCCTTTACCAGAGGATGTGTTGGCTATGTACATGCGGTCGGTCATACTTTGGGCGGACTGTATGGTGTCCCGCATGGCTTGGCTATGAGCATTATCCTGCCGCATGTTATGCGCCAATACGGCCATTCTGTCTATAAGAGATTGGCAGACTTAGCTGAAGTGTGCGGTATGGAAGGACCGACCGATGCAGTGAAGGCAAATAAGTTCATTGCATGGATCGAAGAGATGAAAAAAGAAATGGAGATCCCGGCTGGCGCAGATATGATCAAAGATGAAGATGTCGATCAGATCATCTCTTGGGCAATGGCAGAAGCAAATCCTTTGTATCCATGCCCGCAGGTATGGGAAAAGGATGATTTTGAAAAATTGATTGCGACGATACGTTCAGCAAAGTAAGGAGGCTGTATGTGGACACAGGAAAGCATTCATGAAACAGTAGAAAAGCAGAGAACGTTCTTTCAGAGCGGAAAGACGCTGGATGTTGATTGGCGGATCGACCAATTGATCCGTCTGAAGATTGCCGTGCAGACCAATGAAAAAGATCTGGAAGAAGCACTGCATGAAGATCTCGGCCGTACAGATGCCGAAGGGTATCTGTGCGATGTCGGCGCAGTGATCCTGGAGATCAATGAAGCAATTCAGAACTTAAGAAAGTGGGCAAAGCCAGAGACGCATTTCAGCGGGATCCTCTGTTTTCCAAGTACGGTCACTAAAGTATATAAGATGCCGTATGGCGTATCTCTGATCATCAGCCCATTCAACTTCCCATTCTTATTATCCTTAGGTGTATTGGCTGCCAGCATTGCCGGCGGCAATACTGCGGTGATTAAAGCAAGTTCCAAATCAGCACACTGCACAGAGACGATGAAGAATGTCATTGCATCTGCTTTTCCCGCAGAATATGTTACCGTCATTGACGGCGGACATGATATCGCAGATTTCTGCTTGGCAGAGCGCTTTGACAAGATCTTTTATACAGGTTCGCCAAAAGTCGGCAGACATGTCATGGCTGAAGCTTCTAAGAATCTGACGCCGGTCGCATTGGAACTTGGCGGTGAGACAGGGAACTGGTGCGTTGTCAGAAAAGATGCCGATCTGAAAGATGCAGCCCGCAAGATTGCTTTCTTCAAATCATTGAACAGCGGCCAGGTATGCATCAATATCAATCAGATTGCTGTGGCAGAAGAAGTCGCAGAGGAATTCCTGAATGATCTGACTGATGCCTTCATTAAGCAGATCGGTGAAGATGCCAGTGAAAATCCGGAATATCCTCATCTGATTGCCAAGCGTGCATATGACGGCTGCAGTGAAGAAGCAGAAAAATACCGCGATCGCATTATCTTCGGCGGCAAGGGAGATCCGGAAACGCTGAAGTATGCCCCGACGATCATCTATCCGGTGGGCATTGATGAAGATATCGTTCAGCATGAACTGTTCAATCCGCTGCTGCCGATCGTTCCGTATAAAGATGATGAGATCGATGCTTTGATGGAAACAATTGGCAGACGTGAACATGGTCTTTCGATGTATCTGTTTACAAAGGATATCGCATGGGCCAAGAAAACAATGCAGAGCCAGCAGTATGGCGGCGGCTGCATCAATGAAGTGTGCCTGCACTTAATGGTCAAGGGCGTTCCATTCAATGGCACCGGACATTCCGGCATGGGCGCATACCATGGTGTATGGGGCTTCCGTGAATTCACGCATCCATCAACTGTACTGATTGGTTCAAGCCATCTGAATCTCCCGCTGCGGGAACACCCGTATGAAAAAGGATGGGGTCGGTATAAACTGGCATTGCTGCGGTTGCTGGAGAAATAAAACATGCATGGTCTGATCTCATTCAGATATGCAGAATAATTAAAGGAAGGTATATAAAAACCAAGCTTGTGATATGATTCCTCCAAAGTAGACAAGTGAAACATACAAAATCTACTTGGAGGGATTTTATCATGGGAAGGAAATCAAAAATATCTTATGAATTGAAAATTCAGGCTTGTAAGGATTATGAAAATGGA
>JAAYWN010000077.1 GCA_012516665.1 Erysipelotrichaceae bacterium
CCGTCCATGATTGTTTGGACAGGCATCGGTGTCGTTATCCTGGTTGAACAGATCATGCTGATCTATCAGAATTTTGCTGGCTGAAATACACTGAAAAGTGTATTTTTTTTGATGAGCAGGGCGAGGCGCACTATTCGCAATGAAGTGCGAACTGCGCTATAATACCCTAAGAAACATGTAATGGATATAGGAGGACAATATGGTAACGAAACATGCCTACTGGATTCACCATGCATATAAAACGGATGAGACGATCAGCGGCTATATCTTTCTGCCGAAATGCGACTGTTCCAACTGTGGATATACATCTTCAATGGAAAAGAAGGTCTGCCCTAGCTGCGGTTCAGTCATGGATCGCACAGCACCGAAAGATGCTATGGTAGAAGATGTTATAAAAGAGTGATTTTTACTTTGGTGAGCACATATGCAAAGTGAGATCATTTCATTGTGCCAAGAACGCAATGTCACATTGACATGCTTACGTCAGGAGACAGGGGAGGGATGCGGCCATCTGGAGAAGCGTCCGGCGGTCCTGATTGTTCCTGGCGGAGGATATACGCACTGCAGCAGGCGTGAATCTGAACCTGTTGCTTTTTGCTTTCTCAAAGCAGGATATCAGGCATTCATTCTGAATTACACGTGCTTGGATCAAGGCGGCTGGCCGCTCCCTCTGCAGGATTATGAAGAAGCGATGAAACTTATCCTTTCTCATGCCGAACAGTGGAAGATCGATCCTGGGAAAATTGCTGCTGTCGGTTTCTCGGCAGGCGGACATCTTGCCTGTGCCGGTGCATTGTTTACTTCCTATCCGCCCAAGGCACTGATCCTGGGTTATTCTTTATTGACGAAAGAGATTGAAAGATATGCACCGGGATTCCCATCTTTGATTGAACATGTCAATGGTCAGACGCCGCCGTGTTTTCTTTTTGCGACAGCCAATGATGCTTCCGTATCAGTAAAGAATACACTGCAGTTTGCTGAAAAATTAGCTGAACATGCAGTCATGTTCGAATGTCATGTCTATCCCTATGGAAGACACGGATTCAGTACTGGCGAAGACAGTGTCCAGAAGGATCCAGATCCGCTCTATCCATCTGTTGTCAATTGGGTTCAGGACAGCCTGGTCTTCTGCCGTACTGTATTTGAACCTGAACGGAAGAGACCTGCTTTCAATCAGGATGGAAATAAGCGATAATAAGAAGAGAAATATCAAAAAGGAGAATGCAGCTATGCTATTCAAAGTTACAAGGGAAAATGAAATTACGTATTATGTTCCAGAGCATATCAGAAAGATCTCGATCTCTCCGGTCTATGGACATGAAGACAGTTTTGATGTTGCCTTTTATATTGACAATACGATGGAGATCGTAAAGGTATTTGATACTTTCGAAGATGCAGAATCATTTGTTAAAAAGATCTATCAGCAGATGATCCAAAAAAACTGTGATGATATTGTTGATCTGCAGACCTTAAATTAAGCGGTTTACTTTTTTGAAACGCTTTTTTCACCTTGGTTTTTAGCGTAGTTGGGTATACGATAGAAACGCTGAGAAGAACAGCAGAAAGAGGGGCTATGGTTCAGATCACACTTCTTTATCAGGAAAATGATCCATACTGTCATCAGGCACAGGAAGCTTTGGAAAATCTCCGCATGGAAGAAGAAATGGGTGAGATCCAAATGATCCTGATCGATGTGAAAGATGATCATAAAGATTATCCCAATCTGCCGGTCGTACTTCTGAACAATGAAAAGATCTATGAAGCAGAATCCGGTGAGAACTATCAGACCTGCAAAGCGAAACTGCGCAGAGGACTTCTTCATAAATAAGCATGCAAGCTGCTGAGGCAGCTTTTCATATGGTAAAATGCTGCATGGAACGTTAAAATAAATATGTTGAACAAAGGGGGCTGTATGACACAGAACAATATTGATGAGAGCACGGAAAAAAGAGCTGCGTACTGTCTTTCATGCCCAGTGCCAAGATGTGAAAATGGATGCCCGGTGGGCAATCATATTCGCGATTATATAAAAGCAATCAAAGAAAAAGATATGGCGCACAGCGCAGAGATCCTTTATAGCGTCAATCCTTTTCCGCAGCTGACATGCCGGCTGTGTGATTATGCCAGACAATGTCAGGGACACTGTGTGCGCGGGATCAAATCGGTACCGGTCGAGATCCACGAAATTGAGAAATATATTTCTGATACGGAAAAAGACAAAGCTGCTGCCGGTCAGATCAATGGCAGATCGATTGCCATCGTCGGAGCCGGTCCTGCTTCTTTAGCAGCGGCCATGGATCTGCGCCGTGCGGGATATCAGACCGAGATCTATGAAAAGCTCGATCAGATCGGCGGGGCTGTCTATTCCGGGATTCCTTCCTATCGTTTTGATAAGAAGTATCTGGATGAGATCTATGAGGATGAAAAGAAGCTTGGTACGATCTTTCATTTTGGCTGTGAGGTCGGCAGAGATATTTCTTTGAAAGAACTGCTGATTGCTCATGATCGTGTTCTTTTGACCAACGGTGCGCAGATAGAAAATACATATGGGCTTGCCGGAGAAGGATGCGAACCAGGTCTATCGCTTCTGTACCATCTGAATGTTGAAGATCAGGCGGATGTATATCAGAAAAAGTATCACCGGGCAGCTGTATGGGGAGGCGGAAATGTCGCTATGGACTGTGCGCGTTCTTTGGTACGGATCTTGGATGAAGTGACCGTGATCTACCGCCGTTCGGAAAAAGAAATGCCGGCCAACCGCGATGAGATCGAAGCTGCCAAAAAGGAGGGCGTGAAATTTGCTTTCTTGGAGAATATTAAAGAACTTCGCTTGGATGATCATGGCAGAGTGATCGGGGCGCACTGCATCAAGATGCATTTGGGAGAACCGGATGCTTCTGGGCGTGCGCGTCCGATTGAAACTGCTGGATCGGATTATGAGATCCCATGTGAATTGGTCATTCCGGCGATTGGACAGTCGGTGTCTTTTGAAGCGTTCGATGCGAATATCAAGAAGCAGGAAGGAACACATGCTTCCACGATGCCGAATGTCTATATTGCAGGTGATGCATATTTAGGGCCGAAGACCGTTGCGGCCTGCATCAAGGACGGCAGAGATGCCGCCGCAGAAATGATGAGATCATTTTAAGGAGCTGTTATGACAGGAATGATTATATTTTTTGCAGTATGTTTTGTTGCTGGGACGCTATCTCTGCTGTATGGTAAAAAAATGGTGAATGTGCTGCTGGCCGTTTATGCTTTCTGTGCGGTGTATCGCTTTGTGCTGGAGCATTTTCCGGATAATGCATATATTTTATGGATCGCTCTGGCCGCAGGTATTTTGGCAATTGTCTTAGTCAAGACAGCGAAGAAGTTTGCTTTCTTTCTGCTGGGTGCAGTCATCGGTCTGCTGATCGGCATGACTGTGCTGATCTTTCTGCCGGAGCTTCCGGAGTATGTACCTTATGCTGTTGTACTGATCTTTGTATTGGCCTTCGGCTACCTGACTTCGCATTACGAGAATACCCTGATTCGCTTTGGCACAGCATATATCGGCGGGGAAATGATCAGTTCTGCTGTTCTGTTGCTGGTCTTTGGCTCGGCTGCTCTTCCTGCCCTGGCCTCGGATGATATTGTGACTTCCATGAATGCGGTCAGTCAATATCTTTATGGTCCTTTTACCGCACAGTATTCTCTATGGATCGTGATCATCGGTATTGTACTGATGGTCTTTGGGGCTGTCTATCAGAAAAAACACTGAAGAGGAGATGAACAATGGCATATTTGGTGAAACCTGAATTGAGCGAGCTGAACTATCGCAGAAAACTTCATGAGAGTGCTTTGACGATGTCTGATCTGAGGGGAGCTGAGGCTTTTCCTAAGGAAGAATGGTCAACCTTTTATAACAGATACATTGAGGCAGACCCAAAAGAATTCCTGTATCGTTATATTTTCTGTCCTTCATGCAATGACTTTGTCGGCGAGGTGCAATGGAAGTATGATGCCGAAAAGCAGCGCTATGAAATCCAGATCATTGTTGAACATTCACTGCGCTTGGAAGAATATGGGCGCAAGGGGATTGCTCTGCTTGAGAAAGAAGCCAAAGAATATGGCATCGATGCTTTGTATGCATGTACAGACAGAAAGAATCCTGCGGTCGGTTTTTTTGAACATCTAGGAAAAAAGAAAGCAGAAGAAGATCAGGATACCGTGACCTTTCTGCTGAGCATATGAACGAGCTCACGCAGAAAGAGATGCATGCACTGCGCTACTATGAAGGAATTCCAGACTGCTTGGACAAAGGAGATCCTTTTTGGAGCGATCAAAAAGCATATGTTACATTCAACAGTCTTTTCTTTGATGGCATTGAAACAGAAACAGCACGGAGCCAAGAGAACAGAAAATTGAATCCAGCCATTGCTCTTGAACGAGATAAAGCACTTGCCTTGACGGCTTCTCTGCTTTCATGCTGTCAGAAATATGAACATGGAGCGATCCGCTGCAGCCGTGTGGAACGATTGATCGATTATCAGAAGTTCCGTACTGCCGGTATGTTCACATCTTTTATTTCTACCTCAAGAAATGGATACTTAAGATCCTATCAGGATAAACATGATCTTGTGCTGATGGATATTGAAATTGCCGCAAAGGCTCCGTGCTGCGATCTGATCGCAATGATGCCGCGTAATGAAAAATCGGCAGAAGGCGAGGTGCTGATCGCACCATATACAGAGATCGAAGTGCACGAAGGACCGGTTCCGCAGGATCTGCAGAAGATTGTGGATGGCAATGGCAGAAGCCCTGCAGTGTATTGCCATGTCAAGGTTGGATCCTATTCGCATAGAGATGGAACTGCGGCAGAAAAAATCTCATCGGCACAGAAGGAAGCAGTCAGGAATCTGTATCATGCACTGAACATGCATGCAGTGCCGAAAGAAGAAGATATTGCACTTTATCTAAGCAGTAAAAAATCATTTCAGACTGATGTGTTTTCTCTGCTTCAGAAAATTCAGCGAAATTTATAAAGAAATTCTGAATATTTATTTACTTACTTTTATCTTTTGTGATACTATTGTGCAGCAGAAATAAGAAAACTTATTTTCTGATAGAATACGAACGGAGCAGATGCTTCGTTTTATATAAGGAAGCTATGAGCGAAAATAAAGAAGAAATTGAAGAGATCGAAGAAGAACTGAGTTTTGAACCGGAAGATACAGAAGAAACAGATACAGAGAATGAAGAGGAAACAGAACATAAAGAAGTAAATACTGAGGAATATCAATGCGTGGATCTGTCCGGTGTGGATACTGTACGCGATTATCTGAAGATGATCGGATCGATTCCTCTATTGAGCCCAGAGAAAGAACAGAAGCTGGCAGAAGAAGCAGCTCTTGGAAATCAGGATGCAGTGGATATGCTGGTCACTTCAAATCTGCGGCTTGTTGTGTCTATTGCAAAAAGATATGTCGGCTTTGGCATCCAGCTGATGGATCTGATCCAAGAAGGCAATATCGGGCTGATGAAAGCTGTTAATAAATTTGATTATACAAAAGGATTTAAGCTTTCAACATATGCGACCTGGTGGATCCGTCAGGCTATCACAAGATCAATCGCTGACAACAGCAGGAATATCCGCATTCCGGTCCACCTCAATGAGACCTTGCATCGTATTACGAAAGTAAAGCGGGAATTGGTGCAGGCATATGGCAGAGATCCAAGTGCCGAAGAGATCGCCGCTAAAATGGAAGATATGACAGCTGAAAAAATCGCTGAGATTGAAAGATTGGCTGCTGATACGATATCTTTGGAGACACCGGTGGGCGATGAAAATGATACGAGCTTGGGCGATCTGATCAGGGATGACCGTACACTGACCCCAGCACAGTATACTGAGAATAATGCCATGCATGAACAGCTGGCAGCAGTGCTCCATACTTTGAGCAAAAGAGAGCAGATCGTACTGACTAAACGGTTCGGTCTGGATGGAAATGAACCGATGACATTGGAGCAGGTCGGTCAGGAAATGAATGTTACCCGCGAGAGGATCCGGCAGATTGAAAAGAAAGCAATTATCAAACTGAAGCATCCGACAAGATCAAACAGCTTAAAGCCCTTTGTACAGGATCTTGGATTGTAAGACAGTATGCGCTGTCTTTTTTATTAGATATGCTAAAATACCGATAGGAGGATTCTACGATGCCAACAGAATTTAAATATGAAATCGAGCAGCAGTTTGGAACACTGTCTTCATCTCAGTCAAGTACAGGTACATCTTATTCTAAAGAAGTCAATCTGATTGCCTATGGAGATGCAGAACCGAAATATGATATCCGCAATTGGACCGTGAATGCGGATGGCACAAAAAGGATGGGCAAAGGCATAACGCTGTCCCGTGAAGAAATGAATGAATTAAAAAAAGTACTTGATGATATGGAAGAGGAACTGAAAGGCGAATAAGCACTGCAAAGTGCTTTTTTGATAAAGATATGTTCACAAGAGAAGAAGAGATCAAATGGATCTGCCCGCAATGCGGATCTTGCGTAACATCTGAGATCTATACTTATGTTTCCGCAGCTGAAGAACCGCAAAGTACACAGAAGATCCTGGACACATCTCTATTCCGGATGAAATGCAGCAGATGCGGAAGAACAGAATACAATACCGGTCCTCTTTTCTATGCGGACGAAAACAGAAAAAATTTTTTTGCCATGGGAGAGAATGTGGATGCGGCTGAAATGCTGGAAAATCATATCTCTTTGGGATATACGGTGCGTTGTGTTCCGGAGATCGTGGATCTCTGCGAAAAGATCCTGATCGATCAGGATGACTTGGATGATCGTGTTGTAGAAATGATGAAGGTGATGAATGCAGTGATCCTCAAAGGACAGGCATATGATCAAATGCTGTATGCACCGGATGAAGATACGGTATACTTTGAATTGATCAGGGATGCTGCTTCGCTGGGACGCATTCCTTTCCTTCAGGCAATGTATGATGATCTCAGCGAAAGATTCCAAGAAGATCTTAAAAACGAAGATGATGAGACGGAGATCAATGCAGAATGGGCTATGCATTTCTTTGCAGAGCATTACCGTCCGGCAGAATAGGAGCGTGCATATATGGCAAAATACAGTGAGCTGCATCTGCAGCTGGAACAGAAACTGAATCAGTATCTGGCTGATCAGACTGATGAGAACAGCAGTCTTTTGATTGCAGAGTTCACAAAGCTTATCCTGGAAGATGCGGATATCCTGATTGATGGATCACCGGATGAAGAAGAACTGGATAAGTATGATCCGAGCGGTTTTGAAGGACCGGATCATCGCTTTTATTTTCATATGTTCACTTCAAAGCTGCGCTTTGATGAAAGTGAAGCTGAGAAGCCTATGGTGACCAAGCTGAAAGGTGTGCTTGATCAGGTGTTCTCAAATGAAGCACTTGGCGGCTTTTCCCTGAATTATAAGAAAAATGCGGGCACTGTGCTGATCACCAAAGAAGATATCTATCAGGGCCTGCAGACAGCAATTGAAGCAGCGCAGAAGCATTGATCCATGCATCTGAGTCATGGCATGCATGTGATATGAGCATCAGCGGCACTCGGCAAAGGGAATATAATGAGTGCAGGAGGACAGTGCGATGGAATATGTTACTTTGAATACTGGGGCGAAGATGCCGATGGAAGGATTTGGTGTTTTCCGGGTTCCGGATAAAGCAGAATGCGAAGAGATGGTATATCAGGCAATCCGGATCGGCTATCGCTTGATCGATACAGCAGCTTCGTATACCAATGAAGATGCCGTCGGCAAAGCAGTCAGACATGCGATCAAAGATGGCATCTGTACCAGAGAGGATCTGTTCATCACATCAAAGCTCTGGGTACAGGATATGGCAAGCTATGAAACAGCGAAGCAGGGCATCGATAATTCTTTGCAGAAAGCAGGCTTAGATTACTTTGATCTGTATCTGGAACATCAGGCAATGCGGGATTATTTCAGTGCATGGCGTGCTATGGAAGATGCTTTCCATGAAGGAAAGCTGAAAGCAATCGGCGTATCAAATTTCTATCCGAATATTCTGACGAATTTCTGTGAAACAGTAAAAGTCATCCCAGCGGTCAATCAGGTAGAGCTGCATCCTTACTATACGCAGGAAACTGCTTTGGAGACGATGAAGTACTATCATGTGGTGCCGGAAGCTTGGGCACCGCTGGGCGGCGGCAGATATGATCCTTTTGAAGATAAAGGCATTCAGGCCATTGCGCAGGCACATCATAAGAGCGTCGGACAGGTGCTGCTGAGATGGGGCGTGCAGAGAGGCACGGTCGTTATCCCGAAGTCCACGCATTTGGAACGTATCCAAGAGAACTTTGAAATCTGGAATTTTCAGCTGAGCGAAGAAGAAATGAAACAGCTTTCTGCCTTGGATATGGGATATTCCGGTACCCGGGCAAAGCACTTTGATCCTGTATTTGTCAGAGACTGCTTAGCAAAGAAGATCCACGATTGAAACAGCAGTATCTGTGAGCCTCTGCATGTGCAGGGGCTTTTTAGAGATTGCCGAAAGTGTACAATATCATGCATTTATCATGGTTTTTTTCCTGAATTGTAATATCCTAGAGACATTCCAGGAGGAAATGCATGCTTCAGATAAAAAATATTAAAAAAGAGTATAAGACAGGCACTTTGGTCCAGCAAGCACTGGATGATGTCTCATTGAATCTGCGCGATAATGAATTTGTAGCAATCTTAGGACCTTCCGGATCCGGCAAAAGCACATTATTGAATATTATCGGTGGTTTGGACCGCTATGATTCAGGCGATCTGATCATCAATGGTGTTTCTAAGAAAAAATATAAAGATCGGAATTGGGATTCCTACCGCAATCATACGATCGGTTTTATTTTTCAATCCTATAATCTGATCCCGCATCAGACAGTTCTTTCCAATGTAGAACTGGCTCTGACAATCTCCGGCATTTCCGGAACAGAGCGCAGAAAGAAGGCAGAAGAAGCGCTGATCAAAGTTGGCTTGGGCGATCAGATGCATAAAAGACCGAATCAGATGTCTGGCGGACAGATGCAGAGAGTCGCCATTGCCAGGGCATTGGTCAACAATCCAAGCATTCTGCTGGCAGATGAACCGACGGGAGCACTGGATACTGAAACAAGCATCCAAGTCATGGATCTGCTGAAGGAAGTAGCGAAGGATCGCTTGGTCGTCATGGTCACGCACAATCCAGATCTGGCAAATGAATATGCCAATCGTATTGTTAAACTGAAAGATGGAAAGATCCTTTCTGATACCAATCCTTATAATTTGAAAGAAGAGGAAGAACAGTCACCGGTACATAAAAATCTTGGCAAAGCATCCATGTCTTTCTGGACGGCTCTCTCTTTGTCCAAAAACAATCTGATGACCAAGAAAGCCAGAACTGTTCTTGTTTCTTTTGCTGGTTCGATCGGAATCATCGGCATTGCGCTGATCATGTCCCTGAGCAATGGTGTAAACGTCTATATTAATACTACAGAACGTGAAACCCTGAGCGAATATCCATTGACGATCAACAGTACTTCTTTTGACTTGACCTCTATGATGTCGAGCGCAGCGGCGGATGGCAAGTCGCAGGATAAGCAGACGGATGGAGCTGTCAAAGAAAAAGATGTTGTTTCCAACATATTCTCCAAAGTACAGTCCAATGATCTGGCCAGTCTGAAGTCCTATTTAGAAACGGATCCTGATAATCTGAGCAGCTACAATGAATCCATTGAGTACAGCTATGATACGGAACCTCTGATTTATCGCATTGATGGTTCTGCAGACCGCAAGGTCAATCCAAATACACTGCTGTCTTCTGCCGGTCTGACACCGACCAGCAGTATTTACAGTTCATCGATCAAGACAAATGTCTTCTCTGAACTTCCGGCCAATGCCTCACTGTATGAGGACCAGTATTCAGTAAAAGCAGGAAGATGGCCAGAGAATGCATTTGAAGCAGTTGTTGTCACAAGCCAAAGCGGTTCGGTCAGCGATATGGCTTTGTATACGCTGGGCCTGAAAGACTATTCAGAACTTGAAAGCATGATAAAAAATCAGGGGAGCTCTTCGTCAGACAGTGAAGATCAGACCTATCCTTATGATGATTTCTTAGGCATAGAATTCAAGCTGGTCAATCCAGCCAGTCTTTATGTCTATGATGAAACAAATCATGTTTGGACAGATAAGTCATTGGACAGTGAATATCTGAAGGGCATCGTTGCTTCTTCACAGGATATTAAGATCGTCGGGGTCGTTTTACCGAATGAAGATACACAGGTAAGCATGCTGACAAGCGGTATCTGCTATCCTTCTTCATTGACTCAGTATGCGATTGCTCAGGCAGCGCAGAGCGATGCCGTCAAAGCACAGATGGCAGACCCTAATACAAATATCTTCACCGGCAACACCTTTGATCAGGATAATGCAAAATCCGGCTTTGATTACTCTTCCCTGTTCAGCGTGGATTCTGCTAAGATGGCTTCTGCTTTTTCTATCGATCCAAGTCTGATCGATACAAATATCAGTGATTATTTGGATACTGCATCTCTTTCTTCGGCAGCTTCCAATATGAGCCAGGAAACGATACAGAAGTTTGCTTCTCTGGTGCAGTCCAATGTCACTTCAGAAAAGATGACACCGGCCCTGACGGATGTGCTTAAGGCATATCTGGCATATGCTGCGCAGGATCCGACGACCGATTATGCCCATCTTTCAACAAGCTTTAACAGCTATCTGAACAGTGCAGAAGCAAAGAAGATCATCAGTGAGGATCTGAGTGCGGCTCTGACCAGCGGCGCCAACGCTTCTTCCCTGACTTCATCTTTTACTTCGCTCATGTCGCAGGTCATGCAGGGACTGCCGCAGTATATGATCGATCATCAGCTGACGGATGTTTCTTCGGCATCACAGGAGTATCTGCAGAGTGCAGAAGTGCAGCAGAAGATCTCGGCCGGTCTTTCACAGATGATCGGCGGCATACAGATCTCCAGCGCAGATCAGCAGAAGCTTGCTCAGGATCTTGTCAATGGATATGCTGCCTATGCGGCAGCGACCAGTGCACCTGATCTGAACAAACTGAGCGATTCCTTCAGTGCATGGATGAATTCTTCGGCTGGACAGCAGGCGGCAATGCAGGCTGTCAATTCAGCTGTCGATGTGGATTCATTGACCAATGCGCTCAGCAGTGAGATCAATCAGGAGACAGGCTCCTATACGGCTGTTCTGTCCAATGCCGTGCAGCAGGCAATGAGCCAGATGATGGCACAGCTTCCCAATGCATTTACGATCGATACGAATGCCATCTCTTCTGCTTTTCAGATGAATATGAGTACGTCAGAACTGCAGTCGCTCTTTCAGTCGATGATGTCGCAGGAGACACAGTCCTATGAAAGCAATCTGACAAAGCTTGGCTATGCGGATATCAATAAGCCATCTGAGATCTCGATCTATCCAACGAGCTTTGAAGCAAAGGACAGCATCAAAGCAATCCTGGACAGCTACAATACACAGATGAATGATACGGATCAGGCAGATAAGGTCATTACATATACTGATATGGTCGGTACGCTGATGACAAGTGTCACGGATATCGTCAATACGATCTCCTATGTTCTGATTGCCTTTGTGGCAATCTCGTTGGTCGTTTCATCGATCATGATCGGGGTCATTACTTATATTTCTGTTCTCGAAAGAAAGAAGGAGATTGGCATACTGCGTGCCATTGGTGCGTCCAAGCACAACATTTCCGCTGTCTTCAATGCCGAGACCTTCATTACTGGGCTGCTGGCAGGTATTATGGGCATTGTCATTGCCTGTATCCTGCTGGTACCGACCAATTCTATTATTCATGCGGTAAGCGGCAATACGGAAGTCAATGCAGTTATGCCAATCAATGGAGCCTTGATGCTGATCCTGCTCTCTGTCGGTCTGACCATGCTTGGCGGTCTGATCCCTTCGAAGAAAGCAGCAAAGAGCGATCCTGTTTCCGCTCTGCGGACGGAGTAGAATAATGAATGATATTCGTAAAGAAATCGAAGCGTATATTCCCTGCAATGAGCAGGAGGAACAGGATAAGCTGACCATGCTGGCATGGATCGACATGGGCGGCGATCTTTACACAAGAAACAATCGCACAGCTCATTTCACGGCTTCGGCATGGGTCGCAGATCTAAGCCATGAGCGCGTTCTGCTGGCTTACCACAATATCTATCGATCCTGGTCGTGGCTGGGCGGACATGCGGACGGCGATCATGATCTGCTTCATGTTGCTTTGAAAGAAGTCAGTGAAGAATCCGGACTGATAAATGTAAGACCGCTTTCTGAAAAGATTGCTTCCATAGAGATCCTGACGGTCGATGGGCATCAGAAACATGGTGCGTATGTTTCATCGCATCTGCATATGAATGTGACGTATCTTATGGAAGCTGACAGCAGTCAGCCCATCCGCTGCAAAGAGGATGAAAATTCATCAGTGGCTTGGTTCGGCCTGGAGGAAGCAGTAGAAAAAAGCAGTGAACCATGGTTCCGTGAGCATATATATCCTAAGCTCAATCAGAGGCTGAAAGAGTTCGCAAAATAAAAAAGAAGACCGGAGAGATCCGGTTTTTCAGTTCTTTCTCAGGTGCTGTTCAGCTTATGTTCACATTCATTCAGTGCTCTGAAAGCGTAGAAATGAGGAAATCTTATGGCAGAGATAGAGAATGATAAAAATGCGGAAGAATCCGCAGAGAAAAAAGAAAACGCATCCGAGCAGCAGGAAGAAAAAGAAGCGGCAGCTGCTGAGACAGCAAAGCCTGAAGTAAGCGCACCGGAAACTGCAGCACCTAAAGCGGAACCGTTGCATGTGGAAGCTGCCGCAGCACCGGTGAAGAAAACAAAGAAACCATTTCCTTGGACTGTTGTGCTGAAAGTGTGCGGGGTCGCGGCATTATCAATTGGATGTGGATTTGGCGGCGGATACTTAGCTGGGAAGCAGTCAGCAGAAAGTGCGATCACCAGTGCACAGTCTGAACTGCAGAGCGGCATGGGCGGTATGATGAAGGGTGGAGATTCAGGGTCTTCTGATTTCTCAAACAAGCAGATGCCAAATGGCGGCGGCAGTACTGCCAGTACGACGCAGACAGGTGCTGCTTTAGGCCTGTATGTGCAGACAGACAGCAGCAATCAAGTTGTGATCGCAGGATTCTCTGATAACAGCAATGCAGAAAGTGCCGGCCTGGCCGCAGGCGATGTGATCACCGCTTTGGACAGTACAACAATTTCGAGTTACGATGAGATCTCAGCTTTTTTGGCGAATAAGAGTGCAGGCGACAGTGTTAAAGTTACGGTGACGCGTGATGGCAAGACTGTCACGGCAGAGATCACACTTGTCGAAAAGAGCGGCATGTCTTCTTCCTCACAGAATTCATCCGGAAGCAGCAGCGGCTCTTCAGATAACAGCATGCCATCCATGGGCAGACCGGATGTGCAGAGCGGGTCGACCGCCCAGTCTTCATCGTCTCCGGACAGTTCTCTGCAAGGGTAAATAAAAAACGATTCCTGTCATTGGGAATCGTTTTTATTTGCTGCATTTTCAGCTTGCGTAATCTCCGCCAGGGACTTGATAATACTCTTCAAAGGTTTCATCGGCACCTGCACTGTATATCGCAGATGCATTGTCAGTTCCTACATAGCGGAAGTGCCATGGCTCATAATTATATCCTGTAATGCCGTCTTTTCCCTGCGGATAGCGCATGATAAAGCCGTAAAGATGTGCATGTGATGCCAGCCACTTTCCGGAGGCTGTATTTTCAAATGATTCATTGAAGTCTGCATCGCCTCCTTCAACAAAGTCAGCAGCGAGACCGGTCTGATGATCGGAATATCCTGGGCGGGAACTGATGGTATCAGCTCCAGCTTCACCATACATAGAAACATAATTGTAATACAGCGAGGATTGGTAGCTCTCACTACGATAAGCACTGGAGATGGCAAGAGATACACCATCCGCCGCTGCGGCATTGTACATCTGCTGCAGGGCAGCTGCCGCTGGTGAGCGCATCAGAGCAGATCCATTGGTGCAGGGAATGCCGGCATCCACAAGATCAGCCGGCACATAGCCTTCCGGCAGACGATTTTTTTTATTGGCCAGGATCAGAAGACTGCTGGTGTCCGTAAACTCACTGGACAGAGAAGAAGCAGATTCGGCCGCAGGTACCTCGGCCGGTGCCGTTTCTGCTGTATCTTCGGCAGGCTCCTCACTGGGTGCTTCAGACGGTTCTTCACTTGGGGAAGCGGATGGCACAGCAGATACGGAAGGTACAGCTGTCGCAGAAGCAGTCGGTGTGCTTATGGCAGCTGCGGTGTTCTTCTTTTTCTGATTGACTGCAAAGAGAATACCTAGACAGATGCAGATCGACGCAATCAGCACCAGGATAACGGCATACCATAGTTTTCTTATTTTTCTATGTTTAGATTTCATGACGGCCTCATTATCTTTCTCATAAATTATATATGATTCTCCTTAGAAAATCTAAAAATGCAGTGATGGCAGATCATCTGTTTCCTGCTGATGGTTAAAATCTCATATAACACTGATTCCTTGATTGTTAGGTGAAGTCCATAGG
>JAAYWN010000008.1 GCA_012516665.1 Erysipelotrichaceae bacterium
ATTATAAAGGTATTGTTCTCCTCCTGAACAGGATTCTGCACCATGCCTGCCTAACAAAAAAGTGTTCAGCACACGCGAACACTTTTCTATCATGATACCAATGAAACTAGATCAATCTTTCACTGCTGTATTCGGAATCTTAAACCCGCTGATATCCACATGATATGGAGTTTCAGGTGTAACCGGTCTCGCTGATGGTGCAGGTGACGGTGTTTCCGTTGGTTTCGGTGTTTCCGTAGGCTTCGGTGTTTCCGTCGGCTTCGATGTTTCTGTCGGCTTCGGTGTTTCTGTTGGCGTTGATACCGGTGTATAAGTGTTGATAAAGGATGCTTTCTTTTCTAGGCCATTATCAATTGTACCGTTTGCGCCTTTGCTTTCTGACGTATATCCCTGTGTACTGTAATCTTCTTCACTGACTGTGTAAGAAGTACCATCCGGAAGACCAGAAGCCGTCATGCTTTCGCCATGCATTAAGCTGAATTCGGCAATGCCCTTTTCAAAAGTCATATCTCCATAATCCCCTTGTAAAGAGGTATCAGACAATGTGATTTTAAAGGAAAATTCTTTAGATGTGTCTGCTCCTTCGCCCTGCACAGTTTTAGCAACTGTCAGATCGCCTGTCTTCTGATTTTTTAACTGAAGTGAAATAGTATGATAGGACGCTGGAACTTCATAGCCGATCATGCGCTGATATGGTTCACTTTCATTGTCACTTATTACATTCAGATTAGCCGCTGTGAACAGAAGCATATTGTCTCCGCTGACGCTGACAGCCTGAGATGCATAACGGAACGACAGACGTCCGGAAGCTTCTTCATCACTCATCTTCTTCAGCGTCAATGTACTGCTGTCTGAAATCGTTACGCTGCTTCCTATTGCCAATTCTCTTGTTCCATCGAACAGCTGACAGTTGGCTGGAATCTCTGTGACCTCAGCCAAGGTACTGCGATTGGCATTTAAAGCAAAGGAAGCAGAATCCCCAGTATTATTCAGATCTTCCAAAACCGTATGATCTGCCGTAACAGAAGATGCTTTCAGATTGTTCAGATACCCAGCATATTTTCCGCTGAGCGTTCCCGTCATCGCATATTCATACAATGCCATGGCATAAGAGGAATTTTTAATTTGATTAATATTGACAGTTGCATCATCAGGATACATCACAGCCCATATCGCTGTCTGTGTATAATAGCCGTACTCCGCCAGTGATTCCGCTCCCAGCAGATCAGACAGTCCCAATGCATCTGTTGGATATGCAGCAAACAGAAGACGGGTCAATTCATCTGAGACAGCTGAAACATCAGATGGCAGTTCATTCGCGCTCAGATTTCCCGCCGAACTGCCAAAATAGGAATTCTCCGTCGAAGGCCATGACAGATGCGGATCGACACAGTATGTAAAATAGCTTTTACTCGTTTCTGTATTGAGCAGTTTCAGCCCGGCATAGCCCCAGTTGGAAACAATCTGATAACGGGTCTCATCCGTGACCGTAACTTTAATGGCAGGCATTGTCACATCTTCTGCCAGTTTGTATGCAGTGTTCTTAAATGCTGATGTAAATGTGTATGTACCTTTCTCTGCCGGAGCGTAATCACTGCTGTTCCACGATACTGCAGCGCTCTCTTCTTTACCATTGATCTGTACTGTCAGAGAAGACGGAAGATTCAGATTCTCAGCCTGTACATTTTGTTTGATATAAAAGCTCGCTGGAGTCGGTCCTGCAATAGAAGTAATAATGTTTTCATCCGCGTGGACCGCGGCTGATTGGAAAATACTGCCTGAAAAGATCATAAACAATGCCAGTACTATGCATAATGTCCTTTGTACGCCCTGTCTAAGTTTCATCTCTGCTGTTCTCCTATTCGCCCTAAGAATTTATGGCTTCATTCTAAAAAAGACGGTGTCAAAGAACAACACTTATGCATCTGTTCTGGCGAAAACTGGAAAGATTCCATAAAAAAGTACAACGAACGAATGCATTTCATGTGCCAGCCGGCAATGATAAAGCATATTATTTAAGCAGAGAGAATTTGTTTGATCTGGGAGGATCTGATCATGAGCAGACAAAACAGACGCGGATTTACTTTAGCAGAATTATTGGTCGTTGTAGCCATCATTGCTGTATTGACAGCTGTCAGTATTCCTATCTTTACATCCCAGCTGGAGAAATCAAAGATTGCCGCAAATATGGCCAACATCAAAGCAGCGCAGAATGCATCCATCGTTGACTATATGTCCAATGATAAGAACAATGCATATCGAAAAGAAACCGTCACACAAGACAGCAAATTGCTCAACGTTGCATATTACTGTTATGTGATTTTCAGCGGTTCCTTCAATACTGACCAGAAAACCGTTCCTGAACCAACTGCCGTAAATGATATTTACCAGACGATCAACATCTTCATTACTGAAGAAGACAGCGGTCTGGTGATCACTTCATCTCCATATTGCGATGCCAGCGGAACAACATTGAAGGATACTATCAAAGTTGGTCAAGGCATCAACAAATTCCAGTAAGCATATAAAAAGCAGCCGCGGCTGCTTTTTTGCTTCACTATATTTTATAATTCTGAAACATCAAAGTTCTTTAAGGAAGCAGGTGTTCCCTTTGCTTCGCTGATTGTTTTCATATAGTAGACAACCCCAAGCCATTGATTGAACTTATAGCCGACCTTTGGCAGTGTTCCCATCTTTATGAAGCCAAAGCTTTCATGAAAGCGGATGCTGTCTGTATTGGTCTCCGTAATGACAGAAACAATACTGTGATAGCCGTCTTTTACAGTGAACCCCAAAAGTTGGACAACAACCGGAGGGGTTTTTAAATGAAATTGACATATGAACAAAAACTAGAAATATACAGAGAACGTAAAGAAGAATTCTATTCATGGTCTATGCTTACATTG
>JAAYWN010000201.1 GCA_012516665.1 Erysipelotrichaceae bacterium
AATATCTGTTCCGCCATTCTTTTCTCTTTCTATCAATGAAGAATAATATTCTTTTGTGACATATCCTCCATTACAAAATGAATCCGAGAGTTTCTTGAGAATCTGTGCTTGGCTGATATCATCGTCATCGCTGATATATATATTTTTACGTTTTAAATATTTTTCTAAAACACCCGTATTTTTCACCGAATTGCGTTTTGGAAATGCTAATTTTTTTCTATATACTGCCTCAATGTTTGTCAAATCACTTTGTGTAATAATGTTCGATACAACAACACATGGCACTTTATCTTGATCCAGTGGAAATGTACTGACAATTAGATCAATATCCTCAAGATTGATATGTTTGATTTCTTCTTTAGAGGTTGCTTCCACAATATCCAAAGGAGGAAGGATTCTTCTGATCTGACTGGCAATAATGGAAGATGCAACCGTTCCATTCGGACATAAAACCAAAACTCTATGACTCTTTTCATGTCGCTCTAATGCGCTTAAAAAATGCAGCGTCAAGAAACCTATTTCATCCTCTGTCAAAGTAACATCAAGAGCAGTACTAATCGAGCCGGTAATCAGCCATGTTAAATCAAACATGACCTTATATTGTTTCTTTATCTCATCTAGCATCGGGTTTTTGATCGAAATATTGTTTTTTAAGCGGCTGATCATTGGAGCTACATGTAAATATAAATTTTGAAACAAGACCTTATCCGTGTTCAAATCAATCCCTACCGCTTCAGAGACCTGTAAAATCATCTTTTTTGTCAGCTGTTCATAGATAGGATCAATCTTCGGCTTCGTTACTTCAAAATTAATCCGATTTACATCTAAGTAAATTGCCAAATAACGAATATCCTCTTCGGTAAATTCCAAGGGAAGTTTTATACTTATATTGTGCAGTAAATCCTTGGCCAGCAAATAGTACATTAACGAATTTGCTTCGTCATACACTAATGATGATTTATAGATTTCATGATGATGACCATTTTGAATCCGGTAGCACAAAACAATCAATGCATTTAACATATTTAATGCATAGTAATCGGCAACATAATATAGATTAAAGTCCTTCAAAGACCTCAGCATATTGTTGCATTCCTGAACAACATCTGTGGAATAGTATTCACTGAATTTTTCAATTAATTTAGGCGAATCAAAGGAAAAGTTGTTTGTCTGAATAATATAATTATTCAAAGCAATCAATGCCTTCTGCCATTGCAATTCAGATCCGGAGATATACGTTCCTTTTTCGTTGCCGACCAACGATGCTGTACTATCATCCAGAATTGTTTCTCGTATCCATGTAAAATCAGCAATAATAGAACTCTCTGCCACCATATTTTCTTCTGCAAGTGACTGGATCGTAACTGTTTTACCCTGAATCAGAAGCGTTTTCACTTCCTCTGAACGTCGCGAACTGATTGGCCAAAGATTTTTATCATTCTCTAGTTTCTGCGGGATGCTGTTAAGACGGAGACCTAGTCCCGGTTTTTTTTCAAATACATATCCATTATTTTCAAAATCGATAATGTCATTAAATACCGTTCTACGTGAAATCTGGAGAGCTTCAGCAAGATCTTCCGTTCGTTTGAATTCATGGCTGCTTTTTAACATGGTAAGCAATTTTTCCTGCCGCTGTTTTCTCTCCATTCAGATTTCCTTTCTCTAAGTGATTAATTTTTTAATTCATTTTCGAACAATTCAAGTTCCTTATTCAATGCGGAAGCATCCATATTTTGGATATCTTCTTTTTTGAAGAGACCTCCAGCTGTCCCAATATATTCGTAACCCGATTCAAAAGCTTCTTTTACGTTTCCTCTGTTGATTCCTCCAACTGCCATCAGTGGTAATTTACCCATTGGTTCTTGCAGCTTTTTAGCATAGGACAGCTGCATTTCTGTCGCTGGAAATATTTTAACAACATCTGCTCCATTTACTAAAGATTCAGCCACCTCAGACGGTGTAAATGAACCAGGTATTGAGATAACCCCATTCTTCTTACATAAATCCAACATTTCTTTGCTCATCATACGTGGTGAAAGAGCAAAACCAGCTCCTGCTTGAATCGCTTTTTCAAGTTCAGCATACGTCTGCACTGTTCCAGCGCCGACATTCAAACGTGTTCCATATTCTGCGGAAATCTTGCGGATAATCTCATAAGCATCCTCTGTATTGAGTGTAATTTCCATGTTGCGAACATGTTTACTATTCAGCAGCACTTCAGCTACACACTTTACCTGTTCATAAGTATACCCTCTTAAAATCATTGTTACAGGTGATAGAATCATTTTTGTTTCCTCCTTGCAACATTATGATAGTCAATATTCATTGCCGGCGGAATTACAGAATTTTGCAACATCATTGTTGCAAATTGACTATGAGTGTCAACCAAATAGTTAAACAATTATAAACCATTCGTGAATGTTCTAATCAAGATATCATATGATAGATAGAAAGACACATCGATATGGTATCCATCCCCAGCATAAGATTTGATACAGCATAAAAAAAGAGACCATTTCCAACAAACCTTGTGCCGACAACATCGCTCCTGCTGCTCACAGCTGTGGGTGGAATCTTCTTTTAGACGATACCAGTCTATGCGATAACCATGACTGCCTCTGTTAACAATATGAGATATACCGAAGCTGTCATAAGTATCTTAGATGCTAATCAATTATATAATATAAACATAGTTAGGATTACTGCCAGTAATTGCCAGCACATCACAAAACTGATTACTCTTTAATAGAATCGTTAATATCGACTATGATAACAAATCGAAATTTCTACCACTTCTAAATAATTCGTGTGGTGATTTATTAGCAGAATGCTGTTTCTTAGAATGTACTGTCAACCAGTTTCGTGAGCTTAACGATATTTATAAAGAACTATCAATTCAATGAACTTGCTGGAGAAGTTTCGCAATCAAAGTGAATAAACCAGAAGTAACAATTGACGGAAGTATGTTCTATTGTTCTCTATTTGAAGCACGCGGTATTGGTGTAGAAAGCAAATGGATTGCGTTAAAACAATCTATTAATATCCAGAAAGTAAATCAAATTACTTTATCTATTTAAAAAAGAGAATATGACATTTTTACCCCCAAGTGCCAAAACATGCAATCAATAAGTTTACGGCAAACTAATCGAATATTGAAAATAATTATTCGAAACAAGACCCGCTTGAAAAGATATATTTAGAATGTGAAAGTGAGTATCCAGCAAAGATAAATACAACAGCTTCATACACCCGTAATTTACTTGTAAATGAGAAAACTTTGGGCAGCGTAAACGAAAAATACACTTTTTGAACAATTCAAAAAGTGTAAAGATATCCAGTAAAATTGGTTCAGTACCAAAAACTGTGTAAGGAATCTGTAGCGGGGTTATAGAGAACATAAAAGAATCCATCGTATAATCTATTGCGACAAACAAAGAAAGTACGAGGGATTCCAAATGAATTATACGGATAA
>JAAYWN010000078.1 GCA_012516665.1 Erysipelotrichaceae bacterium
ATGAAGGCTTTCAAGTACCAAAAAGATGCATTTTCGTGCATCTTCATTAGACTCATCAAATTTTAGTTATAACTTTCGGAAAAGTTAACGATGAACATCAAATTGAGCAGTGCTGATGCAGGTATGGACAACTTGGTACGATGAGCAAGCATCAATGTCACAGCACAATCACAAAATGTACTTTTTTTCACAATATTCATTGAAATCCCCTTATTGAGCTTGAAATATAGGCTAATATTGAGTAATAATTAGATAAGAATTGAATCTACGGGGTATTTGTATGCATTTAGGTATGTCAAAGTCGAAGAATTCAACATCTCTTTATGTATTGAAATCCACATATGAAAATGGATTTCATTCAACAGAAATTGTTGAAAAGCTTGGCACGATCGAAGAGATGGAAAAAAAGCTCAACGGGCAGGACCCTGTTGCATGGGCAAAGCAGCATATTGCCCAGCTCAACAAACTGGAGAAGCAGGACAAGCATGAAGTTACCGCAAAATATTCACCGGTCAAGATCATTCAGAAAGATGAACAGCGCTCCTTCAATGGCGGCTATCTTTTCCTGCAGGAATTCTATGCAGAGCTTGGCTTTCATGAGATCTGTGCAGAAATAAAGAAAAAACATAAATTGGATTTCAATCTGGATGCAATCCTATCACGCCTGATCTACAGCCGTATCATTTATCCTTCTACTAAATTATCGTATTATGACAGCGCCAATCTGTTTATTGAGCCGCCGGATTTCACCCCAAAGCAGGTAACAAAAGGACTGCGTGTCCTAGCTGCTGAAAAAGACTTTGTTACCGAAAAACTGTATGAGAATTCAAGAAAACAGTATGGGATCAATACGGATCAGCTGTTCTATGATTCCACAATCTGTCTCTATGAAACAAGCACACGCAAGGAAACAAGTGCGCCGATCATCCCAATGGAGCTTTACTTTGACGGCAATCTGATGCCATTGACCTATCGCTGCAATCCAGAACATTTAAAAACCCAGCCAGACTCTGATGTTGAAAAAAAGATCAGGGATGCTTATCACGAATCCCGTACCGTTACCACTTCTGACGGCGGTATTACATCAGGTGCCGGCAAGCAGTTCAAAAACTGGGGGCTGCCGAACAGCTATATTATGACCTTATCTTTTGATCAGCTGCATGAAGAAGAAAAAACAGCAGCTTTAGATCGTGATGGATGGACCCGTTCCGACAGCGGTGAGATCTACAATCTCAATCAGCTGCGCTTAGATGATGAGATCAAGAATCCATCCCGCTATTATTACAAAGAACTGGCCATCGGTTCACTTCGTACGATCATTACATATTCTGAAGCAAAAGTAGAATCTACACGTCTGCAGCATGAGATCTATCTGACTTTCCATCAGTCCAGGCCGACTCCGGAATCCACTGCTGCTGAAGTCGATCTGAATACAAAAGCAGGTGCCGAAGGAATCCAGGCCTATGTCACCAATCTCAAAGCACCGGCCAAGAAGATCATTCACATTGCTGCCTTCCGGCAGAGCGTGCATGACTACTTCCGCATTCTATCAATGGAAGTCCCTGAAAAGGGAAGCAATCTTTCCCAGGCTGAGCAGACAAATGCGCATTTTATTACCTGCTACAGTGCATTGACCGTATACTCAGCTCTCTTAAGAAAGCTAAAGGTTGAAGATACTTCCAATGAATGCATGCAGACCCTGCGCCAAATGAACTTCATGAAGATCCACAGTGAGGGATATATTCCTCTGTATACAAGAACAGACCTGACGGATCTTCTTCACGAAAGCGCTGGCTTCCGCACAGACTATGAGATCGTCAATTCTAATTATATGAATAAGCTGATCAAAGCAGGACGAAAGAAATAATCATCAGGCATATGAAAAGAGGCGCGCGCCTCTTTTTTCAAATCCTGTTTATTTATCTGAAGCATCCGTGTCATCAGATGTTTTTTCATTTTCTGTTTCCGCATCAATGACTTTTCCCTGTACCTTGTTCTTCGCTGTCTGATACTGTTTTACAAACTGGTTGAACTTCGATGCCAAGAAGAAATTAGCAAACAGATCCGAAACACCGCAATAGATCAGACCTGCACCGATGACAATGAACAGAATGCTCGCCATGCTTTCCCCATTCAGGAAGAACATGACAACAATACCGAAGACAATCGAGATCAAAGCAAGGATGATATAGATCCTGGAATCAGAATAGCCTATCCTCTTTGAAATGATCGCTCTCTGCAGTTTAGCAAAGCCGCTTGACATAATGACCAGGCCTAAGATCAATGGGATCAGATTGGCGATCATGTCCTGCTTCATGATCACTGCAATGCCAAAGATCAATGCCATCAGTCCGATAACAAAATCATTCCGATACAGGGTATCCTGAATATCAAGCATAAAGTACGCTGCAATATTTACAATACCAAATACGGTAAACCCAATGCCGATAATGTACGCCACCACACTTGCACTGACATTTGGATAAATGATCATCAGCACCCCAACAATAATAAAAGCTGCTGAACTTAATACCGAGCTCCATTTTACTTGTTTCAGCATAAAGAATCCCCTCTTTCTCTGATACTCTTATTTTAGCGCTTTTTCACTTACAAAAAGTATACAAAACTTTGCTTGCGTCAATCAATGCATAAAATGATAAAATAGCTACAGTCAGGAGGAAACAACATGAAAGCTCTGATCATCACACCGGTACCGGAAGATAAGAAATATCTGTTCTCTTTTGCCGGATTGGATATTGTATATAAAGAAAAAAAGGACGTTACCGCAGAAGATCTGAAAGATACAGAAATCGTCCTAGGCAATCTGCCCTATAGTTTGCTGAAGGAAGATCCTGCCCTGAAATGGGTACAGCTGGACAGCGCAGGGATCCAGGATATGGCGCAATTGGGAGATGATATTCAGCTGACCAATGCCAGCGGTGCCTATGGTGAAGCAATTTCCGAACATATGCTGGCTGCTGTATTGGGCATGATGAAGAATCTTTACCCTTATTATGATCAGCAGAAGGAGCACGTTTGGAATAATCTAGGTTCCGTCAATACTCTTTCTTCCAGCACCGCAGTCTGTGTCGGTCTTGGCGATATTGGATCCTCTTTTGCCAGAAAGATGAACGCTTTGGGCGCTCAGGTATACGGCATTCGCCGAACAGTTCATGAGAAACCATCCTACCTAAAGGAAGTTGGTACCATGAATGATCTTGATGCCTATCTGCCAAAGGCTGATATTGTCGCCCTGTCCCTTCCGGAGACAGCAGAGACCAAGCATCTGTTCAATGAAGAACGTCTGCGCCGGATCAAAAAAGGTGCACTGCTGATCAATGTCGGCAGAGGCTCTGCCATTGACACTGAAGCTTTGATCAAAGTCATGCAGGATCATTGGCTGAAGGGCGTACATCTCGACGTCACCGAATGGGAGCCGCTGCCCAAGAACAGTGCCTTGTGGCAGACGAAGAATGTATATATCACACCGCACATTTCCGGACGCTTTAATGCCCAGACTACATATGACAAAGTACTGCAGATCTTCCATGACAACCTTGTTCATTATCTGAACAAAGAACCTCTGGAACATCTGGTAGATAAGAAAGCCGGCTATTGAGGCTTTCTTTCTTTATGCAAAAAAAAAAAACGAGACTTCATTGTCTCGGCATTGATATATATCGCTCGATCTCACTGAGATCGATTTGTTCTTATATATCGCTTGACTGCAGAATATGCAGTCAATTTGTACGTTTATATACAATCCAATTTCTCACGAAATCAGATTTGTTTTCTTCACGCACAAAGATAATAGCACCATCAAAAACACTGTCAATACAGTTTTGACTGTTAAGCGCTTTCATAGCAATAATTTATCTCAGCCCAAGGCCACATCCAGGATCATCATGACACTGAAGCCTACAGCAAAGAAGATCGTACCACTATTGGAATGCTTTCCTTCGGACATTTCAGGGATCAGTTCTTCGACCACGACATAGATCATTGCCCCAGCTGCGAATCCTAATAGATATGGCAGGATCGGCACAATGATGCCAGCCGCAAGCACGGTGATGATAGCTCCGATCGGTTCTACAATGCCTGACAGGACACCGCCGACAAAAGATTTTGTCCTGCCCATGCCATTGGAATACAGCGGCATGGAAATGATCGCTCCTTCCGGGAAGTTCTGAATAGCAATGCCAATAGAAAGCGCCATTGCTCCGGCTGCAGTAATGCCTGAATTTCCTGTAACATATCCAGCAAAAACAACACCGACAGCCATTCCTTCCGGAATATTATGCAGAGTCACTGCAAGGATCATCATGGTCGTCTTTGCCAATCTGCTCTTCGGTCCTTCCGGATCCTCACTGAAGCTATGCAGATGCGGGATCACATTATCCATCAGAAGAAGAAATCCTATACCAAGCCAAAAACCGATCACGGCTGGGATAAAGGACCATTTTCCCATCTGTGCGGATGCTTCAATAGCCGGGATCAGAAGGCTCCATACAGAAGCTGCTGTCATCACACCGGCCGCAAATCCCGTCAGTATCCTCTGGGTCTTTTCACCAAGTGAATTCTTCATAAAGAAGACACCGGCCGCTCCTACTGATGTTCCTAGAAAGGGAATCAGGATTCCCCAAAATACAGTGCTGTTCATATGAAATGGGTACCTCTTTTCCTTTTCAAATGTATCACAGGTCATACCAAAAATACGGCAGGATGCTCATTGCCGTATCTGTTCTTGTGCTTGAAATACATTTTATTCTGTATCCAACGGTGTCAGCGGCATTGTACTGACGATCTCCGTATGACTGATCTTTTCATACAGCATAGGCTTATGCATCACAATCGCGTGGAGCACATCCATGACCATGACGATCTCAATTACATAGCAGAACAGATTGGTCCCATACAGAATATTCTGCATCATACCAGTCTGTACCATCATCTCTTTCTGCACCCATTGTGCCAACAGTAAATTGCCGCTCACAAAAGCCCATAGGATCAGATACCGCAGCAGCTGAGCTAAGAAGGATGCTTTCTTTTTATCATTCATGCATACCTGTATGCGGCAGATCGATTTTCCTGGCGAAGAGCCATGTGAAATAGATGCATTGAACCATTGCAGGAAAAGAAAAGCACCGATATACAGTTCATCGCTGGACTGCCATGAAACCTGAAATAAACTTAGACCGAATTGAATCGCCGTATATATCAGCATGAATAGGATCACATCCACAATATCCGCACAGCCTCTGCGCCAAACAGATACTTTCACGCTGGCCGCCACAGACTGTTCATCCAGCTGTCTGCGCTGCGGCAGAAAGAAGGTAAAGGCAGGTGAAAGCACCCAGCCAAGTACACCGCCCAATGTGTTGCAGATGAGATCATCCGTATCAAATGTACGATACGGTGCCGGATAATATCCATATAAAGAAGACAGCTGTGTCAATTCAAAGAACAAGCTCAAAAGAAAGCTCAGGAAGAAAGTCTTCTTCAGAATGCATTTAAAATAATATCTAAGATACATACCAAATGGCACGACCATCAGAATATTAAATGCCAGCTCATAAAAACAGGGGCTCTTTAAAAAAGTCAGGATATAAGAAAGATCCATTGTGAATGGCTTCTTACGGAAGTAATCAAGAATATTATCAAATGGGATCAATTCAATATGACCGGCATAGCTGAAAGAAGAAAGATCATTCTTATCCGGCAATGGCAGTATGATCATAAAATAGATCGTCAGCATATAATAGGCAAAGGTAAAAAAGATCAGTACCTTGAGCCAAGGGATTGAACCATATTTATGGTACTGCACCAAGGCAAAAGGAAAAGCGATCAGCGCAGCCAATATAGGAAACACAGCGATTGCTGTGATCATAGGTGATAAATACATTGACACAGTACATCATCCTTTCGCATTGCATATCAGATCTTCTGATACACACGTGCTTATTATTCTACCACACGCGTCAATGATGAAAAGAAATGCCTGTCATTGTGCCATGATCAAAGTGAAGCACAAAGAAGTTCATCGGATCGATCTTTCCATTCATTATGATCTCGTCATGGAACAGGATCTTTCTTATCTTTTGTTTTGGATCATTCCCCTGTATCTCACAGAAGTTCAGCAGATACGCGCAGATGGCTGTCGCATGTGAAACAGACAAAACAGTTTCGCCATCCTTCATCTGACCAAGAATGCTGTGCACTGCCTGATTCATGTGCTTCTTCACTTCATTCAGCGATCCACCATTTGGGTTCTTATAATCATGATCTTCATACTGCTGCTGCCAAAAATCATGACCCGCATCACCAACGTTCCTCTCATGCAGGTCCTCTATGATCTGCGACGCATCAAGATGATCGTCTTCATACCGTGTCCACATTCTGTAAATATGCATAACAGTATCGCATTGTATATAAAAGAAAAGCATCGATCGATTGACCGATACCTTGGTTAGTGGAGCTGAGGGGGATCGAACCCCTGTCCAAGAATTGTCCCACATTCAAGCGTCTACAGTTTATCCTGCTGATTGATAAGACAGTGAGAATGACAGCAGACTACCCTCTCACTGAATTGATCTGTAAGATTGTCGGGATCAGCCTACAGTCATCAGCTTCACCTTATCCACTTAAGTTACACAGCAGCTGCCAAATGGCAAAGCAATTGCTGGGGCGCTGTCAGCGCATCAAGCGTTGTTAGGCAGCGAAAGCGAGGCTTGCGCCTCTGTTTGTGTTTTTAGCGTTTAAATTTGTTTGATGATATGGTCATCGCTCCACTGCAGCTTGAATCAAACAAAGACCTGTCGAAACCATTACAGCCCCATGATTGAATGCATAGGTAATGTAGCATGCGATTCTTTTCTTTGCAAGCAGATCAATCCAGTGCATTCCAGATATTATTGAAGACAACTCGATAATGCGGCGCATAGTTCTGACGGTAGATCGGACTATGGTGAACAGCCGGATATGCCTGTGAACGATACCAGCTGAGATACTCTTCATAGTCTGCCAAAGTGAAGTCGGCTGTCAATCCGTCAAAGTTCCGCTGGATCAGCTTGATATCTGCTAAGAACTGACTTAATGAGCCATGGATCACCCCAGCACTGCGGACGAACATATCATTCACTTGTTCTGCCGTATAATCATGCAGAGCACGATCCAGATTCAGTCTGACAAAAGCATTGCCGATCGGTGTGCATAATGGTGCATCTGCTGATATCGCAATGTCCTTGGCTTCAGCTTCAAGCATCTGCAGCGACTGATGCGGATCAGCGATATCATGTTCCGGACCATAGTTCCTTTGATACAGCAGCTTCATGACATCCTGCGGCTGCATCAATGGATACATTTCCAAATGCTTTTTAACAATTTGAAATACTTCTGTCTCTTTCTCATTCATCCGTGAAATTTGAGAGCCTTTGCCATCTCCCGCTGTGCGTCTCTGACCTTTGAATCTTCACGCTTATCATAAAGATTCTTTCCTTTTGCCAGAGCAATTTCAAGTTTAGCCTTGCCATTCTTGAGATACATCTTTGTTGGTATCAATGTATAGCCATCTGTCTTGATGCTCATAAATAATTTCTGGATCTCAAATTTATGCATCAGTAATTTCCGGTCTCTGGTCTCATCGACATTGAAGATATTTCCCTGTTTATAGGGACTGATATGCATGCCTTTGATCCAGGCTTCTCCCTGATAGATTGAAATATACGCATCTTTGAACTGCACCTTGCCAGCCCGGATCGATTTGATCTCTGTCCCAGTCAGCACAATGCCGCATTCAAATTTTTCTTCCAAGAAGTAGTCATGACGAGCCTTGCGATTCTCGGCGACAAGTTTTACCTTAGTGTCTCTTCCTTCTGCCATCTCTCTTCCTGCCTTCTTTCACATTCCGGCGCTGTTTTCTTCGCGCATCTCTTTTATCCCTTGGATCTTTATGATTGGCAAGCACCTTGCCATTCTTTCCGCACAGGCCAAAGTCAATGGTACTGTCTTCTTTGCTCGCTGCTAAGACAACAACATTCACTTTCATGCCCATGCGATAGGTACGTTTTGTTCTCTGTCCGACAAGTTCCATGCGGTCAGGATTATAGGCATAATAATCATCATGCATTTCACTGAGGCGAACTAAACCTTCTACCGTATTGGCAAGTTCTACATAGAAACCATATCCGGTAACACCGGTAATGATACCTTCGCCCTTTTCACCAATATGATCCTGCATATATTCTGCTTTCTTCATATCATCGCAGGCAAATTCAGCATCGCTGCTTTCTCTTTCTCTGACTGAGGACTGCTCTGCATATGCCTGGCAGAGCTGCTCATCATTTTTTCTCTCTTCAGCATCCGTGCACTGTTCAAAGGAATACTTTCGCAGCATCCGATGAACGACAAGATCCGGATACCGGCGGATCGGCGAAGTGAAGTGCAGATATTCTTCTTCAGCCAGGCCGAAATGCCCTACACAATGAGAATCATATCTTGCCTTCTGCATGCACCGCAGCATCATCATGCTCAATACCTGATACTCATCCGTATCTTTCACAGACTCCAAGTATCTCTGCAGCTCGTTTGGATAAATATCCGCTTTGCCAATGACCAGCTTATGTCCCATCTGCTCGCTCATATTGACAAAGTTCTTGATCCTTTTCGCTGACGGTTCTTCATGAATACGATAGATGGCTGGGATCTCCTGCCATTTCAGAAAATTCGCTACCGTAACATTGGCTGCAATCATGCAGTCTTCGATCATCTCTTCGGCATGGCCTCTTTCTTTTGGCTCAATATCGATCGGATGTCCCTTTTCATCAACTTTGATCTCTGCTTCCGCAGATGCAAAATCAATGGCGCCCTTGGCTTTTCTTTCTCTGCGGATACTGTCTGCACACTCTGCCAGATCGCTCAGCAGCGTTCCAAGATTGCTGTACCTCTTCTGCAGCTCTTCATCGCCATCCAGTATCTTATTGACATTGTTATATGTCATTCTTTCCGTTGATCGAATATAGGAAGGATAGATCTTATAGTCTCTGACTTCCCCTGCTTTATTGATCTGCATCTCTGCGGTCAAAGTCAGCCGGATCACATGCGGATTTAAAGAACAAATGCCATTGCTCAGTTCATGCGGCAGCATCGGTACAACACGGTCTGTCACATAGGTACTGCATCCCCGTTTTCTTGCCTCAAGATCCAACGGTGAGTTCCAAGTCACATAATGCGACACATCCGCAATGGATACTTTCAGCACCCATCCCTTGTCATTTTTCACGACTGATACAGCATCATCAAAGTCCTTAGAATCATCACCATCAATGGTAACGGTAATATCCTTGCTGAGATCTGTTCTGCCCGCCAGATCCTTTTCCTGTACTTCCTGGGGAATATCATGGACCTGGGCCATTACCTCCGCTGGGAATTCTGCTTCAATATCATGATCCAGCAGGATAGAGGTAATATCAACGCCCGGATCATCTTTATAGCCAATCGTCTGTTCAACTCTCAGCTGCAGAGGCGTTCCATATCTGACAATGCTGCAAAGGACCTTCATGCCTTCGATCGGCGCAAAGTCTTTGCCGCAGATGATCTTAATAAGCCTGCCCTGCAGTTTGGCATCATCCGGCTGGAAAACAAGTCCCTGGCTTCCATTCACGAACGTACCGATCACATGATCCTTGTTTCTCTGCAGCACTGCTACCACTCTGCCATATGCTTCCCATGGCTGGCACTGCACCAATACGGTATCTCCATCTAAAGCTGTATTCTGTTCTTTGCTTTCAATGCGGATACTGTCCTGATCCTCGCGGTCTAAAAAGCCCATCCCGGCACGATTCATGGAGATCCGTCCTTCAAAGATCCCTGCCTGTTCCCGTGTTTCATACTGATTTTCTGGCGTATGGAACAGCAGATGCTCTGCTTCCATAGCATCCAATTCTTTCTTTAAAAACGCGGTATCTTTTTCACTGCTCATCTTCAATGCATCCGCAATATCTTTTAATTTTCTTTTCCCTTTTGCATGTCCCTGCAGATATGCAATAATCTGATCTCTGATCTCTGTCATATAAATACATTTCTCCTTAAAGACGATATAAAAGAAAAACCGGAATTATCCCGGTTTAACCTACAATTCGGATTGCAATCACTAATACAAAGAATAATATTCCAAGTACCAGCGTTAAATTTGATACGACCTTTTCAGATCCTCTTTCTTTAACATTTGCAAACAGGTTCAATCCACCGTTTCCAGTGAAAGCCCCTGACATACCATCTGTTTTTCCGCTCTGCAGCAATGATAGGATAATAATCATTGCAGAATCAATCATTAATAATGCGTTCAGCATAAAGTACTCCTTTCGCCTGCCGGATTATTATAGCATTCCCTGTTTTGTCATGCAATTGGTATCGACTTTGTGAAATATACCTTTTCCGCAATTTCAATCTACTTTGCAGCCATTGTCACATCCTTTGGCTTCATTTTCTTTCTGTGCTGTCTTGATCTCTGCCACGAGCTTATTCAAAGCTGTCTGCAATGCGCTCTTTTTTTCTTCCGTCCAATATGCTTCTGGTTTGATCACAGAAGAGTCTTCCATACATGTCTCATTATTGTATGCAATGACCCTGCCATTCTTTACAAACAGGACCAATGGCATGTAGATGACAGCCTTTCCATCATTGTCATACTGCATAATTGTATTGCCTGTATCATTGACATCTTCAATATCCTTGGCAATCTGATCATAAAATGTACGATCTTCGCTCTTATCCGTATGGATATTGTAATACGCTGCTTTTGCTTCATTGGCGAGCAGTACAGTATTCAGCTGCGGAACATATGCTTGGCACCATGGGCATTCTGGAAAGCCTAAATAAAGGATCCCTGTGCCATGCAGAATAAGTGTCTCCACGCCATCTTTTTCTAAATAGTAAAAAGCATTCTCTTCCGGAAGCTGCGTATATTCTGCATTCAGATTCTTTTCCGTCTCTGCTGAAGCAGATGCTGTCGGCTGTGCCGCATTCTGCGTGCATCCGCCCAGCAGCAGAATGCCTGCCAGAATTCCTGTCATCATTTTTTTATTCATTCTTCACCTCGTAAAACATTCTCACATACTTCACACAAGGGTGCAACCGAGCCTCATTCTCATCTTAGAAAACGCAGCATTTTATCTGTCCTGTATTTCCAAGATCCGGAACATATTCAATGAAAATTTTCTAAATTTTTCAATGGCAAACCAGCCTCATATATTTTCGTTATCTGTAGCTCTTTCTTTATTCAGTCGATCCGATCAGCTGCAGCAGTCGGCATATGGCAGAGCCCTCTGGAAAAGGGATGAAAAGTGCGATATAACTCATTTCTTTGCTAATCTCCATTGCAGCAGGTATCGCAGTTTACTATATCTGCAAATGGCTGAATGGAGATGATGACCGACCAGTCAGGCAACCTAAAAGGAATCAATACAGTGCTCCCTTTTTGTTCTGTGTGGATCATTTCTCTGTAACACCAATAATATATCGGGCACAAAAAAAACCTCTGACATTTCTGCCAAAGGTCTCAATGTAAGCTTACTTGCCTGCTACAGCCTTAACGTTGTAGAAAGCTTTTCTGCCGCGGTATTCAGCGACATCGCCAAGTTCTTCTTCAATTCTCATTAATTCATTGTACTTAGCAATACGATCTGTACGGCTCATAGAACCAGTCTTGATCTGACCGGCATTGACACCGACGACAAGGTCAGCGATCGTGCTGTCTTCAGATTCACCGGAACGATGCGATACAACAGCTGTCCAGCCAGCTTCCTTAGCCATTTCGATAGCATTCAGAGTTTCTGTCAGAGTGCCGATCTGGTTGAGCTTGATCAATACAGAGTTGGCAGCCTTCAGTTCAATGCCCTTCTTGATGAATGTTGTATTAGTAACAAACAGATCATCACCGACAAGCTGGATCTTATCACCGAGAGTCTCTCTCAGCTTCTGCCAGCCTTCCCAGTCATTCTCAGCTAAGCCATCTTCCAAAGAGATCAGCGGATACTTCTCGACCCACTTAGAATACATTTCGATCATCTCTTCAGATGTCTTCTCGCCTTCACCGGATCTCTTCAGCTCATACTTATGTGTCTCTTCGTTATAGAATTCAGAAGAAGCTGGATCCATTGCGAAGCAGATATCGTCACCGAGCTTATATCCAGCAGCTTCAACAGCTTCCTTCATCAGAGCCAATGGGCCTTCATTGCCAAGTGTCTCCAATGGACCGTTTCCGCCCTTGATGCTGTCTGGTGCATAGCCGCCTTCATCGCCGACGCCTGTGCCATAGCCATACTTCTTCAGGACCTTCTTCAGAGCATGGAATGTTTCAGCACCCATACGTACAGCTTCGTGTACATTCTTAGCGCCTACTGGCATGATCATATATTCCTGGCAGTCAGCTGCAGAATCAGCATGCTTGCCGCCATTCAATACGTTCATCATAGGAACTGGCAGGACCTTAGCGTTTGTGCCGCCAATGTACTGATACAGAGGCAGGCCGCAGGAATCAGAAGCAGCTCTTGCAGCAGCTAAAGATACAGCCAATGTAGCATTTGCACCTAAGTTCGACTTGAACTCTGTGCCATCAAGATCGATCATTGTCTTATCAATGAGCTTCTGCTCAAAGACATTCATACCAATGACCTTAGGTCCGATCTTATCATTGACGTTAGCAACAGCCTTCAATGTGCCCTTGCCATCAAATCTATCCTTATCACCATCGCGAAGCTCTACAGCTTCTCTTTCACCAGTGGAAGCACCTGACGGAACGATGGCACGTCCCCAAGCACCGGACTCTGTGAAAATTTCGCACTCTACGGTTGGATTGCCGCGAGAATCTAAGACCTCACGTGCATGTACTTCTGCAATTGGATCAATAAAATTTGGCATTTATATTTCCTCCTATTTGTACCTTTTCTATTTAACAGATATCAATCTGCCAATGCCTTACTTTGTAGCATCGATCAATTCCTTGAAGGAATCAACCTTTAATGAAGCTCCGCCGATCAATGCACCATCGATATCTTCACATGCCATATATTCTTTGATGTTGTTCGGCTTCACCGATCCGCCGTACTGAATACGTACATTGGCTGCTGTAGCTTCATCATAGAGGCCTTTGACAGTCTCACGTACGAGCTTGCAGCAAGCTTCTGCTGTATTGACATCTGCTGACTTGCCAGTGCCGATAGCCCAGATAGGCTCATAAGCAATGACCATCTTGGATACTTCTTCAGAAGTCAATCCTTCTAAGGATTCCTTCAGTTCTTTCTGAATGACTTCATTTGTCTTGCCGGCATCATACTCTGCTTCTGTTTCACCAACACACAGGATCGGTGTAATGCTGTCCGCAAACAGTTTCTTTGCCTTAGCAGCACAATGAGCACTTGTCTCATTGTAATATGTTCTTCTCTCAGAATGGCCAATGATGCAGTATGTGATACCAATCTCTTTCAGCATCGGTACAGATACTTCACCTGTGAAGGCACCGGAATCAACTTCATTGCAGTTCTCCGCTGCGACCAGGACCTTGCCGGCATTCTTAACCGCAATATCGAGATCAACATACGGTGCACCGATACCGTAATCTGCTGCTTCACTGCCGGATACATATCCTTCAATTCCCTTGAAGAATTCAACTGCTTCGCTCGGTGTTTTGTTCATCTTCCAGTTGCCGAAGATAATAGGTTTTCTTGACATTTTTTCTAATTACTTCTCAGGGATGACTGCAACACCCGGGAGCTCCTTTCCTTCCATGAATTCAAGCGATGCGCCGCCGCCTGTGGAAATGTGGCTGAACTTATCCGCAAAGCCTAAGTTCTTAGCAGCAGATGCAGAATCACCGCCGCCGATGATCGTTGTTGCGCCATCAAGACCTGCTAAAGTCTTGCAGATAGCTTCTGTTCCCTTCGCATATTCAGGCTTCTCAAAGACGCCCATTGGGCCATTCCAGAATACTGTTTTAGCACCAGCTAATTCCTTCTGGAACAGAGCAACTGTTTCAGGGCCGATATCCAAGCCCATAAAGCCATCATCTACCTGACCAGCCTTGACTGTCTTCACTTCTGTTGCATTGTCAAATGCATTAGCCTCTACTGTATCAACAGGCAGGAACAGCTTGCCTTTTCCCTTTTCAAGGAAATCTTTTGCCATATCTTCTTTATCAGCTTCTAACAGAGAATCGCCGATCTTGCCGCCGACTGCTGCTGAGAATGTATATGACATACCGCCGCCGATCAATACTTTATCAGCGATCTTGAGGAGGTTCTCAATGACACCGATCTTATCGGATACCTTAGCACCGCCAAGAATTGCAACGAACGGTCTCTGCGGATTGTTCAGAGCACCGCCTAATACATTCAATTCCTTCTCTACTAAGAAGCCTACTGCCGCACATCCAGCTGGCAGATTTTCAGGAATGCCGACCGTTGAAGAATGTGCTCTATGTACAGAACCAAACGCATCTTCAACAAACAGATCGCCAAGACCTGCCCAATACTTGCTCAGTTCAGGATCATTCTTTGTCTCACCCTTCTCATAACGGGTATTCTGCATCAGAATGATAGTTCCTTCTTTCTGATCCTTCACAGCACCTTCCAGTTCAGCACCTCTTGTTGCGTTGACGAACTGTACCGGAGCCTTCTGAAGCTCAGCCAATCTCTTAGCAACGATGGACATATCATTCTTTGCTTTGTCCTCGTCAGTCTTGATCTTTCCAAGATGGGATAAAAGCAGAACCTTTGCGCCATTCTCAGTCAGATAATTGATTGTTGGAAGAGCAGCACGGACACGATTATCATCAGTGATGACTTCTCCCTTGTGCGGAACGTTAAAATCAACACGAACGATAACGTGCTTTCCTCTAACGTCTAAATCCTTAACAGTAACCTTTGACATTTAAAGTTTTCCTCCTTATTGCCTGTATTATTATAGCACCCGCCAATCAAGCTGAAAACGAAAGCAATCCGATTTTGTGCAAAATTTCACTTAATTTTTAGCTTGTTTTCACCATCCTGCCGAAAACGGCTTAGTTTAGGCTCAGCTGACGTATGATTGAGCATTGCATTCGTCACATCACAGCTACAATATTCGTAAAAGCCAAATCATGAGTACCTGTACGATAATTGGGACATTGGGATAATTAGTCTAGAAAACCATAGGATTTTCTAGACTAGGAGGTCTCATTTATGGAACATGTAACACAATCGATGCGCCGAGAATATTGGAAG
>JAAYWN010000217.1 GCA_012516665.1 Erysipelotrichaceae bacterium
TGAAAGGCTTACCGGTTGGAAAGCTCTCATCATTGCAGCGTATCTTGTCGCTACGGTTCTGGCGGGGCTGCCAATCTTTTTCAAAGCGCTGACGGGGTTCCGGATGAAAACGGTAGGCATTGAGCTTCTACTGAGCATAGCGGTAATCGGCGCATTGTACATTGGGGAATACAGCGAGGCGGCAATCGTGACGTTCCTGTTCCAGTTCGGTACCTATCTTGAGCAGCGAACCCTGAACAAGACGAAAAGCGCCATCCGAACGCTTACCGAAATGGCTCCGGCCACAGCTTGGCGGCTTGATTCTTCCGGCGCTGTGGAGATTTCCGCAGATGAAGTGGAAGAAGGCAATCGGCTGCTGGTAAAGACGGGAGGCAAGGTCGCGGTAGACGGTATGGTTGAATCGGGAGAAGGCTATCTTGATGAGGCCAGCATTAACGGGGAATCAACCCCTGCACACAAAGGCCCCGGCGATCAGATTTTTGCAGGCACTATTTTGGATAGCGGGACGCTGGAGATGCGGGCAACCAAGGTCGGAGAGGACACCACGTTCGCCAAGATTATCGCGCTGGTGGAGGAAGCACAGGATGCGAAATCTCCTGCGGAACGGTTTATCGACCGATTTGCAAAATGGTACACGCCTGTGGTAGTCGTTCTGGCTGTCACCGCGTGGCTGATTACCCGGAACCTTGACACCGCGATTACGGTTCTGGTGCTGGCTTGCCCAGGCGCGCTGGTGATTGGCGCCCCGGTGGCCAACGTGGCGGGGATTGGGCGCGGCGCCCGGAACGGGACGCTGCTTAAAGGCGGCGACAGCGTTCACACGTTCGCCAAAACGGACACGATGGTCTTCGATAAGACCGGGACACTGACGGTGGGACATCCCAGTGTGACAGCGCTGTATCCATATACGGACAATATCCCGAAGGCGCTGGAGCTTGCGGCGGCCGTGGAAAGTGCCAGCGATCATCCGCTGGCTGCTGCCATTGTAAACTACGCGAAGGATCGGGGAGCGGAATCTTCGGAGACGATACACAGCGAAGCGGAAAAGGGCCTTGGACTGCGCGCCGAGATCAATGGCAGATCGGTTCTGGCAGGCAGCGCCCGTATGATGGAGGCAAACGGGATTCCCTTGACGGAAAGTCAGCGTCACGATCTGGCGGAAGCGCAGAACCGCGGCGCTACCACTGTTTTGCTGGCTGTAGGCGGGAAAATTCTTCTGCTGTTCGCGATTTCCGACGCGGTAAAACCGGGCGCTGCGCAAATGATCTCTGATTTGTACAAACTCGGCGTCAAGCGTACGGTGATGCTCACTGGAGACAATCGTAAAGCCGCCGAGGCGGTAGCGACGAAAATCGGGCTCAGTGAAGCGCGGGCAGAGCTTTTGCCCCAGGATAAGCTGGCCGCGGTAAAGGCTATGCAGCGGGAAGGGCATGTTGTGGCTTTTGTGGGCGACGGCGTGAACGACAGTCCCGCGTTGGCCGCCGCGGATACTGGCATCGCCATGGGCGGTGGCACCGATGTGGCCGTGGAAACCTCTGACGTGGTTCTGATCCGGTCAAATCTGGAAAGTATTCCGATTGCTTTACGACTTGCAAAACGCACCGTTGGATTGACACGCCAGAATATTGTTATCGCGGTCAGTACGGTGTTTCTGCTGCTCGCGGGACTTTTTGCAGGCTATATCCATATGGCCAGCGGCATGTTCGTCCATGAAGCCAGCGTTCTTGTGGTGATCCTCAACGCAATGCGCCTGCTGCGTCCCGCACGAAAAAATAAAATAGAACTGGAAAACTTGACATAGGTCAAGGAAATTACTTGGAATGGTGATAAAATAAAATCACAATCTAACAGAAAGAAGGGAATCATAATGAAAAAAGTGACGATGCAATTAGAACAGCTTGTTTGCCCCACCTGTGCCCAGAAGATTGAAACCGCATTGAAAAATGCATCCGGTGTGGAATCGGTCACGGTTCTGTTCAACTCCAGTAAGGCAAAGGTTCAGTACAATGAAGAAAAGACGGAACCGGAAGCGCTTGCCGCGGTGGTACGCGATCTTGGTTATGATGTGCTGAAACTGTCATAAAGAAAAAAGGAGGGAAAATCATGTCTGTCAAAAGAGGTGCTTTGGAAAACTGCCCGAAATCTGTCCTTGCTGCTTTCAAAGAGCTGGACGCAGTCTTGCCGGTGGTACGGCGTGTACATGGCGGCGCTCATCCCGAGCTTGAAAAGGTCGGTTGGCTTGTCGGCAATCTCCATGCGAGGCTGTCCGAAGGAACCGATCGCAGCGAACTGAACAGGATTCTGGATCAGCTACGTGAGGTAACTGGCGGATATACCGCCCCTTCCGACGCCTGTGAGGGGTTCCAAAAGGAATACCAGCTGCTTTCACAGATTGACGCCGGTATCCGAACGGAAGTAAAGTAATGAAATAAGCAGCCAACGGACGCCGTTCTGCTGGTCGGCTGCTTGATTCTATATTGTTAGGAGGGGGGGAGGATCGTGCCAAACCATGTGTGTGCGGAACTGGTGCCTATTTTTAACCATCTGGATCATGAGAGCCTGGTAAAAATCAGCGGTATAACGCGGCACCGGAACTTCCGCCGGGGGGAAACGGTGTTTTCTCCCGACCGGCAGAGCGGACTTATCATTATTTCCCGCGGCCGTGTCAAGGTCTATCAGCTTTCAGGATCGGGGAAAGAGCAGCTTCTGCGCGTGTTGGAGTCTGGTGATTTCTTTGGGGCGGAAAGCCTGTTCGGATCCGAAAATCCGGCCGGCTTCGGCGAAGCGCTGTCGGCGCTGGAAGTCTGTACGATCGGTCGGGAAGATTTCATGAATCTGCTGGCGCAGTATCCGTCGATCAGTATCAAGCTGCTGGAGGAATACAACCGGCGCCTGGTTGCGGCGGACCGCCTTATTACCAGTACGGCAACCGAATCCGTGGCGTCCCGTCTGGCCGGATATCTGCTGGATTTGATGAAGGTAGCCGAATCAAACGAAGTGACACTTCCACTGCCCATGAAGGAGCTGGCCGCATTTTTAGGGACGGCCCCTGAGACATTGTCCCGAAAAATAGGGAAATTCGAGGAAGAAGGCCTTTTGGAGCGCAATGGTAAACGAATTCGCATTTTGCAGCCCGACACGTTAAATGACATCGAATAATCGCGCGTGTCTGTGCATTCGCATAGGCGATTGCAGGTATAAGTCCTATCGTATAAAAATGACGGAGGTAAAAAAGATGGCAAAAAAATTGACGGATAAGGTAAGCTGGGTTGGCAAGGTCGACTGGGAGCTCACCCGGTTCCACGGGGACGAATATTCCACGCACAAGGGCTCCTCATATAATTCCTATCTGGTGCGCGACAAAAAGACCGCCCTGATCGATACGGTGTGGCAGCCTTTTGATAAGGAGTTTGTTGCCCGCCTGAAGCAGGACGTCGACTTGAAAAGCATCGACTATATCGTTATGAACCATAATGAAATCGACCACAGCGGATCCCTTCCGGAGCTGATGCGGGAGATTCCGGACACCCCCATCTACTGCACAGCGAACGGCCAAAAGATCATTCAGGGGCATTATCATCGCCCGGAATGGAACTTTGTCACCGTCAAGACCGGGGATACGCTGGATCTTGGTGACAGCAAGCTGATTTTCGTGGAGGCGCCGATGCTCCACTGGCCGGACACCATGTTCACCTATCTGACAGGCGAGAACATTCTGTTCAGCAACGATGCCTTCGGCCAGCACTATGCA
>JAAYWN010000218.1 GCA_012516665.1 Erysipelotrichaceae bacterium
ATATGATGGGATAAAGTGGGCTGTGTGATAGAAAGAGCTTCTAATAATCTGCATGCGCACATCTCACCTTTGGTAAGCATCTGAACAATTTTCAAACGATTGGGATCCCCCAAGGCTTTGCATATTAAGGCAGTGTCATCGGCAGTCATATTCATTCCTCACATTCATATATATCTATGTATCATTATGAAATATATATAGACGTGTGTCAATATGAAATGCTGATATGTGCATAATAAAACCTTCCGCACTGTTACTGCACAGTTCGGAAGGCACATGTTATTGTAAACGCAATCTAGTTAGCTGATTTCTTCATGAACGAGAATCGTACAGCCGCAGCAGCGATATAGATACAGCTGACAATTCCGCCTGTCTTCCATCCAAGAAGAACAATCCAGATGATGATAATCAGTATTGACTCAATGATAGTAAATATATATCCATTGCGTATTGCTGTATCAATCTCCGTTTTGGCGATAAGTTTGCTCGCATGATTAGCTGTAGTGATATCGATGCCTTCTGCAGCAGCCATAACAAGAAGAACGAGAAGGCTTACTTGCAACCCTTTGATGCAATATGCGATCATGCATAAAACGATTGTAACAATAAGAATGCCAATTAGATTCGATTTCGCTTTTTTTAAGTTCACCTGTGGGTCACTTGAATATAACAGCATGCTGCCACCTTTCTATGGCTGAATCGGATCGAACCATCCACCATCAGCAGGACCGTAAATCAGATTTACTCTAGAAATGCTATTCTTATATGCTCTAATATATTTATTTATTGCTTTCTTATAGTATATACCAGACGATTGAGAACGATAAGTTTCTGCACTATGATATTGCGTATATGTAACATATAATGGTGAACCTTCTGCAGCTACACCACCTATAATAGCTCCGGCAACTGTCCAGCCGATTCCTGGAATTGCTGCAACAAGTGCAGCTGTCATGACTGCTGCGCCTCGCCAAGGAATACTATATTGAAGATTCATTCTAGAACCATAGTCAATTGTCGCTCTTGCTGTTGGAAATTGCGTGATAGTAGGCTTTATTGTTGATCCATCAATGGTCAGCTCGTAGTTAAGACTATTGTACTTGATAATATGCTCTCCAGTATCATCTGATATTATATATTGTGTAATATATGGGCTGGAATCAGATGATAATTCATGAGCTGCAGATGATGGGTCAGCAGATTCATTTGTGTTAGAATCTTTTGCGTAGATTGGTGATGAAACGCATAATAATAGACATGACAGTAAAACTAATAATATTTTTTTTATATTAGTGGTATATCCAAATCCCCTTTCCTAATTATTTATATTGATTGCTACTGTGAGCTTTATGGGTAATAACCACATCCTTCTTAATTCTGATTGTAGGCTGATACATTGCGTGCCAAGAAATCCTTGATGCTTGTGAACTGCCAATTTTTGATATGATGTTTGTCACAAAACGAAATGCTATTTTATTCATATAAACCTCGTATGAATAGCATAGTTAATCAAAAATCAGAATCCATACTTAGATGATGAATCGGTAATTTCTGTGATAAATTGAAGGAAAATATATTTTATTGATATGTGAATGCTTTAAAATAAATATATGTTGGCATATATAAGATATCTATTTAGCTCTGAAGAATTATCTGCTTTTGATTATGGAATTCTATGTATTCTTTTAGATACACTCGATTTTCTGCC
>JAAYWN010000202.1 GCA_012516665.1 Erysipelotrichaceae bacterium
TGATATGATTCCTCCAAAGTAGACAAGTGAAACATACAAAATCTACTTGGAGGGATTTTATCATGGGAAGGAAATCAAAAATATCTTATGAATTGAAAATTCAGGCTTGTAAGGATTATGAAAATGGAATTAGGAGTGTTTCGCAAATAAGCAATGAATTGTGTGTCAACGAAAGTTCAACGAGGGCATGGATTTTACTATATAAAACAGATGGAGAAATTGGTCTACTGCCGCAAACACATAATTATGCATATGATGAATCATTAAAAAGGCAAGCATGCCATGATTATCTTGATGGGCTTGGATCATATATAGATATAGCATCAAAGTATGGGCTTCGCTCTTCCCAACAATTAAAGAGTTGGGTAAAGAAGTATAATGATCATGAAGAATTAAGGGGCTATCATCACCAATCGGAGGTCTACATGGTCAGTGCTAGGAAGACAACTATAGAAGAAAGACTTGAAATCGTTAAGTATTGTCTTGAACACAATAAAGATTTTAATGGTACAGCACAAATTTATGGTTGCAGCTACAGTCAAGTATACACATGGGTACATAGATATCTTTTGGATGAAGAACAAGGTCTAGCTGATCGCAGAGGCCATCATAAGGAAGATTCTGAGCTTACCGAAGTAGAGAGATTAAAAAGAGAGAATGATAGGTTAATACGCCAGCTGACTGAGAAAGAAATGGCGGTAGAACTATTAAAAAAAGTACAGGAAATCGAAAGGAGGCGACCTTCGAAAAAGGGAGACTAACAGCAAAGTTCAAAGCCATTCATGAGTGCCATGAGGAACACCATTGGAGCATCAATTGGATGTGCAAAACACTTGGTGTTCAACGTTCATCCTATTATAAATGGCTCCATCGCACCAAGACAGATGATGAACTGGAGAACGAACGCATTGCTGTATTGATCACGGAATATGATGAAAAGTATCATCATATTCTCGGGTATAGAAGAATGCGGATGTATATCAACGTATTCAATCACACAACTTACAGCAGAAAACGAATACAACGTATTATGGGACTGTTGGGAATACATTCGGTAATACGAAAGAAGAAATATAAATATCACTATTCAAAGCCAGATGAAACAGCGGATAATGTGCTGAAGAGAGACTTCTTAGCAAGTACCCCCAACGAGAAATGGGCAACAGATGTGTCAGAATTCAAGATACCTGGAACAAGCAAGAAAATATATTTGAGTGCCATTATTGATCTATATGATCGATCAATCATATCGTATGTAGTAAGTGGTCGTAATGATAATAAACTAGTCTTCGATACGTTCCAGAAAGCAATTGATTCATTTCCAGATGCCAAGCCAATATTTCATTCCGATAGAGGATTTCAATATACAAGCAAGGTGTTCCAACATAAGCTCATTACAGCAGGTATGACACAATCCATGTCACGAGTAGCACATTGTATAGATAATTGTCCAACAGAAGGATTGTGGGGAATCATCAAATCGGAGATGTATCACATGTACGACGTAGAAAATGAAGACAGTCTAAGAATCGCCATAGACTCTTATCTTGATTTCTACAATACAGAACGTCTTCAGGAACGGTTTGAAAATCAAACGCCTATGCAGGTCAGACAAGCTGCTCTGAACGTTGAGATACCGCATATCTATCCTATAGAAGAAAACAAGAGAATCATCAAATATAAGCAGCATCTAAAAGAATTGTCAGTAAGTATATAAAAGGCTTAACCAAAAGATTAAGCCAATTCGGTACATTTAGTTATTTATCCTGTCCACTTGACAGAGGTCACATCATTGACTTGGTTTTTATGTGGCTGCTGTACTTGTTTGTGGATCCAGACTGCTGTCAATTTACATATTTGTCTGGAAGCGAACACCTGTATTGACTACCTGATAGTCATCATCATCAGTAACTGCTGATGTGACAGTGACCTTTACTGCTTCACTGGCATTTTTAGTGTCTGTTGCTGCATATCTGACATAGTATGTTCCAGCTGCTGCTTCTGTACTTCCTTCTGTGCATACTTTCCAGATGATCTGATCTAAACTGTATTCCATCTGGGCTGTCGTGCCATTGATCTTGCCTTTGCCATCTGTGATCTCACTGGACTTTGGTGCATCCTGAGAAGTTTTCTTGACAGCATCCTTCAGGGTAATCGCAGTATCCTGTGAAGGCGTTCCGGATACAGTGATCTGAGAAGCACTGGTTCTCTTAACACTGATACCATTCACAGCAGCTACAGCATAATTTTCTGGGAAGTAATAGCCATCATCTGCGGTATAAGTGACATCTGTCATGGCTCCGGTAAGCTCTGTCTGAGATGCTTTTCCAGCAGTGCTCATGTATTTGCCGGATGTAATCTTAACTGAATGAACAGCTGCTTTATCTACTGCTGTTATGGTTACATCTTTATCCAGCATTATGAATGTAGTAGAAGCACTGTTGGCATCTTTGAAGACTACACCATCTGGTGATGAAGTCCAGTGATCAAACGTATCAGCATTGCTTGCTGTAACGCTAACGCTGTCACCTTTATATGCTGTGGAAGCTGAAGCTGTTCCGCCTGTTACGGTGACATTATGAGCGGTAGCATTTATTTTGTTTCCACTGGAGGAACCGATAGCGATAGGACCTCTGGTCATGCCGGCTTGATTTAATATATATAAAGAACTCTCTTGAGGATCTGTAATGCAAATGCCAATTCCTCTTATAAACTGACTTTCCAAATCGGAATCAACATCAAATGTCACGTTGTTAGTGATTTCTTTCATCGTAAAATTATTAGAAGATAACCAATAACTGCCAACAGCACTATGATTATTATTATCTGTGCCATTCATTATTTTTGCATAGTATTGCAAATAATAGTTGTAGATCTGGTCATCTGTCATTCCATTTACAGCAATTGGTACGATAAGCAGCAGCTGTTTTCCAGCAGGCACATTATCAACGCTGACGGTGTACTTGTTAGCTGCATTATGTGTTAATACGAAATCAAGATTCTTTACTTTTTCAACGACAGTTACATCAAGATACATAGTAGGATCATCTATAGATGCTCCTGTGTCATACGTATATTTCAGCTTACTTGGCTTATCAGCTGTCGTAAACGTAACAATACCTGCTGTTCTATCCAAAGTGGCTGATTGACCATCGCGTATTATTACTTTAGATAAGTCTTTAATATTAAGAACAGACATATCATACTTCCATGCTCCGCTCTCTCCGGTGATATTTAACGCAGGAATTGTCTGATTAAACGAAATTCCCAAAAGTGTACGTGTTCCTAAATCCAATGAAGTCAGAAGATTATCCGCTATATATAGCTTTTTAAGAGCAGTGTTTGCTCCAACAGTAAGCGAAGAAAGATTGTTTATCCAGCATTCCAGTTGAATCAACTGTGTAAGTTTGCTGATATCAAGAGCCGTGAGTTGATTGTTGTCACAGTTCAAATAAGTTAAATTAGTAAAATATTCAATCCCCTGCAGATTTCCAATATCTTTTCCTTCTGCATCAATACTAGTGACATTAGAAATTTCAGTACTAGTCAGAATGCCATCCGAAGCCCCTGTGATATTAGCAGTTATCCATTTTCTGAAGTTTTCATCTGGGAAGTTGGTCTCATTTACCGCAATATCTCCTTCCGCAGCAAAAACTGCTGTTCCAGCGTATGCTGGTTTGTGAGCATCAATAATATCATTGCGGTATTGGCAATAAGAAAGCAGGCGTTGAAACTTTGCCTGCATTTGCTGTTAGGATGCTTGTCTGCTGAAGACATCTTCAATCTTTTATTATGTTTTTGTTTCAGCGGGAAGAGGCACGGCGTACGGCTGCTACGATCTCTCTGCCATCTTCTGACATGCGGATCAAAGCATCTTCCAATAAACGGCAGAGAGGGGCTGCTTCTTTTTCGAGACAGATCTCATGCGGCATAACGACAGTGACAGTTTGGATATCATTGGCAATGCGCTGTGCTTTATCATGTGCACTGACATGTCCCAGCCCAAGCAGGGAACTGCCGTAGGAGTGCCCCTGCAGGGAATCTCTGATAAATCCATCGGCGAAGTTCTTCCATTCCTGCATCTGCAGATCATCGCATTTGCTGCTGAGCACGGCCAATTCGATCATATGCTGGCGCAGATCTTTTTCGCGGCGGGAACGATTGAGAAAGGTGCTGGACTGACTGAGTGCTTTCAGCATGCTCCAGGCATAATAGTAGCCATCCTGGTGCCGCGGGCCTTTGCCATAGCGATGCTCAAAGATCTCTAGACGGCGCAGGTCTTCTGGTGAATCCGGATCAGCTCTGAGGTGCTCTTTCAGGCATTGTTCTCTGAGATCTGCATCATCAAATTCATAATACTTTGTCGGCCAATCTTCTAGGAATTCCGGCTGAAATGTCTTCTTTGTCTTTTTCATACGCTCTCTCTTTATTTCTTATCAATGTATTCGCTGACATTGGAACTGATGATCGGTTCATAAGCAAGACGGATATATTTGCCATCTTCCAAATTCAGTGAACTTAAAGATTCTTTGGAAGCTAAGGCAACTGCCAGATCTGCCATCGCTGATGCCTGGCCTTCTTTGTTGTTATATACCGTGCCGGCCATATCGCCATTGGCGACTGCCTCAAGACCGGGCTTTGTGCCGTCGATGCCGACAATGATCGGCCATTGTTCACGGGACAAAGAGGAGGCATGATAGGCATCAATGACACCTAAGGCCATATCATCATTATTGCACAGTACCATTTCAACACTGTCCTTATACTGTGTAATGAGCGAGGCCATGCGGGTCTGAGCCTGCGATTTATTCCAATTGGCAATCGGGGAAGCAAGCTTATCTACCTGCAGCCCGCTGTCGATCAATGTGTTGACAGATTTTTCAGTTCGTACAATGGCATCCTGATGCCCAGCTTCTCCTTCCATGACGACATACTGAATAATACCATCCCCATTCTTATCAGCTGCCGCAGAAGCTTTCCAGGCATCAGCTGCGATCTTTCCTTCCATGACGCCGGATTCTTCTGCATTGGCACCGATGTAATAGAGACCGGACCATTGCTGCAGATCCTCTGCGACCAGTTCACGATTGAAGAAGATGATCGGTACATCGCTTGCTTTGGCAAGATCAATGATCTTTTTCGGCGCCGTCCGATCGACCAGATTGACGCAGATGACATTGCATCCATCTTCGATCATTTTCTCGACCTGTTTATTCTGCTGGCTCTGTGTCTTGGAAGCATCGTATTTCTGCAGGGTAATATTGCTGTAGTTTGTCATGTCGGCATCGAAGTTGTCTATCAGTTCAGATATAAAAGTGTCATAGGAATCATAGACCGTAACACCGATCTTGATCTTGTTCGATACGGGCTGTGCAGCCGTGCATCCCGATAAGGAAAGCAGGGCAACCATGCATGCAATCAATCGTTTCATATTCCTCCTTCAGCCTACAATTGGGAAGATCATTTTCTGATTTTCTGTACTGTAGAGATTTTCTTTTGTTACTGTAAAGTAATTCACAGTCGTATCTTCCATTTTGGCCAGATGATTGTTTAGATGGATGGCAACTTTCGATAGGCTGACATAGCCCATGGTGTATTCATTCGGTACGATCATGCCGGCAATTTTTCCATTGTCAAGATCATAGATGATCTTGTCAGAACATCCGACGCCATAGACCTTCGGTCTTCCCGCACTGTCCTTGATTGCTTCAGCAAGTCCTTCCAGGGTCTCATTGTCCAAGGCAACAAAACTGCTGACAGGCGAGATGCTCTGCTTTGCTTCAGCTTCTTCCAGTGTCTGTACGCACCAGGCAATCGGAATGTTTTTTTCCTGCAGGAATTTCTGCAGGGTCTGATTGCGGATCGACATAGCTGCTTCATCGCCGGTGATAATCCCGACAGGACCAGATGCATCTTTAGGCATCCCATCAATGACCATCTGCGCCAGAGCAGTGCCGATGCCGGCATTGTCAGCCAACGTCACGCCATAGGATTTTACTGCATCGGGGCTCTTTACATCTGTTTCAATTAAAGCAATCGTGCTTTTGCGGCTGATTGCAGCAACGTAATCTTTTGCATCGGCACCATTGATGAGCTGCAGGATCACGGCATCAGAACCATTGCTGATCTCTTTGTCCACGGTCTCTTTTTCCTGTTCAAAATCATCCAGCTTGGTCGTTGTTACATAGTTCAGATTGATATTGTAATCTTTGGCAGCCTGCTCCAGACCGGCACGGAACCTTGTCCAGCGGGCGGATGTACTGTCATTGACGACCACGGAGATCTGCTTGGCTGTCTCAGTGACAGTCGGCTGATTCTCCATGGTGATCAGAATGCAGAGACAGGTAACTAGAGCGGCAATAATAATGATAAAGAATTTATTCTTCTTCATGACTGTCCTCCTGTTTCATCTTTCCATTCTCAAGTCTTTTATGATTTTCATCCGTATACAGAATGGCTGGAAGATGAATAGTGATGATCGTGCCATGATCCGGTTCAGAGACGATCTTCAGACCGTACTGCATGCCAAAGCGGAGCTGAATGCGTTTCTGCACATTGATCAGGCCGACGCCGGAGCCATGGTGAGGTACATGTTCCTGATTCTCATCCAGCAGATGATCGACTGTTTCTGGGGCCATGCCGAAGCCATTGTCAGCTACAGCAATATAAATATCATTGTTCTCTTTCCTGCCGGTGACGGTGATCTTTCCTTCTTCATCCATATTCTTGACACCGTAGTATACGGCATTTTCAAGGATCGGCTGAACGATCAGCTTTACCGTGCAGTATGGATCGATCTCATGATCGATATCGAAGGATACAGAGAAGGTGTCCTTAAAACGCACTTTCTGGATATTCATATAGTTCTTGGCATGTTTCAGTTCATCTCCTATGGTAATGATCGTATTGCCATGGCTGAGGGAAATGCGGAAGAGGCTTGCCAGCTGCGTGACCATGAAGACAGCGTCTTTGCGGCGCTCGCTTTCGATCATCCAGACAATAGAATCCAATGTATTGTAAAGAAAATGCGGATTGATCTGGGCCTGCAGGGCATCCAGTTCGCTCTTTCTCTTTTCTTCCTGCTCAACAACGATATCTTTCATCAGCTGGGCATTGCGCTCGCGATACCCTTCCAAGGTGCGCCCAAGCAGCTGCACTTCACGGGAGCCGCCGTCATAATCCGGCGGGATCAATGGCTGCGATCCGTCAGCACTTTGGATTGCTTCATCCAGATGGGTCAATGGACTGGAGATCCTTTCAGCTACAAAGCGGTTGATCAGGATGATCGTTAAGATCACAACGAGCATGATCATGAACATGAAGTATCGGTAGCTGCTCATGCCAAGCGAGAAAGTCGTTGATGGAATGACACTGATCATCTTCCAGCCGGCATAGCTGATGGTGTCGGTGATTGCCGTGCGGGATGCATTCTGAAAGGTCTCTTCATGGACACCGTCATCTAAGGATGCTTCCTGGAGATTATTCTCACTGTAAAGATCGGCATTGATCTGCATCTGATGCGGATGATAGATGATCTGTCCTTCACTGTCTGTTAAATAGATATACTGCCCGTTGCTCTTGTCATTGACTTCATTGAACATCTGTTCAATGGCACTGTAATTCATATCTACAAGCAATACGCCTTCCTGCGGAACGCCATTGGTCGTGATCACGACCGCACGGCTCAGTGAGATGACCCAATAGTAGCGGTTGGTCTGCGAATCAAATAGATTCTGGACATGCGGTACAGAGAAGTGCAGGTTCTCTTCATTGTTCAATGCGTTTTGAAACCAATCTTCCTTGGCAACATCCAAGCCTTCTTTCTGCACGAGCGTTGGAGCGGCAGAAAGAAGCTGTCCTGTCTTGGTATACAGTGCAAAAGAGACCAGGTTGTTGCTGTTGGCTTCATAAAGAGTATTCATGGCATCATTGACATTGCTCTGGGAAAAGTCGGTATCCTTGATGACATCATAATATAGAGCATCAGAGATCTCACGCATGCTGGTCAGATGATTCTCCAAGCGCATAGCAGCCTGTTCTGTCAGGCGTTCTGTACTGTCCGTGATCATTGTGCGGGAATGCTTTTCAAACTGCTGGTAGAGCACAAAAGAAGTCAGCAGGACACTGCTGACAGCGACCACGGTAAAAGTCGTCAGAATGATCCCGCGGATACTGATCGGATCGGCATGACGATGGAACAGATATTTTTTTGGATGGTATGGATGCATCATGCTCAGCTCTTTCCATTCTTGTATTTAGAAGGGGAGATGCCGAACTGCTTCTTGAATACATAGCTGAAGTAGTTTGGATCGCTGTAGCCGACCTTTTCGGCCACCACATATGTCTTCTCATCACGGTCTAATAAAGTGACTGCATTCTTCATGCGGATATCTGTCAGAAAATTGGTGAATGATTTGCCGGTCTCTTTTTTAAATACTGTTGAGAAGTAGGCAGAGCTTACCCCAAGATAGGCACAGATCTTATCGACATTCAGATCAATGTCACTGTAGTTCTGATTGACATAATCCTGTGCTTTGGTAACAAAGGTCTTGGTCGTATTTTTGCGCTTTTCTTTCAGCATTGTCTGCATGCGCAGGCAGATCTCAGAGAGCCAGACCTCCAATTCATCTTTTTCCATTTTCTGTACGGTCTGCAGGATATCTTCTGACGACTGAAATACCTGATCGGCATCCAGCTGAGTGTTTTTTGTGAACTGATACAGTTCACTGATCAGGCCCATGACATAGACATGATACTCCTGTATGTTTGCGTAATTAGCTGCACTGCTGACGATATATTCATGAATTGCTTTCTTTAAGGATACAGCATCATTCATGCGCACTTCTTTGAAGACCTGGGCCAGCTGATCCTGTTCATTGCGATAGGGAGCAGAGGTTTCGGAAGGGGCAATCTCGGCAATGTTGATGGCCCTGCCGGTGCCATAGAGGACTCGGTAGGAAACCGCCGAAAGAGCACCGGTATAGGAACTGTCGATTGCGCTGAGATTATCACAGACAGGCCCGATGCCGATCGTCACAACAGCTTTGCATACCGTGCGCGCTAAACGGCACAGTATATCGCAGTCATCGGTCAGCTTTTTGACGCTTGCGGGATCATCCATCTGGGCCAGGATCACGGTATTGCCTAAATTGGAAAAGAACTTTGCATGCCAATTCGAGTCGATCCTCTCTTCAGCTAATTTTCTGACCGAGACGCCCAGCAGCATCAAGGAGATGCCGGTCGGCACATGCTTGCTGGAAGTATGGATCACGGCTGCACAATAGTAAGGACCATGCAGATCGATCTGATAATCCTGAATATTCTTTTCAACTTCTTCCGGACGCATCTTTCCTTCTACTAAAGAAGAAAAGAAGTTCTCCTGCAGTACGGGCAGGCTCTCTTGATAATATGTCTCGAGCAGCTTGACATTCTGCTTGGCTTCCCGTTCTTTATCCAGGGATTCTTTGATCTTGATGAAGATTGCTTTGAGCTCTTCAGCATCGACCGGCTTCAGAATATATTCTTCCGCCTGTACATGGATCGCTTCTTTGACATATTCAAATTCATCAAAGCCAGAGAA
>JAAYWN010000079.1 GCA_012516665.1 Erysipelotrichaceae bacterium
GAACCTTTTGTTTTGATCTTCTTTCTGCAAAGAATTTTCATCTCTATTCTTCACTTGTGAAAAAGGCACAGAAAAGAGAAGGTTTTCCTTCTCTTAGGCAAATTCATTTAGGTTCAGAGGCTTCTGAGAGATCCTGATCACATCTTCAATGCCGCTTACTTTTCGGCCGAACAATTTAGTAAATAACTCAGCGTCGTTCAGTCTGGCCATCGTCGACTCATACACCCTGCGATCTGCTCTTGGGAAGATCCGGCCAAGATCCTCTGCTTCACTGACCAAAAGCTTTACGGTCCGCTTTTCCTGCAGGGCCGCATTGACCAGCTTTGTCAAAGCCATAGAATCTAAGTATATACATTCTTCAATAATGCATTCATCGCCATCCGGGATCAATGAAGCATATCCCTGGATCTGATCTTTGCCATTGAAGTAGGCAACGATCTTGCCGCCTTCCGCTCTGATCTCATTGAGATATTTCACAAAATACTCTAAGTCCCTGGCATAGAAGCCATTGAATCTTGAGATAAATGCACTGTAGACCTTCAGCAGATCAATTGCCGTCGGCGTATAGCTGCAGCCGAAATTGGTCGTACGGCGGCAGTCCGCTCTCTGAAGAGTATACTGTGCTCTCTCGTACATCATGCGGAAACCGAAATTGCGATACATATCCGGGTCTTCACTTTGGATCAATGTCAGCAGTTCCGTATGTGCACACGCATCCACCGCCAGATCAAGGAGTGCATGCATGTATCCTTTCTGCCGATACTGCGGCAGCGTCGCCGCCCCAACGATCATCGAAGCCTGCAGCACTCTGCCATTGAACATCAAGGCATGCGGATTGCGGATCAGACATGACACGACTTTGTCCTCCAGCATATATACATAGCAGTTCTCCGGCTGATATAGGCTCTTGAAAAAATACTCTGCATATCGCGGGTCTTCCTTTGGAAAACAGATCCGCCAGATCTCTTTGATCTCTTCTGTCTGCTGCTCATTTGCTTTTGTTATCATAGTTTTGTTCCTTCTTTTTTTATTATACGGCATTTTATTTTTCATATTTATGGACAAGATGTCTTGTCCGCATATAGCCAGTGAATCCCATCATGCCCAAAATAGCAATAATGATCTGATATGCCGCAAATACAAAGCATAAGATCACAAGGATCGCTGCATAGATGCCTAGACCGATCCACTCATTCCTGCTCATTGCGATGTCCTCTGACAGCCGTCTCATGGATCTTGACAAAGCGATGCTTCATACCTGATTTCGATACCGGCTTTCCTGTCTTCTGTGCTAAGATCTCAGCCAATTCATTGAGCGAACTGTCGGGATGTTCTTTGCGCAGAAGGATCACATCCTTCAGTCTTTGATCCAGACCGTCATACTTATGATCTTCTTCGATCATATGAATATCTGCCAGCTGTTTTTCAGCAGCTGCCTGCGTCTTCACTTCATTAGCTACATCAATATTATTTAAGCGGGTAATGGAGTTTGTAAAATCTCGCGAGATCCGTATATTTTCAAAGGCCAATAGATGTGCATCTGCTTCAATGATCCGCAGAAAGTCTGCAATCTTCTCGGCTGCTTTGACATAGACGATGATCTTGCCGCGGCGCTCAATCGATTTTGCTTTGATATGAAATCTTGCCAGCAGTTCGATCAGAAAATCAGCATGTTCCTGACTGGCGGCCGTGATCTCCATATGATAGCTGGTCTTTTCCGGCGGATTGATCGATCCGGATGCTAAGAAAGCCCCGGCCAGATATGCCCTGGCATTGTTGTCTGTTTCGACGATCTTTTTCAGCGGCTTGGGCAGCAGTCCGCGATTGGAATAAATACCTAGATCCGTCAGGATGATCGGTGCTCCGGATAAGATCCGTAATCCATAGATCCGATTCTTCCGCAGATTCATCTTCCGTTTGACAAACAGGGAGATCTCACCGCCATACCGGTTCTTGGTCAGGCGATAGATCGTCCGCGCGACGGCCGCATTCTCAACAGTCACTAAGATCGTCATCCCGCGGGAAGAGAACGACAAAGAAGAAGTCATCTGGATCAACGCACTGAGCTCTGCTCTGGCATCATTTCCTTCCATGACTTTCTGTGCCACTTCCTGTTTGACTTCTGCTGAGAATGACATCAAAGGCCCTCCACAATATCCTGCACTGCTTTTTCTACTTTAGCTGAATCATGACGGATCAGTTCATTCTCAAAAGATAAGAGCTCTTCTTCAATGATCTCATAGGCATGTTCCTTTTCTTTCAATGTGACCTGCGTACTGCCTTCCTGCTCATATCTCTGCAGGATCGAAGCAGGGATCGTATCTTTGGATACCATGACAGCATCGACCGGTGCACCATGGCGCTTCAGTGCTTTGACATGATCCTCCACACAATAGCCATCCGTTTCACCTGGCTGCGTCATCGCATTGCAGAAATAAACGCGCTTGGCTTTTGTCTCATCCAAGGCCGCCTGAATATCGGGAATAATGATATTCGGCAGAATGCTCGTATATACTGATCCAATTCCATAGATGATCAGATCTGCTTTTCTGATTGCTTCAATTGCTTCCGGCGTCGCTGATACATCTTCTTCATAGAAGACCTGCCGAATATGATTGGCGCGATTCGGTATGTTGGCCTCTCCTTTGACAATGACGCCGTCTTCCATAATGGCATACAGTGAGATGACCTGTGTCGTTGCGGGAATGATCTGGCCTTTGACATTCAGGACTTTTCCGATCCTCTGGACTGCTTCAAAAAAAGAACCGCACTGCTGTGTCAAAGCTGTTAACATCAGATTTCCCAAATTGTGACCGGCAATATCTTTCTCTTCGCCATCCGGATCATCAAAACGATAATTCATCAGCGATGACATCAGTGATTCACTCTCCGCCAATGACACCATGACATTGCGGATATCTCCCATGGCCGGAATGTGGAACTGTCTTCTTAATCTGCCGGTAGAACCGCCGTCATCCGCGACCGTCACGATCGCCGTAATACTGATGTCCGGAATGTTCTTGATGCTGCGGCAGATCAGGCTCTGTCCATGTCCTCCGCCAATGACCACGACATTCTTCTTACTGTTCATTGCGGATCCACTCTTTCTCATCACGATGCTCTTTGTAGCAGTTGTATTTTTCTTTATAGTGATCATACAGAAAGTTGGTGATCGTTACACTGCGGTGCTGTCCGCCCGTGCATCCGATCGCGACCGTAAAGTGATTCTTGCCTTCCTTTACATACTGTTCAAAGGCATAGTCTGTAAAAGCCAATAAGCGCTTGATGAATTCCTGTGTCTCCGGCTTATCCATGACATAGTCATAGACCTGTTTGTCATTGCCGCTGTAGGGGCGCAGCTTTACGACCCAGAAAGGATTCGGCAGAAAACGTACATCGATCATCATATCCGCATCCATCGGCACACCATATTTATAGCCAAAGGAAATAAAGGAAATAGAAAAGGCCGGTACACTGCTCTTTGAAAAGTACTGTTCGATCTTCTTGCGGAATTCTTTCTCATCTGAAAAAGAAGAATCAATAGTCACAAAGCTCCCATTATTCGCAATATGCGAGAACATGCTTCTTTCTACAGAAATAGCCTCTTCCAATGTATTGCATGTATTGCTCAGAAGCAGTGGATGCATTCTTCTTGTGCTCTTATAGCGATGCAGAAGGACCGCATCATTGGCATCCAGGAACATGACCTGCACTTCAATGCCCTCGCCCTTCAGACCGCTCAGGAATAAAGCAAAGTCCTGGGCACTGGTCGATAAAGCAATATAGCTGTATCTAGGATCCGTGCTTGTCTCGATCATATCTACTAACAGCGACACCAACTGCACCGGAAAATTATCGATAATATGATAGCCCATATCTTCTAGGATCCTGGTCGCTGTACTTTTCCCAGCTCCCGACATTCCTGATACTAGAATGACACGCTTTGTTTTCTCCATGATCTCTCACCTCAGTATCATTTTAGCAACTTCTTGTCCGACCTACAACGCATTTCAGTGTGCCTAAAAGAAAAAGACTGCAGTCATCGCCCTGCCGTCCTTTTCAGGAGAAGAAGAATCCATCAGATATCAGCATTTCTGCTTCAGGATCATTTCATATATCCAATGTAGCGAACAGGTCTCCCTTTGACAAGCCCATGCGGGACGATCTGCCCTTTTGGCGGGACGGTCTGTCCCATATTGCAGCGTTTCTTCTTTCATGCTGTACAGCTGCTCTGCATATACGGATACTTGCAAAAGAAAAGAAGATCGTTCAGATCTTCTCATAAGTCCAAGCATGATTGCTTTCCAATTCCGGCAGCAGCTCACCTAAGCCCATAATGACATAGTTCGGTGCAGCAGCCTTGATGACCGGAAGCTTTTCTTTGTTCGATATATATGCAACGGCATAGACGCCGGCCCGTTTCGCTGCTTCAATATCACTGGCATTATCGCCGACATAGATGCAGGAGTCATGGCCATGATCCAGCATTTCGCATGCTTTCAGGATGCCATCCGGTGCCGGTTTCGGTGCCATGAACTGATCTCTGCCCAGAACGACATCAAACAGATCATAGATCTTGAATTCCTTCAGCCACATCTCACATGATTCAGTTAAGCGTGAAGACACAATGCCAAGCTGGTATCCCTGCTTCTTCAATTCCCGCAAGAAAAGTTCCGTATTCGGCAGCAGTTCAACGATATGCTGTTCCGGCAATGTATTCTGATACTGCCGATATTCCTGTACCATGACATCCGGGTCGCGGTCTGGGAACAGCTTTGCCATCTCTTCTTTTAAAGGCGGGCCAAAGACTTCCAATTGCTTTTCATGCGTGAAATCTTTCGGATCCCCATATTTTTCAAACAGATACATAAAGCAGTGGATGACCATGCCTTCGGAATCCATGATCGTTCCATCCAAATCAAATAAGATCGTCGGTTTCTGGGCAACATATTTCCGGTTCCGGATATACAGGACCAGACCTCCGATTTCCGCAAAGATCGACATCAGCAGGCAATTCAGCGCCAAGTCATCTGTCTTAAAGACATAGGCCATCAGGCGCGACACACCAAGCCACAGCAGGACGATTGCTGTAATGTCACCGCGCTTATGTCCTATTTTATATGGCCGATAGACGAACCAGATCAGCAGAAGAATGATCGTGCTGGTGCCAACGCTCCATAACACTTTCGGCTGCGTAAAGCATCTGCCGATGCGAACGATAATAGCACTTGCCATCAGGATCGGAGCAATCGTATCCATCGTACGGAAGAAAGACATGTGATGTCTGCGGCAGTATAAATACAAAGCAATGCCGGTGCCCAATAAAGCAGTGATCACTTCCAGACCGCCGTCGGTCAGTCTCAGGATATACCATGCATACAAATAATATTCATGAAAGTTCTCTATCACCCAGCCGATGCGGCCGCCGATGATGGCACCTACCAATGCCAAGGTGAATATTTCATCAGATACTTTCTGTTTATAGCCATGCTTGGTCATTGCCTTGGATCCCGCTAAGAATCCGAATACACAGGCTGCCAGAAATGTCAGTGTATACCAAGTCAGGCCGAAGTTGCCGATGGTAAAGATCGTACTTGTGTCTGGGAAAAATTTCATTTAGCCTCCTTGCCGGCAGCGTTCCGGAATCTAGCTCGGATCTCGTCTGCGCTGTTGTAGCCCTTCTGCTGCATCTTATAATTAATGACCGCAGATTCTACCAAAGCACTGACATTTCGTCCGGCACTTACAGGAAGTGTAATCGTTGGTATTAATACATCTAGTATTCTGGTGAATCTCTGTGTCTCGTCACCGATGCGGTTGTATTCCGCAGCCGCCTCAAACGGCACCAGTTTAATGACCAGTGAAATACGGATACTGTCGCTCAATGAAGCAGATCCAAACATCTTTTCAACATCAATGACACCGATGCCCCTGATCTCCAAGAGACCTTTGATGATCGCTGGCGAATGGCCATAGATCGCATTGTGGATATGCTGTACATCGACGCGGTCATCCGCGATCAGGATATGCCCATCCCGGATCAGGTCCAAAGCCGTTTCTGATTTTCCCATGCCGCTTTCACCCAGCAGCAGGACCCCAGTGCCATGAACAGATACCAATACGCCGGACAGCGTATCTTCTGGTGCTAGCTTTTCATCTAAGTAAGTGATCAGATCTGTCTGCAGACGATAGGTCTCCAGATTCGTCCGCAGAATCGGGAAGTCGGTAGCCTCTGCTACTTCTTTTAATATCGGCGGCAGATCATTGTTCTTTGTAATGATCAATGTCGGTGTCAGTCCATCCGTGATCTGCGGGAAGCGTTCCCTCTGGTCTGCTTCGCTCATCGATCTGATAAATTCTGATTCTTTATTGCCAATGACAACAATTCTCCTTGGATCTGTTTTCTTCATGAAGCCGCATAGTTCAAATCCCGGACGATTGATATCTGGTACGACCGTCCAGCGATCTAAAGAATGGTCATCACCTGTCAGCTGTTCAAAATTAAAAAACTCTACAATCTCTCTGACAGTTACTTTTTTGTCATATTTCGCTTCGGACATACATACCTCCAATCTGTGGAATATTATACCATGCTGTCAAAAACAAGGAAACAAGACCAAAAAAGGGGTCATTCCCCCTTCTTCTGATATTTCTTTGTCCAGGCAATAGCTTTCTTCAGGTACTGCCCCGTCCAGGAAGCGGGAACTTTGACAATATCTTCCGGTGTTCCCTGGGCCACGATCGTACCGCCATTGTCGCCGCCTTCCGGACCAAGATCAATGATCCAATCTGCGCACTTGATCACATCCATGTTGTGCTCAATGACCACGACGGTATCGCCGTTATCCACGATCCTTTCCAAAACCTCGACCAATCTCTTGACATCATCTGTATGCAGACCGGTCGTTGGTTCATCCAGAATATAGACAGCTTTCCCTGTCGGCCTCTTCTGCAGTTCTGACGCCAGTTTGACCCGCTGTGCTTCACCGCCTGAAAGCGTCGTCGATGACTGGCCCAGCTTGACATAGCCTAAGCCCACATCGTACAGCGTCTGCAGCTTATTTTTGATCTTCGGATGATTCTGGAAGAACTGCAGTCCTTCTTCAACACTCATTTCCAAAACATCATAGATGCTCTTGCCGCGATACGTGCACATCAATGTTTCTTCATTGTAGCGTTTGCCATGGCATACTTCGCACGGTACATACACATCCGGCAGAAAGTTCATCGATATGACCTTTACACCATCGCCTTGACATGCTTCGCATCTGCCCCCCTTCGTATTGAAAGAGAAGCGGCCCTTGTCATATCCCCGCAGCCGTGCTTCCGGCGTCTTGGCAAAAACATCGCGAATATCATCAAAAACACCGGTATACGTTGCCGGATTGGAACGCGGTGTACGCCCGATTGGCTGCTGATCTATTTCTACCAGCTTATCAATATTTTCTAAGCCCCTGATCGTCTTATATTTTCCTGGATGGATCTTCTGTCTGCCAAGTGCCTGCAGCACAGCTTTCATAAAGACGTCATTGACCAGCGTCGATTTGCCGGATCCGGATACACCCGTCACTAAGACGAACTTTCCTAAAGGGATCTTGACATTGATATTTTTAAGATTATGCTCTGCAGCGCCCTTGATCTCTACGCATTTCCCATTTCCTTTTCTTCTGATCGCCGGCATCGGAACGACCCTGCGTCCCGACAGATAATCACCGGTAATAGAATTCTTTGCATGCATGACTTCTTCCGGTGTTCCAGCTGCCATCACTTGGCCGCCATGGATACCTGCTCCAGGACCGATATCCACAATATAATCACTTGCCAGCATCGTCTCTTCATCATGTTCTACGACGATCAAAGAATTGCCAAGATCTCGCATGGACTTCATCGTATTGATCAATTTCGCGTTATCTCTCTGATGCAGACCGATCGATGGTTCATCCATAACGTAAAGCACTCCCGACAGGCGTGAACCGATCTGCGTTGCCAAACGGATCCGCTGTGATTCTCCCCCGGACAGTGTGCCTGCCAAACGATCCAATGTCAGATAGTCCAGACCGACATTCTGCAGAAATTCCAAACGATTGGTGATCTCTTTTAAGACAAGATCCGCAATCTGCTTTTTCTCTTCATCCAATTTCAGATCTTTGATCCACTGCAGTGCCTTGGTCACCGACATGGCCGTAAATTCCGAAATATTCTTATCGCCGACACGTACCGACAAAGCCTGCTCATTCAATCTTCTGCCATGGCATTTCGGGCATTCGCTCTCGACCATGAAAGAATGATACCAATCCCGTGACATAGAGGATGTCGTTTCCCCATATCTTCTTTCAATCAGATCTTTTACGCCCTCAATATAATCATTGCGGGAATATTTATTGCCGGAGCTCGACTGCAGCTCATAGCGCACCGGTGCATCTGATCCATGCAGAACAATATCCAGCTGCTTTGCCGTAAAGGAAGAGATCGGCTTATCCATGGGGATCTTATACTTCCGGCATAAAATAGCAAAGGTCTGCCATTCAATGTTGTCCGTGCCGACAATATTCTTATAGTACCGGATCCCGCCTTCCATGATAGAAAGAGACCGATCCGGAATCAGATTATCCACATCTACTTCTTCCGTAAAGCCTAAGCCATGGCATACATCGCATGCGCCGATCGGTGCATTGAAAGAGAACAGTCTCGGTTCAAGCACCGGTACGGAAAACCCGCAGATCGGGCAGGCATAAACGGAAGAAAAAAGCTTCTCTTCAGCATTTGCCAATACTTTCACGCGGCCATCTGCTAAATTCAATGCTGTTTCAACAGAATCATGGATCCGGCTTCGGCTGTCGGCCGTCTTAACAATACGGTCTACTACAACATCAATAGCATGGCGCTTATTCTTTTCAAGTTCGATGTCATCTTCCAACATCTTGATCTCGCCGTCGACCCGTACACGGATATAGCCATCCTTCTGCAGTTTTGCAAAAGTATCTTTGAAGGTGCCCTTTTTATTTGAAATGATCGGTGCCAATATCGTCAGCTTTGCCTTATCTTCATTCTGCATCACACTGTCGACCATTTCCTGCACTGTCTGGCCCGTGATCGGAATATTGTGTTCTGGACAGTAAGGCGTTCCGGTACGCGCATATAAAAGACGCAGGTAGTCATAGATCTCAGTGACCGTCCCTACCGTACTTCTGGGATTGTTGGACGTTGTCTTCTGATCAATAGAGATTGCTGGTGAAAGTCCTTCGATCAGTTCTACATTCGGTTTTTCGACACCGCCAAGGAACTGTCTGGCATACGCTGACAGAGATTCTACATATCTTCTCTGTCCTTCAGCATAGATCGTATCAAAAGCCAGTGAAGTCTTGCCTGATCCCGAAAGACCTGTCATAACGACCAGTTTATTCCGCGGAATATCCAGATCAATATTTTTCAGATTATTTTCTTTGGCCCCGCGGATAATGATCTTATCTTGTTCCATTACTTTTTCTTTGCCTCCGTATACAGATCATTCAGCATCTCCCATGCCTGATGAGGAGACAGATCATCCGGGCTGACCATCAGAAGCTTTTCTTTCAAGGCATCTGCCTGCGGATCTTCTTTCTTCATTTCGACCACTTGGAAGTTCTGCTGAACAACACGCTTTCTGCTTTCCAATTCATTCTGCAGATCCTTGGCCCGAGCCAATACAGAATCCGGCAGACCGGCAAGCCGTGCAACATTGATGCCGAAAGAGCGTCCGGCTGCTCCATCTTTTATCTTATACAGGAAAGTCACCTTTTCGTCATCTGCTTTGACCGCCACATGAACATTTCTGACGCCTGGGACATTGTCGCTCAAAGCTGTCAGTTCATGATAATGCGTACTGAACATCGTCTTGGCATGAAGACAGGATGCGATATATTCGATCATTGCCTGGGCCAATGCCATACCATCATATGTACTGGTACCTCTGCCGATCTCATCGAACAGGATCAGTGAATGATCTGTGGCATCCTGCAGGGCACGGTTTGCTTCGCTCATTTCCACCATGAATGTCGATTGACCTGACAGGATATCATCGGAAGCACCGATGCGCGTAAAGATCTTGTCAAAGATCGGCATCCGGCAGCTCTTCGCTGGCACAAAGCATCCAATCTGTGCCATGACAACCAGCAGCGCTGTCTGTCTCATATACGTGGATTTGCCGCCCATATTCGGACCGGTGATCAGTAAAATACTGCTGTCATGATCCATCTTTACAGAATTGGCAACATACTTCGGATCCTTCATCATTTCATCCAAGATCGGATGCCTGCCATTTTCAATATCCAATTCATCTTCTGTAAAGACAGGACGCACATAGCCATATCTGCTGGAGGCTTCCGCCAGTGCCGCATAGCAGTCGATCTCTGCCAGAGCACGTGCCATCTTCTGCAGTTTCGGCAGATATCCTTTGATCCGATCCAAGATCTTCTGGAACAATTGTTTCTCGATCCTGATCGCATTCTCTTCTGCATGCAGGATCGCATCTTCTTTTTCTTTCAGTTCCGGTGAAATGAACCGTTCATTATTAGTCAGTGTCTGCTTGCGGATATAGCCCCATTCCGGCTTTACTTCCTTCGCTGCTGCTTTAGATATTTCAATATAATACCCAAAGATCTTATTGTAGCCGATCTTCAGTGTCTTGATCCCTGTCTTTTCCTTTTCACGGATCTCCATATTTGCAATGAAATCACGTCCGCCCTTCTGGATCGTCCGCGCTTCATCCAATTCCTGATCATAGCCATCTTTGAACATACCGCCGTCCGACACCAAAAGAGGAGGATCCTCAACAAAGGCATCTTTCAGTTCCTGATACAGATCATTCAGAGGATCCATCGCTGTATACGCAGTGAATTCATCGCTCTGCAGATGTGCTAAGATCGTCGGCACTTCGGCCAATGTTTTTACCAAGCGCTGACAGTCGACCGCATTGGCTGTATTCATGGCACATCTTGCGATCAGTCTCTGCAGATCATAAACATTGCTCATGGCATCCCGCACTGCCTGCCGATCCATAAAGTTCTTCATCAGCCACTCTGTACGGTCATAGCGCTTCTCGATCTGGGCTTTATTGATCAGAGGACGTTCGATCCATTTGCGCAGCTGTCTGGATCCCATGGCACTTCGGCATGTGTCCAAGAAAGACCACAGCGTGATCGCCTTGCCATTTTCATGCAGAGGAATCGTCAGTTCCAGATTCTGTCTGGTGCTGTAATCCATATACAGCGTCTCATCTTCCTGATTGTAGACGGCTGTCTGCAGATGTGCGAGCATATGTTTCTGCGTCGCTTCCAGGTAATTCAGCATCATCCCATACGCTGCCCGGTCATATTCTTTGGTGATCTTTTCAGCTAAAGGAAGATACTCCTCTTTGATCGTTTCCTCTTCGCAATAGGAGATCACTACATGCATCTCTCGCAGCATCTGAATGATCTTTTCACGGAATCCTTTATGCACAACGATCTCGCGTACATTGTTCTTCAGGATCGTCTGGATCAGCGTATTATCTTTATGATCAACATCTTCAACAAAGTTCTCACCGGTGCTCATCTCCGTAAAAGCAAGCGAATAGCCATAGCCATGATCCTTGACCGCAGCCAGGTACACAGATGCTTTTTCATCGGTGATCTCATCCATGACAGTGCCTGGTGTAATGACACGGATGACATCCCGTTCTACCAGACCGACTGCTTCTTTGGGATCCTGCATCTGTTCAACAATGGCGATCTTATACCCTCTGGATACAAGCCGCTGCAGATAGCTCTGCACTGCATGATGAGGCACGCCGCACATCGGCGCTTTGTTTTCAACGCCAGCACTCTTTCCCGTCAGGATCAGATCCAATTCTTTTGATGCGATCTTTGCATCTTCAAAGAACATCTCATAGAAATCACCGATACGATAAAAGACCAAAGCGTCAGGATACTGTTTCTTCACGCTCAGGTAATGCTGCATCATCGGTGTATACGTTTTTTCTTTTGCCATAGCTGCCTCATTTCAATCACGCATCATTATAGCATATGCACTTCTTCCCCATCTCTGCTCCCAAAAGAAAAAACTGCATTTCAGCAGTTCATTCTTCATCTTTCATTTTCATGATACGGACCGAATCCCGCATCATCTGAGCAATCCCCAAACGGATCATGGTCGACTCTGCGCCATAGCATAGCCGAAAGCCAGTGCGTGTCTCATAGACACGATAGGATCCAAGTTCCTTTAAGCGGGGAATATCGACCTTCGCGGGATCATAGACCTGGATCGTGAGCTGCGCAATCGATGACTGCACCATTTTAATGTTCTCTGTGCCGCCGACTGCTTTTACTGTGCTATTTACCAAACGGTCCTTATCACCCGTATTGAAGAGGTCAATCGCACCATGTCGGAAATACAGTCTGGTCGCAAAGAAATAGACAAGCATGGTGATTGCGCCGACAATGACAATCACAATGATCGACATCTGCAGCGAAGGAACAGAAACATATGTAAGCAATTCCGGCAGAGAGCCAGGAAGTGCGCTGACCGTATTGGAAGCAGGCGCCGTATAGCCCAGATAGCAATGCAGAGAAGGCAGAATGCCAAACAGGATCCCGGAGCAGGCGAGATGGAAAAAGAATAACAGCGGGCAGAGGATCAGCAGAAGCAGATCCAATGGCAGCAGCGTTCCGCTCATGATGGAAACGACCGTCGCTGCTATGGCCAGTAATCTTTTGCGCTGCCGTTCGATGGGATCGGTATAGAGTGAGAACATCGCCCATATCATCCCTGGTACAGCAAACATGTTCAGAATATAGTATGGGGTAATAAATCTTCCGGCCATGCCATTCACGCCGTCGCTCAGCAGCTGCGATGCCCATATATTTACATCTCCGGCAATCGATGCCCCGGCAAGATTGACCCAAGTTCCCCCGCTTGTCCCATACCAGAAGGGCTGACGGATCATCGTGCCCAAGCCCAATGTATTCAGCAGACCATCCAGGATGCCATACAGTGTCAGATTGATCGGATTCGTCGTATCAACAGCAATGAAGCTGATCAGCTTCTGAATGCCCATAATCGCATATGGCCAGACATAGCTCATCGCAATGCCAGCCAGGAAACAGAAAAAGATCGTACAGATCGTACACGCTGCTTCCCACGAAATAAAGCCAAAGAAGCCATATTCATTTTTCTTCTTGGAACGATTGAAGCATATTAAGGTAATAATGACCACGATCGAAGAACCAATGATCCCTGTCTGCAGCGGATAGTGGGTGCCATTCTGCATCGATGCGATCGTACTGCTGCCGACCGACATGCCGAAGATACTGCTGTAGGCCGTAGATACCAGGTTCGCTTTGGTAAAATAAGCTGTCGCTGCCAAATATGCTGCATATCCGGCAAAGCAGGAAATGAATGTTGTCCCTGCCCCGCCTTTGCGTGCCGACAAACGGATCATGATCAGGACAGGAAAATTGACGATCAAAAATCGCCCCGTCATCTGCATCATCTCCGCTACCTTTGCGGCCGTCTCATTGTTCAGTGCATTGCCAAAGCCGAACGTCGGATTCGTTACCAGATTGCCGACGCCCAGCAGGATCACAGCCAAAAAAACAATTTCCAATGGGAACTTCAGTATTTCAAATAATGAATGCCATCTGCGCATGATCTCTCCTGTGTTCTAGAACAATGATTTCAGTCTCTCGTAATAAGATACTTTTCTTCCCCGCAGCATGTGCACTGCACAATGCCGCCAGATATTGACATGGATCTCTTTTGCTTCATCAATATTATATACATCAGAATCCACGCCAAGCAGTGCTCCCTGAAATGAATCGCTCTTAAAGATCAGATCCGTCTGTGCTTTCAGGATCAGCGGTGCATCCAAAGAACGATACTTGGAATGATGGATGCCGGATATTTCTGTTAGTTCTATAAAATCCAGGCCTTCATCAATGACCGCGCCGCCCAAGGAACGATTGTAAGCTGTCGATCCCAGCTGTGTGCATACGCACATGCCTGTTCCCCGGAAGGTCTCAAATTTTTCACCATTGATGCAGACATCCATGACCTGTGTCCTGGCGGCATTCTCAATGCGGATCTCGTTGATGCCGAAGTATTCCTGATCGCCGATCGTCACCTGCAGAAGCGGATAGATCACTTCTTCGCCCTGTCCCTTTATTAAAGTTTCCATAAATTCTTCAAGGTCGCAGTCGCGGTAATCAGTATAGAAGCCCAATGTCCCAGTATGGATCCCATAGAAGCGCACATGATTCAGTCTGCCCATGAACTGATGTACAGCATAGATAAAGGTACCGTCACCGCCGATCACGATCACGGTATGAGGATCTTTATCATCTTCTTTAAAGTTTGCATCCTGTTCCAATTGTGCTTCGATCTTTTTCTTCAGTTCAGCCGATATCCGATCAGGCCGATGAATAATCGTATAGTTTTCCATAGGCATTCTCTCTTCTGCTTTAGTATACAACATTCCGCACCTGCTTTGTGATTGATGACGTGATCCTCACATAGTAAGAGATATAGGCTCTGCCTTTCCTTTCTGTATGTCCAGCAGAAACTAATAAAAGACATGAGCACTGCTCCGGCGGATCATCTGCAGGAAACAGGAACTTCATGTCTTATTTTGATTCTTTGTATATAACACTGAAACCAGTCTTTTTAGGTTAACGGAACGACCATGCAGAGTCTACTGACTTGCGATTATGAGATTGCATGCATGTACTGATCAGTGTCAACGCCAAGAGCCTCTATAAGTTCTGTAACGCCTTTGCGCAAAGAATTCTTGTGCCAGCTTTCATCATCGTGTCTTGCTATTTTCTGGTATGCGGCA
>JAAYWN010000080.1 GCA_012516665.1 Erysipelotrichaceae bacterium
ATCTTACACAGAAATTAGTACAGACCCAGTTTTTGCTTAAAAAGTCAAAAAAAAGATGGTCATGAGAGACCATCTAAGAATAATGCTATTGATGCAGTGAATGAGCAAGCTTGATATAATCTTCGGAGCTTGCTTTTTTTCTATGGATCCTTGTTTTGATCTCACGCTTGAGACGCTTGAAAGCATAGTTCTCAAAACGGAAATGCTTCATTGCCGCTTCATTGCGGATATAGTCGAATTCACCAAGATATTCGGTGAAAGTCGGTGAGAATGAGCTTTTATAGATATAGAGACCATATTCGGCATCATCTTTTGTGGTAAGACCGGAGAAGCCGACCATATCATAATGGACAACACCATGTGCTTTCATATCCTCCATGGCAAATCGATGGAGATTGTCTACAGCACGGATCACGGTAAAGTCTTTATGGTTGTATGTGTACAGATCCCAGCTTGTATCCTGCATGCGCAGGAATAGTCCAACTGCGATTGGCAGTTTATGACCGTAATTCACGATCATCTGTTTTGCCCATACAATCTCTTTCTCTTTATCCTGCTTGGCTTTGATATCTTTCCTGTATTTCTTTCCGGAGATCTCCTGTGTAATACCTTCAATCATGCCATCAAGATCTATCTCGGTGACATAGATAACTGCATGCTCACCGAAACAGTCCATGAGAGATGTGAAGAAGTCTTTGCTGTGGGGAGCAAAGCCATCATGCCAGCATAGATGCTGTTCATATTCCATCAGATAAGGAATATCTTTCTTCGTTCCGACATGTGTTGTTACATGATTGATCACATGACGGTTCAAGGCAGTCAGACGCTGTTTGGAAAAACGGGAAACAACAGTATCCATATCATCATGAAGATCAACGATCAATGTATACCGATCATTCCATGAACCATCATATCCATAGCCATATCCTTTATGTGTATAGCCGATGCTCTGCAGATCTTTGGTTACAGATTCATGATTGAAGCCTTCAAGCTGGTTGCCTTTGATATCGCGCGGCACACGTACAACATCAGGATCTGTCCGCAGGAACAGTACCTTCTGACTGTCAGCGTACTCTTTCAGAAGAGAGAACGCTTCTTTATAGAGCTGCGGATCTTCATAATCAATGGAAAGTCCCTTTGGAACATAGAGAAAAGAATGCCCGCAGTAAGACCCGCGCAGGATCATTGCTGTAGCGACAAGAACAGTATCAACATAGAATCCCTTCATTTCATACGTCATTTTTTCGGTATGTTTTTTGAACTCGCCCCACATGGAAGTCTTCATATAATGGCAGTAGGGATGGTCCATGACAAAAGAGTCAAAGAGATTTCGATCTGTGATTGTCTTCAATTCCATTATGCATTCTCCAGCTGTTTGATCGATAGATCGAGCCGTCTTAATGTTTCATCCTTGCCAAGAATATTGGCAATTTCAATGGCTCCGCCCGGTGTAAACTGCATACCTGTAATAGCTAAGCGCAATGGGAATAGGATAATGCCGTTCTTAACGCCAAGTTTGGCAGGGAGGCCAAGCAAGGTTTCATGCAGGGCTGTCTCCGACCAGTCTGTCTGTTCTTCCAATGCCTTGCGGCATTCTTTTAAAGAAGATAGTGCGACTTCTGGATTAGTCTTCATCTTTTTATTGATATAAAGAGAATTGTCATACACAGGGAAAGTATCAAAGAAGCCAAGCATAGGTGCAATATCATTCAATGTATCTGCTCTCTGCTGTACAACTTTGGCAATCGCCTTCTTATCAAAATCGCCCTTGACAGCTTCATCGATATAAGGCTTGACCAGATTGAAATAATCGTCAAGATCCATCGCGCGCAGCCACATGCCATTGATCCACTTTAGTTTTTCCGGATCAAAGATTGCACCGGAAGTGCCGATATGCTTAACATCGAACGCTTGGACAAGTTCTTCCAGAGTGAAGATCTCACGATCTTCGCTTGGCGACCAGCCTAATAAAGCAATGTAGTTCAGGATGGCTTCCGGCAGGTATCCTTTGGCGACCAGATCCTGGAAAGAAGCATCACCATTCCGCTTGGAAAGTTTATTGTGCTCATCCTTCATGACAGGCGGACAGTGAATATAGCGAGGAATATCCCAATCAAAGGCATCATAGATCAGATTGTATTTCGGTGTAGAAGAAAGATACTCCATGCCTCTCACAACATCTGTAATGCCCATCATATGATCATCAATGACATTCGCAAAGTTATAGGTAGGGAAGCCATCGCTCTTGATCAGGATCTGTTCATCCAATGTTTCATTTTCAACTGTAATATGTCCGAAGACCTCGTCATCAAAAGAAGTTGTTCCTTCGGAAGGAATTGTCTGACGAATGACAAAAGCATCGCCCTTAGCAATTCTTGCTTCACATTCTGCCGGTGTAAGAAGCTTGCATGGATCATCATACTTGAAAGATTCACCGCGTGCTTCCTGCAGCTCTCTCTGTGCATTGATCATATCTTCATCGCAGAAGCAGTAATGAGCGCCGCCTTTAGCAATCAGTTCCTTGGCGTACTTCATATAAATGCCGCTCTTGACTCTTTCAGACTGCACATAAGAACCATACTGTCCGCCGACATCCGGTCCTTCATCATGTTTCAAGTTGCAAGCCTTCAGTGTTTCATAAATAATATCTGTTGCACCTTCAACCAAACGTCCCTGATCAGTATCCTCGATTCTCAGGATAAATACTCCGTTTGGATCTTTTTTCGCAACCAGATATGCATAGAGAGCCGTACGAAGGTTCCCAATATGCATATAGCCAGTCGGACTTGGTGCAAATCTTGTTCTAATAGCCATATATTCTTTACTCCTTTGCCTGTACAATTTTACTCTCAATTAGGGCTTAAGACAACGCCAATCAAGCATCCTTTCATGCTCAGCATTTCTTACTATGTAATAAAAACATCTTGCAATGCCTATCTTTTTAGGTATAATAAACATTGCTTGTTGGGATATAGCCAAGCGGTAAGGCAACTGGCTCTGAACCAGTCATTTCGGGAGTTCGAATCTCTCTATCCCAGCCTAGTATTAATAGGTGATCTGTTTCTATTGAAACAGGTCACCTTTTTTGCATTTAGAGCAATAAAAGGTAAGAAAGGAGGATACGATATGGAACTAAAATCATTTGGACAGATAGCTATGGAATATATTCGAGCTGACTTCCAAGCCAAGAGAAAAGCGGACAAAACGTTAACTGTTCTCGAACTGGCTTCGAGAATGGTTATGCAGAAGGATGTTGTCTACAAGTATATTGGTCATGAAAAAGCCGGATATAACAATCCATCCGTAGACTTCGTTGCAAGATATTGCGAAGCAGTAGATGAAAACATACCAGACTTCTTGCTTGCTATTGGAAATGAGATTGTGAAGCAAGAAAAAGAGTATCTACGGCAGAGAATCAAGGTCAACAAGAAGATATCCAGCGAGAATGCCAAGAAAATAAGAAACAAGAGCAAGTAAGCAAAAAAAAGAAGGATCTTTCGATCCTATGAACATCCTGGTCGGCTGTTCAAATCAATGGACAGAAGGTATTGGCGTACCGTCTATCTAAACAAAGAAGTCAGGAAATAAAATGAAGCCCAATGTTAAATATAACTACTACTACTACCTCCCTACCTGCCTTTGTCATCAGAATGATAACATCTGAAATTTTACAATTCAACTAGTTCCATTCATGGAAGTATCTAATCAAATCAGAAAAGAGGAGATAAATAGATAGCTTAAATATCGAAAAGGAGCATTTCGCTCATACGAGCTGATCAACTTAATTATCTGTGTAAAAATTGAACAAACATTTTACAAATAAAAATTTCACAAAGAGGATAAAAAAAGAAACATCGGAACGATGATGCGTATATATGGCGATGCCTGGAACGAGGAAGATTGAATGAAAATATTAGCAAATAGCAATGGAAGTAATTACAAGGCATATGCAAAGAGATCTGATGTACATGATCCTGCTGTAATCCTGAGCATTGAAAATGATCCTGAATTGATAAATTGCAAAGAAAAATGCTTTCTATGCAATGCGGAAGTAGAAGAAAAGACATTTGGATTGTTCGCTCAAAAGTATATCGATTACGAAAAAAGCCATGACAGAAAGTATGGAGCGAAAAAAAAGATGAGATATGGAACCGTTGTTGATGTCCTGCTTCCAAAGTCTTCCTGGGATAATCTGCAGCTGATCCATGTTGCTAAGACCTATGCAGAACATATCCGGTCAAACAAAGGTATCAAATGGGCTGCGTGGAGCTATGTCAGAGGGAAGGCTCAGTTCATAAGAATCTGGTTCTGTGATCGAGAAAAATTCTATGTCCCAAAGCTGATTAAACCTATCTATAAGAAGACGCAATATGTAAATCGGAATACCGGAGCCTTCTGCAGCCGAACAGATCCAGAAGCAGTGATCAAGTATAAAAAAGGACAGGCTATCCCTGGAGCCGCTGAACAAAATGCGGAGTATACAGAATGGTCAGAGCAGAAGATGAGACTGTTCGATGGATCTCAATCAAACCTGAGCGAAACAAGGAAATGGTTATTAGATACGCTCATTGAATCATTGAAAGAATACAAAATTGAAATCCTGAATGGGCTATTGATGAAGCGAAAGAAATGGAAAGAAACATATTCTCGTTGGGTGAAAAGATGCATTTGTGCCAATAACAGACTGATCAGATACATTGAGCAATGCATCAATATCCTTTGGCAGACTGCCAAGAATAGATCATCGCTATCATACAGAGATCAGGACATGATCCGAGGGGATACCTTCATAGGCAAGGCGGAAATAGATGAAATGAAGATCCGAACACCATTGATGAATAAGATCCTGGAGATGTGGAATAAGTATTCCGAGATCTTCAAGAAAGGCAAATTTGAAGCCAATGGCACTGAATATCCTCTGGCTCATACGAGATGCAATGAAGTGGAAGCTAACTGCACATATCTAAGATCAATCTTCGATCAAGAAATGAACAATACAAAAGTGGCATTTGAGTTATAGAAGTTCGGGGGCGCTGCGCCCCCAGAAAGGAAAACAAGAATGAAAACAACAGTAAAAGATCTGATGTCAGAGAATGAAGATCAAGAAGTTTATGTTCATCTTGCATATGAGCCAGATCCTAAGGATTGCTTGGTCAACTATGCCTGGCAAGGTTGGCTGAAGGATGTACCAGGAACATTCCTGGATGATGAGGTAATTGACCATGCGGCTTGCTATACGGATCAGGTTGAAAAGGGCATCAATG
>JAAYWN010000081.1 GCA_012516665.1 Erysipelotrichaceae bacterium
ACCGGTGTGATCTCCGGGATCCCGCAGATGGCTGGCACCTACTACTTCTCTATTGAAGCATCCAACAGTGTCAGTACCTCGCATGTGGATTACATGATCACTATTGCGGATGAAGGCGGGACCATTGAACCATACAAGTTCACTAAAGGCGCGGATCAGGATTGGGAACAGGGCAGCAGTGCAGCTCTCTACTTTGAAACAGACGGTCCTTACTCGATCTTTAAAGAACTGTATATTGATGGTGTGCAGGTAGATGAAGATCTGTATACCGCATGGTTCGGAAGCACCAAGCTGACGCTCTCTCCAGAGCTTCTGAAGACCCTGTCTCTTGGCCAGCATACGATCATGGCGGACTACCAGAATGGCCAGAAGCCATCAACTGTATTCAATGTCACAGAGGCATCGAGCGAACCAAAGCCAAGCAAGTGCTTAGGCGATGCTTATTGGGATGAAAAGGCCCAGGCCTGTGTTGTCTATGATCCTTCTGAAATACCGGATACATCGGTAAAATGAGATCATAAAAGAGAGATTGCATTGTGCAGTCTCCCTTTTCTTATGGATCAGTTGCTGATAGGCACGATGCCCATTTCTTTGCCTGTCTCACAGTCAACTACCGTACAGGAACCAGAGCCATTTTTCCAAGGATCCTGCAGATATGACACCCATTCATCTCTTGATTTGAAAGTAACGATTGCACCTGAGTTCTTCTCCGTCACTGGCAGAACCGTTGTCTCTATCAGGAAATATGCCCCTGAATTGTACCAGGATTCCACGGCAACCTGGCAATGTCCCGGAGGCATGACCAAGAAACAATGCATGCCGGCAGATTCCAGAGCACTCGCCATAACAAAACTTGTTTCAATACAGAGACCGCTCTTTTCTTCAATTGTCAGAGCTAGCTTCTGCATTCTCTGAATCGAACCTGTTGTTTCCGTCAATGAGAAACTTGTGGCATTGTAGCGGACACCTAAGTCGCTCATTGCCCCTTGAATGGCCAAGGCCTGAGCATAAGTATTCATCTGCGGATCTTCAAAATATCCCGTATCCTGATATCCCACAAAGGAAGTAAGCTGTCCATCTGTCTCTTTGGACAGCCAATCGATAGCTGCACGTTTCACTTTCAGGATTGATTCATCTTCTGGTGTGATCCAGGCAAGTGTATCTGTCTTATCGGTAAATGCATAATCGCCATAGATATCACCTGATACCTGCAGGAAGTCATATTCGCTCTCGATCTTGATTGCTTTCGTTTCCTTGACAAGTACTTTGCCAGTATCTTGATCGGTAATGGAGAAGACAATCTGTGAGTCTTTTTCTGAATTCAGATCTAGATCTCCTGTCAGCATCGGCGGCTTGATATATGCTTCCGTGATCTGGTCGCCCAAGGTATACTGCTGTTCATATACCTGAGAAAAACCCGGGAATTCCGCTTTGACCATGACCGTCGTATCACCGCCGGAACATGTACCGGTGAAGTTCACAATAGAATCAGACTGTTTATATAATGACGGCCAGATCGTATCAATGATCTCATAGGTGATCTGCGGTTTTTTCTCTTCATCCAGATAGCTGTATTTGATGGATGGCACGGTCCCGCGGCTGAAGAGCACCCCGATCACAATAGCCAATATAACAATGAAAGAGACCGCGATCAGAAAAACCTTATTGTGCATCAGATCCAGCCTGCTGTAAGGATGTTTCTTCTTCTCAGAAGGAAGCGGATGCACTGTTTCTTCACGCGCCGTCATTTCTTTTTTTTCTGCTGCCGTTTCCGACACAAGGATTGTTTCTGCTTCTTTATCACCAGTCTCAATCGGCTTCGGCTTGATCAAAGCGCCGCATTTCGGACAGAATTTTGCATTTTCTTTCAGCGGTGCACCGCACGCTGTACAATATTTCATACGTTCTTCCTCCTCTAGAGCGAAGCCTTCAGCTTCGTGCAGGCATCGTCGATCTCGCTCTTCATAGGGATCATTTCGGTATCAAGACGGCTCCCTACCTGCGTGAACTGCAGATTGAAATCCGTTGTCAGACGATCGCCGTATTTCACTAAAAGAGTATCCACCCTCTTAGACATATACACATCTGCTGTCTGACGCAGCGGGTCTTCCAGTACCAGCCCAATATACATAGAACGATACAGGATCTGGTAGTTATAGATCTGCTTCATATACTGCTGCCATGTCTGGCTCATATAGTCAGGACAGTCGATCTTTTTGAAATTGTCATAGACCTGCCCAAGGGCATCTGTCATGTCTTTAGCCAGCCGGGACTTATCAGTGTATTGCGAACCATCGATCGATCTGGTCGGCTTTAGTGCATCGTATTCTGCCATATAGAAATCGCTGACGGACAGCAGATCATCTATAGATGAGGACAGCCGATCAAAGAATTCAATAGCAGCCTTCCGGGTGGCCTCGACCTGTTCAATACCAGTGTCTTCATATGTTTTAATGTCACTGAGCGATTTTTTCATTTCTTCGCCATACGTCTTCAGTTCATCTGCGATTGACTTGACCTAATCATATTCGGTCTGCGGATCGACGCTTGGCACATAGGCTTTGCCGGCATCCAGTGCTTCATGTTCCTCTTTCATACTGGCCTCTGTTGTTGTCACCTACCAATCGATATACTTCTTCATGTAATCAACAATCGGCTGGGCCTCGCCCACAGCGGTCTGGATTGCTGCAATCTCTTCTTTTGCCAGCGATCTTGAAGCATTCGCCGATCCTGATGAGCATCCGCTGATGATGAGCATCATCGCCGCCAATCCCAGCAATATCCTCTTTCGGCATCGTATCAGTCTGATCATGATGTAATCCCTCCCTATTTCTGTACCTTCATTCTGCTGCATAAGAGCAGCAGCAGAAAGGACAGGAAACTGTCAAAGAGAAGAGATAGAGGTCAATTTTCTGCCATTTACAGAAGTAGGTCAGAAAACTGACCCCTGCAGCACAGCAGTTGGCAGGAAGCACGCCTATGCGGATATAGAAGCTGGGCATAGACTGAAAGCATCAAGGAGGATCAATATGAAAAAATGTCAGAAATGCGGTGCCGACATGGAGGAGGAAGAAGAATTCTGCAGCAGCTGCGGTGCCCGCTATGAAGCTCCAAAAGAACCAGCAGAGAACAAAGAGCCAGCAGAAGCATCCGTTGCAGAACCGAAAGGAATAGCGAAAACTGTTTATTGTATGAAGTGCGGTTCCGCGGTGCCGGATGGTACACAGTTTTGTCCAAAGTGCGGCCATCCAATGGGCA
>JAAYWN010000009.1 GCA_012516665.1 Erysipelotrichaceae bacterium
AAGCTGGCAAGCAAAGAAACTGTCTGCGGGAAAAGGAATAGGTGCTCTGAAATGAAAACAATGGAATATGGGAAAGAGAATCCGGAAGTGATCCTTCTGCTGCATGGCGGCGGCTTATCTTGGTGGAATTATCGAAAAGAAGCAGGACTCTTAAAAGATACATATCATGTTGTGCTGCCGATCCTGGATGGACATGCTGGAAGCGACGCACCATTTCTGTCGATTGAAAAGAATGCGGCAGAACTGATCGCATACATTGATGCGAATTTTCATGGTACTGTTCTGGCCATCGGCGGTCTTTCCCTTGGCGCTCAGATCTTAGTGGAAATGCTTTCGCAGAGAAAAGATATCTGCCATTATGCTATCATTGAAAGTGCATTGACGGTACCGATGAGAATGACAGCAGATATGATTGGACCGATGCTCAGCTTCAGCTATGGGCTGATCAAGCAGAAATGGTTTGCCAAGCTGCAGTTCAGATCGCTGAAGATCCAGTCAGCATTATTTGAAGAATATTACCGGGATACATGCCGGATCCATAAAGAAGATATGATCCGTTTTCTGCAGGCAAATTCCTCTTATACCGCAAAACCATCTTTGGCCAATACATCGGCTGAAACAATGATCCTTGTCGGCAGCAAAGAACAGGGGAAGATGAAAAGATCTGCAGAGATCCTGCATGCAATGATTCCGGCAAGTACATATAAAGTCCTTGCGGGATACTGTCATGGGGAACTGAGCCTCAATCATCCGAAGGAATATACAGAATTGCTGCAGAGATTTCTTGCCGGTGACGAAATACACTGATCCGATCAAAACACGGAAAGATATATTTTGCGTATCCTTCTAATTATTGCTGTGTAGATATCGGACTGCGCAATATCAGGCTGAACCTTAGGAGCAGGAAGAAACACATATCATGGGAAAACATTATTTATAACGAGCTTGTGGCACGGGGCTGTTCTGCAGATGCAGGTGTTGTGAAACAGAAGAGATCAATGATCAAGGCATTAGAAGTCAGAAGACTTTGAAAATTGATTTCATTATTAACAGAGGTGCAAAGAAATATTACATCCAATCTGCATCAGCTCTTCCTGATGAAGACAAAACAAAACAAGAATTGCGTCCGCTGCTCTTTGTGAAGGACTATTTCAAAAAATCGTAATTACGAAGACATCTATGAAGTCGCGGACGGATGACATGGGCGTCGTTCATCTCGGACTTTGCGATTTTCTGTTAGATGAGGACAGCTTGAATATGGCATGATTTAGCAGTTCAGTCGAAAGATGTCTGCAGATCGGAATTTGTGGAGGAGAATATGAAGCAGCTTTATATCATAGGTGGAACTATGGGCGTTGGAAAGACAACGATATGTCAGAAATTAAAGAAAGAATTATCTAATTGTGTCTTCCTTGACGGCGATTGGTGCTGGGATGCTAATCCATTTCTTGTTAATGAAGAAACAAAGGAAATGGTCATGCAAAACATCTGTTTTATGCTTAATCAATTTTACACTGCTCATCCTATGAAAATGTTGTGTTTTGCTGGGTAATGCACGAGCAGAATATCATTGATACTATTCTGGCAAGTATAGATCAGACGAATTGTGATACAAAAGTAATTTCTCTTGTTTGCAATCAGGCTACATTGCGCGAACGCCTTGAAAAAGATATTCAATTAGGCATTAGGACAAGTGATGTTGTGGAACGAAGCGTTGAAAGGCTTCCGCTATATGAAAAACTCAAGACACAAAAAGTATATACAGATGGAAAAAGTGTTTCACAGATAGTTAGTGAAATTGAAATGCTGTAACTTTCAGTTTGCCGAGATCTTAACAGCATATGAATCATCGATTATCAATCAGTAATCGGCACCTGCATCTTTGTGCCCGTGAACTAATGAGGGAAGTATCAATGGCAGCTTAATTATGTGAAAGTATAAAAAACTGCAAGCCCCGATAAGCAAAGAGATTGCAGCGGATTGTTATGGCGTTTTCGGACGGATTTGGACCGTAGACCTTTCGCTTAGGAGTTTGGGAGGTCGCTTGGTACAGTATACCAAGCGTAATTTCGAGTATCAGCAAAGCCTAGTAAATACAAGACTATTTGTAGTTCAAGAGATCATGGAGTGATTTCCTGTTATTCACCGGTTCGGCTGATATTGGAACTTCCTGTTAGCAAACCAAGGTGTCAGCAACCATTCATCGATTGATCTGAACTGCCCCAAGACATCGCAAGCAAACACATTTACTGTACAGTTCGCATATCCTAGCTGCCCTTTACAATGTCCCATCCAGGATTGGCAACTGCTATTCTGCACTTGCCTGGCATGATATATTTGGTGTCTTTCAGACATAG
>JAAYWN010000219.1 GCA_012516665.1 Erysipelotrichaceae bacterium
CAAAGCAACAGAAAACGAACACTTTCTCTGGTTTGCGCGATTGTTGGAGAGCCACTTTGAAGGCATCGTGAATCATGCCAAGTATCATATCAGTACAGGCAAGCTTGAAGGCATCAACTGTATGATTAAGACAGAACGTCGTAAGGGATATGGGTATCCGGATGATGAATACTTCTTTCTCAGACTGATGGATGCAAGCAGACGAAAGCAGATTTACTGATCACCATCTTACACAGAAATTAGTACAGACCCGAAATTTTGAGCATACTGGCGCCCTCAAGGTATTCCCGGTAGATGCGCCGAACGATTTTTGCCTCCTCCGGAACCGACCACCAGATGCTTGTTTTCGTCCTTGGTATAGCCGAGGAAGCGGGTGCAGTTGACTTGGATTTGTCCCTGCTGGTAGCGGTACTGCAGGCCCAGTTTCACGTTCTGAGAAAGGCTTTGACTTTCCTGCTGGGCAAGTGACGCCATAATCGTTAAGAGCACTTCACCCTTGGAATCCATGGTGTTGATGTTTTCTTTTTCAAAATATACGGGAATATTTTTTTCTTTCAGCTGACGGATGTGTTTCAGGCAGTCCAGCGTATTGCGGGCAAACCGGCTGATGGATTTGGTGACAATCATGTCGATATTTCCCGCCATGCACTCGTCAATCATGCGGTTGAACTCGTCGCGCTTTTTGGTATTGGTGCCGCTGATTCCGTCGTCCGCGAAAACGCCGGCCAGCGTCCAGTCCGGGTGGCCGTTGATGTAGGCGGTGTAATGGTCAATCTGTGTTTCATAGCTGGTGGCCTGCTCCTCCGTCTCGGTGGAAACCCGGCAGTAGGCGGCGACCCGCAGCTTCGGCTTTTCCTCGCCCGGTTCGGTACGCCTGTGTTTTCTCGCCGGGATGACCGTAATATTTTTACTGACATCCATCTTTCTCCACCTCCGTTTCTATCAGACTGTAGGCGTATTCTGCCTGCTCGAACGGGTCGTCGAATTTCTCCGTCCCTTCGCGCATGCGAAAAGATGTGGGAAAGACCGCCTTTTCCGGTTCTTTGGGTTTCTGAATACGGTTGAGCTTTTTCACGCGCCTGGCACGTTCCGCTTCTGCGGCCGCAAAGGTATCCGCGTCGATGATTGCGGGATAAAACCCGTCGCCCAGATAGCGGGCGCTGCACAGCATCCTGCCGATTCCGGCGTGGAAACTTTTAATCCCCGCTTTGCCGGCGGCGGTATTCATGGAATCACCGGACAGATAGGGTATCAAACAGCGTCCTCACCTGTTCGGCGGCTTTCTCATCAATGACGGCTTTCCCGTTTTCAATCCGGTAGCCGTAGGGTATGTGGCTCATTCAAATGACCAGCCTTTCTTTCAGCGTTATGCCGCATTTCATTTCAAAGCCGATTTTCTCGCGCTCATACACGTGAATCCGCTCCACAAATCGGGAGAACAGTTCTCCGTCAAAGCCCCGCAGCATTTTTGCTTTGGTGCAATACTGCAGAAGCTCGCTGACCTCCGTCAGATATTGACTGTCACAGTTCAAAAGACGGGAAATGGAATCCTTTTGATGCTGAATCCGCTCGGCTTCGCGAAGCAGTTCGTTATTGCTTTTTTTGTAGACGGCAGGTTCCAGATACCCTTTGCTCAGCAAACTGACCAGCATTTCCTGCTGACGCCGGTTTTCCTCCAGACTTTTTTCGAGTTCTCCGATGCGCTCCATGCCGTCATCGGCGTTTACCCCGCGCAGACTGAACAGCAGGGGCTTGAGAACGGTCTGATTGGCAAAGATGAGCTTGTTCATCATTGTAACGAAGGCGCATTCGAAGGCGGACTCGGGAATGTATTTCACCGGGCATTTGGCGATATCCGTAATGTGCGTACCGCAGCACCACGCGATTTTGTGCCGCCCGTATGCGTGGGTACGGCGCTTGAACGTGCCGCCGCAGTGTTCACAAATAATTTTTCCCGAAAACGGGTATCGGTTCAGATACTTTGTCTGCTTCGGTTTTATGCCTTTTTCTCTGCGGTGCTGTGCGATAACGGCCTGCACGGCTTCAAAATCCTCTCGGCTGACAATCGGTTCGTGATGGCCCCGAAGCAGATATTTCTCTTTTTCTCCGTCGTTGCGGCGGTGGTTGAAATTCGAGTCGGTATAGGTTTTCTGAAAAACAGCGTCGCCTACATATTTTTCATTAACCACCATTCCGCGAATACTCGCGGCTTTCCAGAGCCCGCCCATTTTGGCGGGAATGCCCCGTCGGTTCAGTTCTTCGGCTATTTGGGGCGTTCCCTTTCCGGACAGCATTTCCGAAAAGATAAAGCGAACGACTTTTGCCTGCCGTTCGTTTATGACCAGCATTCCGTCAACGGAATCGTATCCATAGGGCGGGCAGGAGATTCTATAGGTGCCGTTTTGGAACCGGCGCTGAATCGACCATTTGTTGTTCTGAGAGATGGAAGCCGATTCCTCCGCGGCAAGTCCGCTCAGGATGGACAGCATGAATTCGCTTTCCATGGTGCCGGTATCCAAATTCTCTTTCTCAAAACAGATAAAAATGCCGCGCTTCTGCAGTTTTCGCACCAGTTCCAGACAGTCGGCGGTGTTTCTCGCAAACCGGCTGATGGACTTGGTGACAATATAATCAATCCGCCCTTCCTTGCAGTCGGCAATCATGCGGAGCAGTTCCGGACGCTTTTCCTTTTTGGTTCCGGTAATGTCTTCATCGGAGTACACGCCGGCAAACGTCCACGCGGGATTGGCCTTGATGTATGACTCATAGTGCCGAATCTGCGTTTCCAGGCTTTCCTTCTGCTCGTCGCTGTCGGTGGAAACCCGGCAGTAGGCCGCGACACGCAGTTTCGGCTTTTCATTTTCCCAAATCGGGTTGACAGCACGGGAATCTATTTTCGTGACCTTTTTCACATTTTCACCCCCTCGGTCAGTGTGTCATGTTACCTCCGACGGACTGTGATAGCAACGGATTCATGGCATAATCTCCGCCAGCGCGGGAGAGAAAGATTCGCGGTTTAAGGCGGTGATCCTGTCGAATTCGGACAACGAAATCAGCCCTCGGCCGCGCATGGATTCGAGTATTTTCTGCGCCCGCGCGTAGTCCGCTTCCCGCTGAAGCGCCTCCTGCGTCATGCGCGGCGTGGTTGGAATTGTTCCGTCTGTCTGCAGTCTGTCCATGACATTACCCCCAAAGCAGCTTTCTTCACTACCCACTGGAGGTGAAGGCGCCGCTTTGACGAAAACAGGCAAAAAAAATAAACCCACCGAGGAACGAATCCTCAGTGGGTTTTGCACTTATTTCGGCAGTTTCAGCTTCTGCCCGGCGTAGATGGTGTCCGAGCTCAGCCCATTCAGCGTCTTGATTTCCTTGTACCGCGTGCCGCTGCCGAGCTTTTTGGAAGCGATGCCCCAGAGCGTGTCTCCCTTGACCACGGTGTAGGTTTCATATGCCGGTGTGGGTTCCGTTTTTTCCCCGGTCAGAATGGCGTTGACTCGCGCCTGCACGGCGGCATAGTCATACCCAGCGGCGGTCAGACGATTTTTTCGCTCCGCGCCGTTGCCCCAATTCCCGCGGATGACCTCCCGCGCCAGCTCGTCCACCGCTTTGCTTCCAGCCGAGGAAGATGTTCCCGAGCCGCCGTTTTCCAGCAGGCGCTTGACCTCCGCACGGAAGGTGTCCATGCTTTTGCCGTGCTTCGGGAACCAGTGCATCACATCGCCGTGGTTGCTGGCGATGCCCAGTTCATGCCCCTCACTGTGGCAGATAAGATACGGCCGCTCCGGGCGGATGCCGTACTGTTTGCAGAGATATACGCAGAGTTCCACGGCTTCCTTGTAAACCGCGTTGAAATACGCGGAATCCGTGAGATTGTCCTCGCAAATCTCGAAGCTGATGTGCGTGTCATTGCCGGAGCCTTGTGCGCCGCTGCCGCAGTGCCAGCCGCGCATGTTCCACGGCAGAGTCTGATAGGCTGCAATCGTGCCGTCCGCCAGTTTCCCGATGAAGGCGTGCGGGCAGACCTGTCTCCCGCCCGGCTTGTCGGTGTTCCAGTGGTTGTTGTATTGGTTCTTGCCCAGCAGGCTTCTGCAGAACTGCTTGAGCAGTATCATAAAGATCGGTCGTTATTCTCACAGAAGTGGAATGAATTAAGAAAATAGCTGTCAGCGGAAAACCATTTCTTTCGATATAAAAAAAGCAGGTTTTCTTTCACAGATATACTATCTGCCGAAGAGACCTGTTTTTGTGTTTTCAAGACTTTATGATCCATCATCTTACTGCATCTGATTGAAGAAGAATACACCGACACCGCCGATACCGATATGAACGCCCAATACAGCTCCAATCTCGGTAATGGCGAAGGTGCACTGCGGCAGACGTTCCTGCAGCAGCTGACGCATTTCTTCTGCTTTCTGAGGATCATCGGCGTGCGTGATGCCGATCATCTGCTGAGGACATTTTACAGCCCGCTCTGCTACGAGGTCTGCAACACAGCGCAGTGAGTTCCTTGTGCCATGCACCTTACGGATCACTTCCATCTCACCATCCTGGACATCAAGCACAGGTTTGATATTCAGCAGATCGGCAGTATATCCCATCGTGCGGGAGATCCTTCCGCCCCGCACCATCCATTTCAGATCTGAAATGACAAAGACATGCTCAACGTGATCGATCAGGAATCTGCATCTTTCAGCGACAGTTTCAATAACTGCTCCCTGTTCGGCCAGTTCAGATGCCTGCATGGCAATGAGACCGGTCGCAAATGAGCCGCCTTTCGCATCCAAGGCAATCATCTTTCTCTGCGGATAAGTCGGTGCCAATTCTTTCATGACACGGTCAACGAGGGCATACGTCCCTGACATTTTAGCAGAGAAGGAAAGATACAGAAGATCCTCATCCTGCTGAAGCATCTGCTGGAAAGTCTCGTATGTGTCAGAGATTGCGACCTGTGAAGTCTTCGGCAGAATGTCCTGACGCATATAGGCGTAGACTTGGTCTACGGTAAGGTCGACACCGTCCCGATATTCTTTTCCATTGATCAGTACGTGAAGCGGAAGCACTGCAATGCCATGCTTTTCTGCATATCCCTGCGGCAGATCGCATGTACTGTCAACAATGATCTTTGTCATTTTATATTCCTCCCCGATTCAGAAGCAGGCAATGCATAAAGTAGGCATGTTTTGCGAAACATATTATAGTCCTGAACGAACATGCATTGTATATTCATTCTGTCAGAAAAAAACATGATACTGCTCAAAGCAGGTCATGTTTTATCAGTATCTTCAAGGCGGGCAAGATCAATGCTCGGTGCCGCCGGTAACTTTAATATCTGTTTCTGTCGTAACAACAGCTTCAATTGCGGCTGTCAGTCCTTTTACAATCTCATCTAAGCTCATGGAAGGTGTATTCCGTTTGCCGACTGCCTGAGATGTCATATATGGGATGTGCATAAAACCGCTCTTTTTTCCTGGGTACTTATGCTCGCATAGATAGCGCACACCGTATAAAACATGGTTGCAGATGAATGTTCCTGCGGTATCAGAAACACTTGCCGGAATACCGACAGATTGGATCTTTGCGACCATTGCCTTGATTGGCAGAAGAGAGAAGTATGCATCAGGACCATCTGCGTAGACTGGTTCATCAATTGGCTGATTGCCTTCATTGTCTGGAATCCTGCAGTCATTGCAGTTGATGCCAACACGCTCTACGGTAATATCCGGACGTCCGCCAGCCTGACCGATGGAAATGATCGTATCTGGGTCATACTTAGCAATCGCTGCATCGATTGTTTTTAATGACTTATAGACAACAGTAGGTATTTCAAGTTTGACAATGTCGGCACCGGCAATTGTATCAGGCAGCTTTTTCACTGCTTCAATTGCGGGATTTACCTTTTCTCCGCCAAATGGATCAAAACCTGTAACTAAAATTTTCATGTCTTTTTCTCCTCTGTAATTGAACTACATTTCGTATTCTGGAATTGTGATGACGCCATGATTCATGATCATGCGGTTGTCAAACCAGATAGAAGGCTTCCAAGTGACCAGATCAAAATGACCGCTGGCATCATGAATTCCTCCTAAACCGATATTCCTTCCTACGCCAATGTGGAAAGTTCCATACGTACTTTCGTCTTCAATATAGCACTGTCCTGCACATCTTGACTTAGAATAACGTAGGAGCGTAAGCTCCGAAGTTACCGG
>JAAYWN010000082.1 GCA_012516665.1 Erysipelotrichaceae bacterium
AAGCTCTGCTTTCACAAGAAATTTTGTTAAATTCTCAGTGAAAGTCCCTGATTCTTGAATGGGATGTGCTGCCGGATTGTTTCGCGGAGAATAGGTGCCAGTTTGACTTGATCATGGGCGAGATGAGTAAGTCTGTTAAGCTGCAGCACCTTTTCTATTATGGAATCAGGAATACTCTAGACCTGATCCTAGTGAAAAACTTCAGAAGAAGAATATGATGAAAGGGTCAGGAGCACTAGATGTTCCTGGCCTTTCTACTGTAGGCATGCAGAAAGAAGGGTCTGGGTAAAGTTAAGAACGCGCTCCTTTTTAGACCAAGATAATTATTGAGTCTGTAATGAAAAGCGTTCTGCTTCCCTCTTGTATTCTCAGGCTGGTTAATCTAGATGGTCAGTCAAAGCAACAGATTGATATGCCGTATATAACCCAGAAAAATAGTCGGATGCGGGAGTTGGGGAAGATTTACACAGACATGTAGGAAAGGAGGTCCGTATGGAAGGACCAGTCATTACTGTCGATGTATCAAAAGGCAGCTGTCATTATCAGCCGTTCTTAGAGAATGACCATCCAATGAGAAAACCGAAAATGCTTGATGACACTATCGAGGGATTCTCTAGGATACCAAGACTCATTGAAGACATGGAAAAGAAGACAGATGTCAAATCTCTTCCGGTTGTATTCGAAGCTACCGGTGTGTATCACAGACCGCTTCAAAAGTATCTGCAGGATCAGGGAATTCCGTATTACATCATCTCACCGCTTCTGTCAGCCACGTATCGAAAGACCACATTGAATGGCAATAAAACCGATTCACTGGACTGCTCACACATCGCTAAAGCATATTACAGTGAGAATCTGATTCCCTATTATGAGCAGAGTTCGGAGTATCTCAGAATGATGCGTTTGAACCGGTATTATGAAGGAGAACTGGTGCATCTAAGGAAACGAAAAGTAACACTGCGGAGCTATCTGGATATCATCTACCCGGGAATTGATCGAAAGTTCAGTGGCAATCAGAATCTGTATGATCAGCTTCCTATGGAAGTGCTGAAGCAGTTTCCACATCCATCTCTTCTTCTGAAGCACAGAGAAGATGTCATCGTGAAGCGCATCTGCAAACCTGCCGGTCATAAGAAGAAGTACGCAGAGAAGATCGTACATAAGATCTATGAAGCAGCTAAAGAGTGTTATTCTGGCTGTAACCCTGATGATATTGAATCAATAGAATTGCCTGCCATGATCCGCAGTATGCAGGAACAGTCGTGCGAAAGCATCCTGTCTAGTATCGTCACACTGGCAAAAACATCTCCTAATTACGAGCCCATCGCCAGCGTTCCGGGTATTGGAGAGAATCTGGCATCGCGCATCATCGCAGAACTCGGAGATATCAGAAGGTTTCGCAATCGATCGGCATTGGTTGCCTACACAGGATTGAATCCAAAGATTCTGCAGTCAGGGGATATGGATGGAACACATCTGAAGATATCCAAGAAAGGAAACAAGCATCTCAGATGTCTGCTGTATTTGGCGGCATCGTGCAATTATCGATTGAAGAAGAATGATCCAATCTATGAATTCAATCATAAGAAAAGGCAGCAATTCGGATCCTCCAACAGATCCAAAGCTGCCACAATCGCTACTGCGCATAAATTATTGATCGTAATTTATGCAATGTGTAAGAACGGTTCTCTTTACCAGTTCTAAAGACAGTATAAACCTAAAAAGTGAAATCGGGAGATTTTCTCCCTTTTCGTCATGGCTTGTTAGAATTGGGGAAAAAAGAAAATAGGAAATGATAAAATTCTTCATGCCCTATTGACTTAAGTTATCTAGTTTTCATTTAGAAAAATCAAAGAAGCTTCATAAGGCGATAAATAGTTCAGAGATGAGCGAGGATAGTTGTTGATCATATTCGATGCCTGATTGATATCGTGCTTGCTCAGGGAGTTCATACTGAGACCGGATGGGATGAACTCTCGCAGCTCCTCATGGTTCTTCTCACATTTAGCTTTCTGATCAGATCCGCGTGGATCACAGAAATAAACGCTG
>JAAYWN010000083.1 GCA_012516665.1 Erysipelotrichaceae bacterium
ATGCGATGAATGGACAGAGGAACGGTACGGTCGAAGAATTAAAAGAGAATGCCGGTATAAAGTAAATATAAACAAAAGGTATCCATTCCCATCGCGAGAAATCGTTGGGCATGGTACCTTTTTATATGCTTTCGACATATAATAGCTTTGGCAACAGGAAGCAGACTATGACAGATAAAAATGAACAGACAGCAGATATGCTGAATATCTTTAAGAACATTTATGCAGACGAGATCAAAAGAGAGGATTCGATCCATCATTCCGCATCCTCACTTTTAATTGCCAGCGGATGTACGCTGGGACTTACGGCGGTATCGTGCTGCTGTCTTCTGAGCTCTGCTGCAGTCTGCCTGTCACTTGCGGATAAGATCCTTCTTCTTGGCGCTGTCGGTACGGTATTTGCCAGTCTTTTGGTCGCCATGCTTGCCCAATGGCATCAGGGCAGAGATCAGATTGCATCCGCCGATGCGATCCTGATGCAGATCGAAGAAGCACCGGAATCATTTCAGGAGAAAGAACAGAGAGTGCAGTATGAATATGAACTGTATCAGAAGATCTGTTCTGATCTTCAGCATTCCAATCGTGTCCTGAATCATCGCTTAAGAGCTTCCGGCATCACCTTTGCCTCTGGGGCAGGCATCTTGGCCATTGCAGTATGCTTGATCCTGTTTGGCATCTAACTGCTTAAAAAAGTGCTATATATAAAGCATTTATCCATATTGACAGGTTCAAAGAAAAGATATATGGTTTGAATATCTAACGAGGAAGTCATTGTCTGAATCCAGATAAGCTTAACTTGTTTGCATAAGTGTGTTTTGTACTTTAGCAGACAAGTTTTTTGTTTGCTGAAGTCATGCCAAGTATAATTATCTGCAGGTGATTATGCTTGAAAAGAAATGGATGGAGGTGAAAGAATGAAGATCAGTAAGATCCTGAACAATAATTCTGCTGTCGTGATTGATGAGAACAATCAAGAAGTAGTTATTGTAGGCAAGGGCGTTGCATATAATAAAAAAACCGGTGACCCTGTGAATCCTGCTAAGATTCAGAAAACATTTTGCTTATCTTCACAGCAGCTGAACACAAAGTTTCAAGAAATACTTGTATCGCTTCCAATGGAGGAAATCGCAGTTGTTGGCAAGATAGTGAATAATATCAAGATGAGTTTAGGACGACCAGTCAGCGATAGTATCTATGTATCTTTAAGTGATCATATTCATTATGCATTGAAGAATTATGAAAAGGGCATTCAGGTACATAACAGTCTGCTGTTTGATATTATGAAATTTTACCCTGATGAATATGAGCTTGGAAAAAAAGGAATTGAGATCATCCATGGTGAAACTGGCGTTGCTCTTGCAGATGATGAAGCAGGATTTATTGCTCTTCATATTGTGAATGCAGAAACAGAAAATGCAATTGGTACAGATAAGATTGAGCAATCCACAAAGATTATTGAACAGATACTGGATATTGTGCGTGGTTACTTCAACACAGAAATCAATGAAGGCAGTCTTACATACTATCGTTTTATCAATCATCTAAGATATTTCTCGCAGAGAATTGTAAGTCATTCGACTTTTAAAAATGATAAGAGCGATGAAAACTTACTGCAGATGATGAAAACAACCTACAGCGATTCCTATCTATGTGCGATCAATATCAAAGGATTCGTAAAAGGAAGATTTGATGTAGATATTGGAAGTGAAGAATTGCTTTATTTGGTAATTCATATTCAAAGAGCGATATTTAACAAATAACGAGGAGGATATATGAGCAGTTATGAAAAGCTAGCTTCTTTTATCATCGAAAAAGTCGGTGGTGAAGATAATATTGAAAACATCAGTCATTGTATGACCAGACTGCGCATCAAATTGTATGATGATGCAAAAGCAGATCGAAATGCTTTAGATGCAAATAAAGATATTATTTCAAGTCAGATTGCTGAAGGAAAACTTCAGGTGATCATTGGCACACAAGTCGGAGATGTCTATGAAGAAATCATTCGGCAGACCGGCAAAACGTCATCTGACCAGAAGGAAGAAAAGAAAAAGGGCAATGCAGTGAATCGCTTTGCGGCATTGATTACAAGAATCGTCGTACCTTCATTAGGCGTATTGTGTGCGTGCGGTATTATTGCAGGGCTGAATTCTGTATTGCTTGCTACAGGAGCAATACAAACAGGATCAGGAACTAATATTCTATTGAATGCAATTGGCAGTGCATGTTTAACATTCTTCCCAGTAATTTTAGGTTACACGAGTGCAAAAGCCTTTGGTATGGATCCATTTGTAGGGATGATCTTAGGGGCTGTACTAATCTTTCCAAGCATCGCTGAATCAATGAATGCCGGTGATGTACTGATGACAGTATTTGCAGGTACACCATTTGTCATGCCAGTTTATAAAACATTCTTCGGCCTGCCAATCATTTTCCCAACAACCGGATATACTTCGACGCTGATTCCAATCATGCTGATTACATGGTTTGCATCTAAACTTGAAAGAGTGTTTAAAAAGCATATTCCATCTGTATTGAAACAGTTTATGGTTCCATTCCTGACAATTTTAATTGGATCCATTGTCGGTATTCTGATCATTGGACCAGTATCTATGATTCTTCAGAATGGTCTGTCAGCTGGATTGAACTTCTTAATTGCTAAGTCGAAGCTTCTTGCTTTTGCAGTGATTACTTTGATCTATCAGCCATTGGTCATTTTTGGATTGCATTGGCCATTGATCACTTTGGGATTGATTGAATTTGCAGCCAATGCCAATTCATTGATCGTGGCAGCTATTTTCCCAGCAAGCTTTACCCACATGGCAGCCTGCTTGGCTGTCTTCTTAAGAACAAAGAGCAATAAGATGAAGAACATTTCACTTCCTGCTTTCTTATCGGCATGTTTCTGCATCATAGAGCCTTCAATTTATGGCGTTACATTGCCAGTAAAGAAACGGTTTGGCTTCTGCATGGTAGGCGGTCTTGTCGGCGGCTTGATCTTAGTACTGTCCAATTCACCGATGTATGCAATTTCAATGGGCGTTACAGGTATTATGTCCTTTGTGAATCCAACAACAGGAAGCTTTGCAGGCATGATCTGGTGCATTGCTGCATGTGCTGCTGCGATGGCTGTTACTTTCTGTCTGACATGGTTCTCTTATAAGCCAGGTGAAGATGGTAAGAATGAGGATGATATTGCTACTGCAGATCTAACACAGCGTCGCAAGGAAATTATCTATTCTCCAATGAAGGGTGAAGTAAAAGAACTTTCGGAAATGGGAGATAAAGCATTCTCAGCCGGTCAGTTAGGCCAGGGTATCTGCATTGTTCCTGCGGAAGGAAAAATTGTCGCTCCATGCGATGGTATTGTCACTGCTTTGTTTCCAACCGGTCATGCTATTGGCATCACAAGTACTGCGGGTGCTGAAGTCCTGATCCATGTTGGCAAAGATACATATAATCTGCCGGAAGGAATGTTTAAAAAACTAAAGAAGCAGGGAGATTCTGTAAAGACAGGAGAAACAGTTATTACATTTGATATTGAAGAAATGAAGAAAAATAACATTGATCCTGAAACAGCAGTTGTGATTACAAATTCCAAAGAATACTTAGATGTGATGAAACTGCATATCGGTACAGTTGATTATAAGGATAAATTGCTGGTCACAGTCGTACCGGAAACAGTGCCGGGAAAAATTGCTGTTGCAAAGGAGTAGACATGGCAGAAGATGGTATTTATCAGCGAATTAAAGGTGCTTTGATTGGCTGTGCCTATGGTGATGCAATGGGCATGCCGACAGAAATGATGACCAGAAGTACACTGCATCAGGCATTTCCGGATGGTATAAAAACATTTGAACCATCCTCAAAGTATGACTTTTTTGGCCGCAGTTTCTGTGCCGGAACAGTAACAGATGATACGATCAATACACTATTAGTCTGTGATACCATCATCGAAAATGAGGGACAGTTCAAAACAGAAGCATACATTGCTAAACTTGAAAAATGGATTCAGGGCAATGCAGCTATCAATCCCTATATTATTGGACCAAGCACTGCCAAAGCTCTTCAGGCGATTCAGAAGGGAACACCGATTCAAGAAGCAGGAAAGTACGGCACTACTAATGGAGCCGTTATGAAAGTCAGTCCTATTGGCATGATCTATGATTATCGTGATAAAAAAATGTTTGTAGATAAAGTGGAAAGTCTATGCATGCCGACACATCATACGAATATTGCTATCGCCGGTGCCTGCTTTGCAGCTGGCTGTGTCAGCTATGCCATTCGCAATGGAGAAAGCTTTCATGGCATGATCGATGTCGCATATATTCTAATGAAAGAGGGAATGAAAAGAGGAAATCCGCTTCCTTGTGCTTCTCTTGAGAGAAGGATTTCGGCTGTGAAAGAGCTCTTGAAAACAGAATCAAATACGGATTTCAATGCAGATCTGGAACATCTCTTTGGCACTGGCATGGAAACGATTGAAACAATTCCTGCGGTTTATGCGGTACTTGCCGAAGCAAAGTGTATGCCAGCTGAGACAGCGCGTTTATCTGCCAACCTAAGCGGCGACTCTGATACAATTGGGGCAATTTCCACAGCTATTGCCGGTGCTTTCCATCCTGAATTTGATGCTGCTGAAGTAAACATGCTTTCAAAAATCAACAATATCAACTTTGATGAATATGCTTCTAAACTGAGAACTTTTGTACAATAAACGCAAATATAGTTTTGAGGGACTGCAGAAGTCCCTCTTTCTTTGACTAAATACAGAACAAAAGCATAAATCTTTGTTAGAATAGTTTCAGATGAGTTTGAAGAGTCTAAGGAGGCTTTCATGAACAAGTTGGGACAGTTTGATCTAGTATCATACAAAGATGGCAAAGAGACAAAGTATGCAACGCTTTTTGATACAAAGGGAAAGAATGCAAAGATCCGTACCATTGAAGAGGATGAAGATAACTGTGAAATGAAAGATATTCCTCTCGCTCTTTTATCTGCAGTACCTGCCGTTGAACTGAAGCAGGGACAGCTGAAAAAGGTATGCCGTGGAGAACTGACACTGGATGCATTAAAGAAGGGCATCCGTGAGAAGAAGATCATATGTCATGCTTCTTATCAGATGACATTGGATGATCTGGAAGCGGCAATCAAAGTCTACAGCAAGAAAGATCGGACAGAGTTTGAAGATTGGTACAACCTGCTGGCATATCAGCTGAATGAAGAAGCGAAGATCGACGATGTCATGGATAAAGGAAATACGGGCAGTGAAGATGGACTTCCGAATGATGATACGATCTTTGCGGATGTATGGAATCAGCTGGAAGAAGCTTTGAACTATGAGGGTGATTATGATCTGAAGCACGCGGAAGATGATCTGCGCAGATATCATGCAAACAAGAAAAAAACAGCATCTAAGCGTATTCTGAATGATAATGAAGAGCTGGATCTGATCTGCTTCTGGGATGGCAGCGGTGCAATCGCAGAACAGCCGAAAGAACTGCAGAAGGCATGGAAGAATGCTTTGGAAGATCTTTGTGCGAAGAAGGACCTGACCGCATTGGAGATCAAGGGCTATGCCTGCTATGGCGATGGCAACGGTGTATATAAAACAGATTATAAGACATGCCTGGACTGTCTCTTGAAAGTATTCAAGGAACAGCCGGATCCAAGCATTGCCAATACAATCGGCTATATTTACTACTATGGACGTACCAACAAAGGCAAGCCGCAGTATGCGCAGGCCTTCAAGTACTTTTCCATCGGTGCGGCCGGCGGTGTGCTGCAGTCGCGCTATAAGCTGTCGGATATGTTCCTCAATGGATACGGTGTCGGCAGGAACGAAGAAACTGCTTCCCGTCTGCTGTGGGATCTGTATGATGAATCCTTGGATGGCTTCTGCCGCGGCAGCTATGATTCTGTCTTTGCGGATGTAGCTTACCGTATCGGCAATCTCTATCGCTTCGGCATTGATGGCAGAGCAGACTCAGATGAAGCTTATGCCTACTATCTGCAGGCACAGTATGCGATTGCCGAACGTATCGCAAAGAGCAGCAGCTATGGTGACCTCCAGGTACAGAAGAATATCGAAGACAGCATTGCGGCAGTGCTTCCGTATACTGCCTATCAAAAGAAGACCTATGTGATCCATCGCCATACCGCAGAGAACTTCCTGACCAGTGCATTGGCTCACCAGTCCATGTTCACGATGAAGATCAAGGAACTGAAGAATCATAAGAAGCAGCTGGCGATCCATATTGTTTCCGATGATGACGAGTATCCATTAAGATTCCTGATGGTCCTGCCGGAAGCAGGCACATGCGAACTGATGGATCATATCAATCTGACGGTACAGAATCTGCAGGAATACAATGTGCCGGCAGATCGCGATACCTTCTTATTCAATGATATTCGAGATGGAAAGTTCTATCTCTTCGGGGCAGAAACAGCGTCGATTGATGGCGACTACGTATATAAAGCAAAGAAGTAAGAACAGCGGCAGGAAGAATCCTGCCGTTTTTGAAAGGGAAGAGATATGGAACAGATCCAAGCAGATGCATATGCCATCATAGACCATGCATTAAAAACAGCGATGCCGGGCCCAGCCGTCCAGCAGGCTCTGCAGAAAATATCTTTCGATATGGGAAAGATCTATGTGCTCAGTATAGGCAAAGCCGCTTATGCCATGGCAGATGCGGCCCAGAAAGTCTTGGGCGAACGGATCTCTGCAGGTATCTGCATCACAAAGTACGGTCATGTCAAAGGAATGATCCCAGGCTTTGCATGCTATGAAGCAGGGCATCCGATCACGGATGAAAATGGTCTTGCGGCCAGTGAAAAAGCCATGGCAATGGTACAAGGATTGAAGGAAAAAGATACTGTGCTGGTCTTGATCTCCGGCGGCGGCAGTGCCTTGTTTGAAAGTCCGGCAGTGCCCTTAGCAGAATACAATGCGATCACAGAACAATTGCTGAAGAGCGGTGCGGATATCCATGAGATCAATACAGTTCGAAAGCATCTGTCGCATGTAAAGGGCGGCAGGTTCGCCAAGCTCTGTGCGCCGGCAGAAGTCATCGGCATTGCACTGTCAGATGTTCTGGGCAATGATCCGTCAGCTATCGCTTCCGGTCCAATCTCGCCCGATCCTTCCACATGCATGAATGCCGAAGAGATCCTGCAGAAGTATCAAATATTGATATCGGATAATGTGAGACTGGAACTGGAAAAAGAGACACCGAAAGTGATTGGAAATGCAGAAATAAGGGTGATCGGCAGTGTGAAGAGCCTTTGTCTTGATGCGAAAAGGACCTGTGAAGCACGGGGGTATCACGCCGAGATCATCAATGATGCGCTCTGCTGTGAAGCAAAAGACGCAGGAACTGCTATTGGCCGCATGGCAAAAGAATATCGATCAGAAAATAAAAACATTGCGCTGATCGCCGGCGGCGAGACCGTTGTGCATGTCACGGGCCATGGGCTGGGCGGCAGAAATCAGGAGATGGCGCTTGCCTGTGCCAAAGAGATCTCTGGTCTTGCGGATGTCTGTTTCTTTTCGCTTGGCAGCGATGGTACGGATGGACCGACCGATGCGGCCGGCGGTATCGTGAATGGAAACACTGAAAAAGAACTTTGCCGGCAAGGAATATCTTTGTCAGAAAAGCTCTTGGCACATGACTCCTATCATGCTTTGAAAAAATGCCATGGTCTGCTCATGACCGGACCGACCGGGACCAACCTCAATGATCTTTCTGTTCTGCTGATCAGAAAAGGTCAATGACGATCTGGATCTTTTAAATACACATCCTGATATTCTTTTGGCGACATGCCGTATTCTTTCTTAAAAGCACGGAAGAAAGAAGAATAGTCACGGATGCCGTATGCAAGAAATACCTGTGAAGGCTGCTTTCCTGCCAGCATTGCATTGCGGCAGGCATTCAGTCTTTTTTTCATGATGTACTGGTGAATGGAAATGCCGTATGTTCTTTTGAACAGATGAGATACGTAGTACTTGGAGACAAAGAACTGTTCTGCCAAAGAATCCAGGGAGAGCTCTTCTTCCAAATGATTTTCAATGTACTGCGAAACATCCGGCAGAAGATCCGGGTCCTGGAAAGTACTTGGATGCTGATCTTCATAGACGATCCGATTCAATGAAAGGATCAGATCATTGACATCTAACGGAATGGCAGCCGATCTGCCGTATCGGTCCGCGTGCGTTTCTTCCAGCAGCTTCAGGATCTTATTCTGTACCGAGTTGAACTGCTCAGGAGCGAAGTGATAGAGATAATGGGAGGTACTGGCAGCCTGCTGCATCAGATAGACGTAGTCGGGAGATTGTTTCAGCAGGGAAGCGGCATAGTCCTGTGAGAGCCAGAAGATAAAGCGCCGGTAGGGAATATTGGAATCTGGAATGATGGCATAATGACTGATGCCAGGCGGGACCAGGATCATATCGCCGTACTGCAGGGGATATTTCTTCTGATTGATGACCATCGTGACGTTTCCCTCTAAGAAAAGATAAAACTCATAGTAGTCATGGGCATGGCCCTTAACGGCCTGAAAGTGGAGATCGCTGTAGTAGTAGATCTCAAAGTCACGGGCCAGCATGTACTGACGTGTATTGAAGGCAGATCGCAATTCCTGTTTCATAGGAACAGTATAATCAAAAACGCAAGATTTGCAATGTGTGCAACAATTCTGACAATTTGGTTTTCTTTTGAGCAGAATCACAATAAGGGCAGTAAGAAAAGGAGCGCATGTTATGACAATGGAAATGACGTTTCGCTGGTATGGTACGGGGCATGATACGGTCACCCTGAAGCAGATCAAACAGATCCGCTATGTTACAGGCATCATCACAATGCTGTATGACAAGATGCCGGGAGAAGTATGGCATCAGGATGAGATCCATGCCTTGAAGAAGGAAGTAGAAGATGCGGGTCTGCATATTGCCGGTATTGAATCCGTCAATGTATCGGACGCCATCAAGACAGGCAGCGCAGATCGTGATAAAGATATCGCAGCATATATTGAGACCTTGGAGAATCTGGGCAAAGAAGACATCCATATGGTCTGCTATAACTTCATGCCGGTCTTCGACTGGACAAGAACAGAACTTGCCCGCCGCAGAGCAGATGGCTCAACGGTGCTGGCATATAACCAGGCAGCGATCGATGCCATGGATCCGGATAAGATGTTCGCTTCTATTTCCGGCGATATGAACGGTACGGTCATGCCCGGCTGGGAACCAGAAAGAATGGCACATGTCAAAGAGCTCTTTGCGATGTATCAGTCAATTGACACAGAACAGCTCTTTGCAAACCTAGTCTATTTCTTAAAGGCGATCATGCCGGTATGTGATAAATACAATATCAATATGGCCATCCATCCGGATGATCCGGCCTGGTCTGTCTTCAAGCTGCCGCGCATCATCATCAACAAAGAAAATATCCTGCGCTTAATGAAAGCTGTAGATGATCCGCACAATGGCGTCACGTTCTGCTCGGGATCCTATGGCACAAATCTTGGCAATGATCTGCCGGATATGATCCGTTCCCTGAAGGGAAGGATCCACTTCGCTCATGTCAGAAATCTGAAGTTCAACAGTCCAAGCGACTTTGAAGAAGCTGCCCATCTCTCAGAAGATGGTACCTTCGATATGTTCGAGATCATGCGCGCGCTGCATGACATCGGCTTTGACGGTCCGATCAGACCGGATCACGGCAGAATGATCTGGGATGAGGTAGCGATGCCTGGCTATGGTCTATATGACCGTGCGCTTGGTTCTGCATACTTGTGCGGTCTATGGGAAGCAATTGAAAAAGAAGAAAAGAGAAAGTAAAGATGAAACTGAATACTGAAGGATTGAAAAATACAAAAGAATGGTCAGACAGGGGCTATGCTCTGCCGCAGTATGACCGTGAGGCCATGATTGCTGAGACAAAGAAGAATCCGGTGTGGCTCCATTTAGGCGCCGGCAATATCTTCCGTGCTTTCCAAGCCAATGCGGCACAGAAGATGCTGAATGAAGGCAAGTCCAAAGCAGGCATCATTGTTGCGGATGGCTTTGATTTTGAGATCGTCAATAAGATGTATCGTCCGCATGACAACTATTCGATCCTTGTTACCCTGAAGGCCAACGGCACGATTGAAAAGACGGTCATCGGTTCCATTGCAGAATCCTGCATCATGGATGCTCAGGATGAAAAAGAGTTCGGCCGCATGAAGGAGATCTTCAGAGCACCGTCCCTGCAGATGGTCACCTTTACGATTACCGAAAAAGGATACAGTTTGGTCGATGGCAAGGGCAATACACTTCCGGCAGTAGCAGCAGACTTTAATGAAGGACCTGCTCACGCTGCTTCCTATATCGGCCGCTTGACAGCTCTGCTGTATGAAAGATATCTGGCGGGCCAGTATCCATTGGCGCTTGTATCCATGGATAACTGTTCGCACAATGGCGAGAAGCTCTATGGCGCCGTCCAAAGATATGTTGATGCCTGGGCATGCAAGGGCTTTGTGGATAAAGGCTTTGCCGCATATGCATTGACTTCGCACAAGGTATCCTATCCGTGGACCATGATCGATAAGATCACGCCGCGGCCGGATGTCAGTGTCGAAGCAATGCTGAAAAAGGATGAGATCGAAGGCTTAGACCCGATCATCACTTCCCGCAAGACGTATGTGGCTCCATTTGTCAATTCTGAAGAGACTGAATATCTCGTCATTGAAGATGATTTCCCGAATGGCAGACCGCATTTAGAAGATGCCGGTTTCCTATTTACTGACCGCAGGACGGTCAACCAGGTAGAACGGATGAAGGTATGCACATGTCTGAACCCATTGCATACCGCCCTCGCCGTTCTTGGCTGCCTCTTGGGATATACGAAGATCTCGGAAGAAATGAAGGATGAGGATTTGGTGCACCTGATCAAGAAAATCGGCTATACTGAAGGCCTTCCTGTCGTAACTGACCCAAAGATCCTGAATCCGAAAGAATTCATCGATACCGTCATCAACGTTAGAGTGCCAAATCCATTTATGCCTGATACGCCGCAGAGAATTGCTACTGATACATCCCAGAAGCTGTCTATCCGCTATGGTGAAACAATCAAAGCATATCTTGCGTCTGATACATTGCAGGTGAAGACACTTGTCGGTATTCCGTTTGTTTTCGCTGCCTGGCTGAGATATCTGATGGGCGTGAATGATGAAGGAAATGAGTTTGAACTGTCCCCAGATCCGCTGATCAATTCACTGAAGGCATATACGGACACACTGAAGCTTGGCTCTGTCAATGCTGAAGAGATCCGCAAAGAACTGATGCCATTGCTGAAGAACAAGCAGATCTTCGGTGTTGATCTTGAAGAAGCCGGCTTAGCAGACGAAGTCCTGAAGATGTTCATGGAAATGCTGAAGGGCAAAGGAGCAGTCAGAGAAGCTTTGCATAAATATGCAGACTAAGATACGAGCAATCGTATCTTTTCTTTTCGTTTGAGATTTATAATGGATAGGAAAGAAGAGAGTATATGAAATACGCAAAATTAGGAAACAGCAATCTTGAAGTATCAAAGCTGTGCATTGGCTGTATGAGCTTTGGCAAAGCAGGGACGATGCATGACTGGACCTTGGATGAAGACAAGAGCGAAGAAGTCATTGCGCATGCTCTGGATCTCGGCATAAACTTCTTTGATACGGCAAATCAATATTCGGCCGGTACAAGTGAAGAGTATTTAGGCAGAGCACTGAAGAAACATGTTGCAAGAGATAAAGTCATCATTGCTTCCAAAGTATTCTTCAATGAAGGACATCTGTCAGCCAAGGCAATCCATCGTGAGATTGAAGGGACTTTGACGCGCTTAGGTACAGATTATCTGGATCTGTATATCATTCATCGTTTTGATTATGCAACACCGATCGAAGAGACAATGGAAGCCTTGAATGAACTGATCATCGAAGGCAAAGTTCGGGCCATTGGTGCTTCGGCTATGTTCGGCTATCAGTTCCATGATATGCAGATCGCAGCTAAGGATCATGGCTGGGCACAATTCTGTGCCATGGAGAATCATTACAATCTTCTCTATCGTGAAGATGAAAGAGAAATGATGCCGCTCTGCCGTGAGATGAATGTTGGACTGATGCCATACAGTGTATTGGCTGCCGGCAGACTGAGCCGTTTATCATGGAGCACAGATACCCTGCGTTCCAAGACGGATAAAGTAGCCCATCGCAAATATGACAGTACGGAAGATGAAGACTATCCGATCGTACTGCGGGTCCATGAACTGGCTGAGAAGTACCATACGACCATGACGCGGATCGCTTTGGCATGGATGTATGCCAAAGGCATTACTTCACCGATCGTCGGCATTACCAAGACCAAATATCTGGATGATGCGGCTGGCGCTGTCGATCTGACGCTGAGCGATGAAGATATTGCGTATCTTGAAGAACTGTATGCGCCGCATAAGATCATTGGTGCAAACTATAAAAATCCGGACTGAGGAGAAACAGATCTATGATCAAAGCAGTTTTTTTCGATATTGACGGGACACTTGTCTCATTTAAAACACATCAGATCCCAGACAGCACAAAGCATATCCTGCATGAACTGAAAGAAAAGGGCATCTATCTCTGCGTGGCGACAGGCCGCGGGAAAGATGGCCTGAAGGTATTGAATGGCATTGATCTCGATGGTTATATTACGCTGAATGGACAGTATTGCTTTACCAAAGAAAAAGAAGTGATCTACAGCAATACGATCCCTGCCGAAGACATTGATGTGCTTTTAGGAGAATTGAACAAAAAGACATTTCCATGCGGTTTTACGACAGAGCAGGGGAAAGTATATAACTATCGTGATGAAAGAGTAGAAGAGCTCCATCGCATTACCAAGAATGATGGGCAGCCGGCAGGCGATGTGAGCCATGTCAGAGATGTTCCGGTCTACCAGATCCAGGCTTTTGTCAATGCCGAAGAAGAAACAGAACTGCTGGCAAAGATGAAGCATTGCACCAGTGCAAGATGGTATCCGACTTTCTGCGATATCTCACCGTTAGGCGGCACCAAGGTATTAGGCATGGATCTGTTTGCTGAGCGCTGCGGCTTTTTTAAAGACGAGACAATGGCTTTCGGCGATGGCGGCAATGATATAGAAATGCTGAAACATGCATCCATTTCAGTAGCTATGGGAAATGGTACTGAAGAACTGAAGAAATGTGCATCCTATGTGACGGAAGATGTCGATCATGATGGGGTGGCAGATGCAATCCGGCACTATGCCGATCTATTTCAGCAATAGCTTTTCTCGCATCTGTTTTTAAGCTATGATAAGACGAGAGGAACATATGTCAGATCATACGAAGAGAGCGTTGGGCGATTCCTTAAAAAAAATCCTGGCGGTGAAACCAATTGATAAGATCACGATCTCCGATCTTACGAATGACTGCGGTGTCAACCGTCAGACCTTTTACTATCATTTTCGGGATATCTATGATCTGATCGATTGGATGTATCTGACGACAGCACAGGAAGCTATCGGATCGCATAAAACATACAGTACCTGGCAGGAAGGCATGCTTGATATGTGCAATATTATGCTGGAGAACAGATCGTTCGTCCTGAAGACCTATCATTCCCGCATCAAGGAATATTTAGTGACGATGCTGCTGAAGCTGTCTTATGATCTGCTGAAGCCAGTTGTTGCTGAAGTATCCAAGGGATACCGCATTGCTGAAGAAGATCAGGAATTCATCGCAGACTTTTATAAATTCGGCTATGCCGGACTGGTCATGACATGGCTGGATGATGGGATGAAAGAAGATCCGAAGAAGATCGTTGCAAAGCTGGAGTATCTGATCCAAGGAAATTTCTTGGCAGCGGTAAAGCGCTTTGCGGCGGCTGAAGATGAATCCGTATAGGAAGGGCTTGGCTCTTCCTATTTTTGATTCTTGGGAAATAGTGTAAAATAGGCATGATGAAAAAAAAGAACGAAGGGCGGAAGCCTTGGCTGCAGTCATTTGAAAAAAAATGGCAGCGTGCATTGATCATGATCCTGTGCATGCTCTTTATTGCATGCATGACGATCAGTGTGCTCTTTGGCATCGATCTGCTGCTGTCCGGCAGCCAAACTGCCGACAGTGCATCTGATACTTCTTCTGCTTCTGGCGATGCTTTGCCCACTGAGGTCCAGACGGTGCTTCCTTTGAGCAGTGATGGCGGCCGCAGCTATCTTGACAGCACCTTGTTCTTAGGCGATTCCAATACCGTTCGTTTCATGTCCTTTAATGATGAAGATGGCAAAACATATACGAGCACACAGAATACGATCGCGGTCGTCGGTATGGGCATCCAAGCTATTGATACCTTGGAATGCGAACAGCTTTCTTCGGGCACCTTTACAATGACGGATGCCGTACCGATCCTGCAGCCGGAAAGGATCATCATTACTTTTGGCACTAACAATCTGGATGGAAAAACGACCGATCCAACGAGCTTTATCACCGAGTATGCAAAACAGCTGAAAAAGATCCAGGAGGCCTATCCATCGGCTGATCTGATCGTCAACAGTATTCCTCCGATTGCCAGTGCCAATGACTATCCAAAGGTGACCATTGCGCAGATCGAGCTCTACAATCAGGCAGTCATGGAAATGTGCGGGCAGAATCATTGGAAGTATCTCAATTCTTATGAAACGCTGATCGATGAGAATACCAAGTATGCGAAGCTCGGCTATATGGCCAATGATGGGCTGCATCTGTCCGAGACGGGCCTTAGGGCATTGTTCACGTATATCCGCACGCATGCCTATATCACAGTGGACGACCGGCCGCAGCCGCTGCAGGCGATCCCGGAGATCATCGGACCGCTGACGACTTTATATACGGTCAATCCATTGAACAATCAGAGCTTTGATGCTCAAGTGCTGAATCCTTCTTCACAGGAAACATCTCAGGCTGCTGCATCTGCTGCAGCTTCCGCACCGGCCGCATCAGAAACATCTTGTCCGGCACCTGCTTCAGAAGCACCGGCAGAACAGACGGCAGTTCCCACTGCTTCATCTGTCCCGGCAGCTGCACCGGCACCGACCGCAGATACTTCATCAACGAAAGAGAAGCAGCAATGACGCTTCTCTTTTTTTAACATTTCAGGCAGATTGTCTATCTCAAAACCGGCAGATCGCCTGCGGAGCGGCTGGAAGTACGGTATAATAAAGACAACGTGTTAGCGCTTACAGAAAAGAGGAAATGCATATGTATGATGCTGTCATTATCGGGGCAGGGATCACCGGCACAATGATCGCGCGGGATCTGTCCCAGTATCAGCTGAAGGTTGCTTTGATCGATAAAGAAAATGATATTGCGGATGGCGCAACAATGGCCAATTCAGCCATTGTCCATACGGGATATGATCCGGAAGACAATACGATGAAGGCAAAGATGAATGTCAGAGGGGCGCAGATGTATCCGCAGCTCTGCCAAGATCTTGGCTGCCGCTATACAACAGTCGGTGCGTATATCGCTGCCTGCGGAAAAGAAGAAGAGGAACATCTGGATGTCCTGAAAGAACGGGCAGAAAAAAGAAAGATCTCATATGCTTTTTTAAGCGGGGATGAGGCAAGAAAAGAAGAACCGAATCTCAATGAACAGGTGACGAAAGTACTGAGCTTTCCAACAACGGCTGTCATCTATCCATGGGAAGCAGCGATTGCCTGCGCCCAGGTCGCGGTAAACAATGGGACGGAACTGGTGCTGAATGCCCCTGTGCAGGCGATCGAACATCATGCTGGCATGTATACCGTACATACCGATAAGAAGGACTTTGAAACAAAGATCGTGATCAACGCTGCCGGGGTATGTGCCGATCAGATCTACCGCATGGTGAGCGAACATCCAAACTTTTCTATGAAGCCGCGCAAAGGCGAATACTATGTGATCGACAATGCGGTGCATTATGTAAAGCATGTGATCTTCCCAGTTCCTTCGGCCAAAGGCAAGGGCGTATTGGCAGTGCCGACAGTCTATGGCAACACTTTGATCGGTCCGAACAGTGACTATGTTGCATCTACGACGGATACGGGATCAACCTTTCAGGGATTGGACTACGTCAAGGCCAATGCTTCCAAGATCATGAAGAATGTTCCATTGAACAGATCGATCCGCAATTTTGCCGGACTGCGGCCAAGTTCTTCCTCCAGTGATTTCATCATTGAAGAAGCGAAGGATGCCCAGAACTTTATCAATGTGGCCTCGATCGAATCGCCGGGACTGGCCAGTGCGCCAGCCGTTGCGGAATATGTTGTTCAGGACCTGCTGAAAGGAAAGCTGGATCTGAAGATCAATGATAAGGCTGTGATGACGAGAAAAAGACCGCTTGTGATGAGCGAGCTGTCGCCGGCCGAAAGAGAAGCCAAGATCAAAGAGAATCCGATGTACGGCAGGATCATCTGCCGCTGTGAACAGATCAGTGAAGGGGAGATCGTGGACTGCATCCATGCCGTATGCGGTGCCCGCAGTGTCAAAGGCGTGAAAAAGAGAGTGCGTCCTGGCATGGGAAGATGCCAGGGAGGCTTCTGTGAACCGCGGGTCGTGGCAATTTTAGCAAGAGAGCTTCATGAATCAGAATTGGATGTTGTCTTGGACAGCAGAGATTCAAAGATCTTGGCAAAGGAGAATCGCTGATATGGAACACGTACAGGCAATTGTGATTGGCAGCGGATGTGCCGGACTGGCAGCAGCCATCTCATTGAAGCAGTCTGGCATTCAGGATGTCCTGATCCTGGAAAAGGATGATGAACCGGGCGGTATTCTGAATCAATGCATACATAATGGCTTTGGCTTGACGACATTCCATGAACAGCTGTCCGGTCCAGCCTTTGCTGAACGCTTTGAAGATCAGACAGCTAAGCTTGGTGTGCGCCTGAAACATGGGACCATGGTAACCAAAGTCAATCCGGATAAGACCGTCGAGTATGTCAATCCGCAGGAGGGCTATGTCACAATATCAGCTGATGCGATCATTCTTGCGGTCGGCTGCTATGAAAGAAGCAGAGGTGCGGTAGAGATCCCAGGTGAAAGACCGGCTGGCATCTATACGGCAGGTCAGGCACAGAGATATCTGAACATGGACGGCTACTTAGTCGGCAAACGCGTCTTTATCCTCGGTTCAGGCGATATCGGCTTGATCATGGCCAGAAGAATGACTCTTGAAGGTGCGAAAGTATTGGGCGTGGCGGAGCTGATGCCGTATTCCAATGGGCTGCCGCGCAATATGAAGCAGTGCTTAGAGGACTTCAATATTCCGCTGTATCTGTCCCATACTGTGACCCATATTACCGGCCATGATCGACTGGAGAAGATCGAGATTGCCCAGGTCGATAAAGACCGTCATCCGATCCCCGGTACGGAAAAAAGCTTTGATGTCGATACGCTGCTGCTGAGCGTTGGCCTGATCCCAGAGAATCATTTAGGAGATGCGGCTGGGATCCAAATGGATCCGCATACCAAAGGACCGGTCGTCGATGAGAATTATATGACAAGCATTGACGGAATCTTTGCGGCTGGCAATGGCCTTCATGTCCATGATCTGGCAGACTTTGCGGCCCATCAGGGAAACAAGGCAGGCGAAGGCGCTGCCCGCTATATTCTTCATGGGGCTTCCATAGGCCGTACAATTCATACGGCAGCCGGTGAGAATGTCGGCTATGTTGTGCCTGGCATCCTGCATCCATCAAATCTGCCGCCGACGATTGAATTCTATTTCCGGGTCAGAAAGCCGCTCCATGCTTCCAAGATCATTGTCAGATCCGGCAGTCAGATCATTCGCACGATAGAAAAAGATCACCTGATCCCATCAGAAATGGAAAATGTGATCTTAGCTGGGAAGCAGCTGGAAGGGATCCAGGAAGACCTGATGATTGAAGTAAAGGAGAATGCATGATGGAAACAAAGACGCTTGTATGTGTCAACTGTCCGAAGGGGTGCAATATTACCGTTACAGTCGACCAGGGCAAAGTCATTGATATCAAAGGATATACATGTGAAAAAGGAAAGAACTATGCGGCCCAGGAAACTATCCGGCCGATGCGCGTATTGACTTCAACGGTGAAGATCGAGAATGCACCGCTGCGGGTCCTGCCAGTCATTACCAATCGTGAGATCCCTTTAGATCTCTGCGACAAAGCAATGGCCGAGATCAGAAAACTGGATGTCAAAGCACCGATCCATGTCAATGATGTGATCGTTCATGATTTCCTCGGCACCGGTGCAGATCTCATAGCCAGCAGATCGATGAAATAAGCAGAAGGTCTATGCCTTTTGCTTTTTTTGTCCCTGATAGGCAAGAGCGATGGCCAAGAAGATCAGAGCACATAAGACAGCTCCGATCTCGAAAGAAATCAGGTAGCTCCCGGTCAGGTCGAACAGCCAGCCAATCAATGCCGTAGCGGCTGAGAAAGAAATGCTGGCCAGGAAAGAAACGATCGGATAGATCCTGACAAACCCAGTCAGGCCGAATAATGATTTTGTCATCAGCGTAATGCCGACCGCCCCAATGCCATAGCCGCATCCCATCAGCAGTGCTCCTAAGTATAGGAATAGGATGTTCTGCGTGCAGAACAGCAGCAGGATGGCAAACAGACAGATGACAGATAAGATCCATAAAGCGTTCTTCGTCCCAATGATATCGGCTAAAGTGCCCGCCAGGAGCTTGGAGACAATGTTGCCGATCAAGGCCAAGGAAAGCATCAAGGCGCCAGCTTCGGCGGTATTTCCAATCGCAATGGCATAGGAAGGCAGGTGCTGTACAATACCGACGTAGGAATTGGAAGCGATGGAAACAAGGCACAGCAGAAGGAACGGCAGAAGATGAGGATCATTGTTTTCTTCCGCTGAAACAGCTGTTCCTTTTTTTATCTCTGCCCCATAGGCTTTTATCTGCAGAGACTCTGGATGAAAAGAAAAGGGGAGAATGATCGCCGGCAGCAGAAAGAGAACGATGAAGATCATAGAGATCAGATAGGTGCTGCGCCAGCCCAGGCTCTGGATCAGTCCCGTAAAGATCGGCGACAGGAGCGCACCGGAAATGCCGGAGAAGCTCATGGTCAGGCTGGTGACAAAGCCATGCTTGGCATAGAACCATTGATTGATGAAGATCGAGATCGTGACATAGGAGATCAGGCCTGCACCGAAGCCGCGGATGCCATTGGCGAGATACAGGATCCACAAAGCATCGGCATAGGCCATGGCCAAAGTAGAGATCAAGATCAAAACGGAAGCAATCAGAATGATCTTCCGCCAGGAACTTTCCTTTAGGATCTTCGGCACCAGCAGGCCGCCGACGGCAGTCGCAATGCCGGAGATCGTTAAAGTCAGTGATACAGCGCCTTTGCCGACACCGAAGGTCTCTGCAATCGGAGTGAAAAAGACACCGCCGCTGTTGGCAATGATGCCATAGGCACAGCAGGACAGTCCGCACATAGCGATCAATACATTGCGATACATTCCGGAAAAAAGGTTCTCTTTCATATACATCAATCTTAACAGAAGCCAAAAAAAAAGAGCAGGATTTTAATCCTGCTTCTCTTCAGCCTATAGAGGAAGTATTGCTTGTCTTCGTTGTTTCTACTGCACCAGTCAAGGTGACAGTGATATCCATCGATTTGCTGCTGCGTTCAATTGTCAGGTCGATCGTATCGCCGATGGACTTCTTGTTCAGTACGGCTGTCAGATCAGAATAGGACGAAATGTCCTTGCCATCTGCTGCGACGATCTTATCATATGCCTTCAGTCCGGCTTTCTCTGCGCCGGATCCTGAGACAACCGAAGTGATATAGAGACCGGCCGAATACTGCTGTGTGCCTTGGGTAATCTGCTGGAGATAGACGCCTAAGGTAGCACGATCTGTAACTTTTCCGTTTTCCATCAGCTGCTTAGCGACATCCATAGCCTTATTGATCGGGATGGCGAAGCCGATGCCTTCAATGACTGTGCCGGATGAAGTTGTACCGGAATCTTTGGCATTGACGATGCCGATCAGATTGCCGCTGCCATCGAACATGCCGCCGCCGGAGTTGCCGGAGTTGATCGTGGCATTGGTCTGGATCAGTTCCATGGATTCATTATTCAGAACAATTTCTCTGGATGTTGCAGAGATGATGCCATCCGTTACCGTACCGCCCAGAGTTCCCAGCGGATTGCCGATGACAATGGCAGAATCACCGACGGCGATCTTGGAAGAATCACCGATGGTCGCTGCTGTCAGGTCTGTCGCATCGATCTTCAGTACAGCGATATCTGACTTGCTGTCTGTACCGACCAATGCTGCGGTATATTCGGTGCCGTCATATGTTGTTACCTTGATCGATGTTGCGCTTTCAATGACATGATTATTGGTGATGATGTAGCCGTCAGCGGAAATGATGACACCGGATCCGGCTGCTTCAGAAGTATAGGACTGCGACTGACCGAAGAAACTGCTGGAAGTGGACTGCACTTCTGTCAGGATCTCAACAACGCTCGGAGCTGCTTTGGCAGCGACCTGTGTTTCCGTAAGGGCTGAGCTTCCGGAGGATACAGAAGTTTTCTTGCTGCCACCGGATTCCGTTGCATAGGTAACCGTCGTGCTGTTGCCGGATGCTCCTAAATGGGTAATGGCAAACCAGCTGCCGCCCAATCCTGCGCCAAGTCCTACTACGGCTGCTAGGACAATGGTCAGAAAGACGGGATGTTTTTTATCTCTCTTTGGCTTTCTGGATGGTGTCTGTATCGGAGAAGGTCCGCTGCTTTCTGTAAATGATACATCAATGGGTGTTTCTTCCTGATGCTCGTTTGGTTCCTGATTCATTTCATTCATAGACTGTACTCCTTTCAAGTTCTGTACTTATGGTACGGGTCGTTTGTGAAGCCTGTGTGAACGTAGGGTCAATAATAAGAAACAGTTTTCATGTTTTGTATAGACATGCTGGATCATGTGATCTGCTGTTCGTTCCGCAGACATTTCTTTAAGGGATCTGTTTCTTATTTTAATGCTTTTTGCAGCCGATTGCCAACGGTATGCCGGCTCATATAGAAGTCCATAATGGCACCGATGGCAGCGACCGCAATGCCAGCCAAGAAAAACGGTGCAGTATATGGAGAAGAAGTTCCATAGATCTCCAGAATACCGGCAATCAAAGATGCCAGCGTCAGGATCACAACACCATCCTGATAGAGACGTCCTGGCATCGCCTTGCGCTTCTTTTCTAAGAAGAAGCAAGGAAGAGCACCAAACAGCAGCGGCAAGATAAACAGGAAGATCATGGCCAGACTGTAGACACCATGTGAGAATACTTCATATACGGCAGAAAAAACAGCGCAGAAGATGGCAATGAACAGCCATGCTGTGCTCCATTTGATCCTTCTGTTCTTATGCTCCGATGTAGACAATGTCGCTCACGCTCCTTTCAGATATTTTATTTCCATTCGTTGTCGGGTTATTGATGACGGTACCGTTGAAGACCATGGTGCTGGAACCGCCGCCATCTAAGTTATATGCTGTGCTGACGCCGAGCGTCTGCAGGTACTGTGCCATCTGATAGAGGGACAGGCCTTCACTGGCGCTGGTCCGGCCATCCGCAACGACAAGCAGATAATGCAATGGTCCGATCTCACAGATCGCGGTACGCGGATTGGAGGTCATGGCCTGACCTACTTCTTGATTTTCTGAGACCGAGATCTCACCATTCTCAATCAATGCTGGTCCAAAGGACAGCACCTGCTGAGCACCATTGGAAAGCAGGGTGCCGGTACTGACGGATCCCTCTGTTATGATCGAGAAAGAACCATCTTTGCTGATGACCAGATCTTCTTGCGAAGAGGAAGAAGATGTATCACGATAGAGAACGCCATTGCGGATCACATAGCCGCTGCTGCGAGCACCGTAGAAATCGCCGTTGATGGCCAAGATCGCACCGACACTGTCGGCAATCGAAGAAGTAGAAGCTGTGATGTTCTTGCCATATGTGCTGTTGGCAAAAGCGGTCTGTAAATAGCTGGCATCGCTAACTTGGACATCTGCGGTGTAGATCACGGTATTGTCGTACGTTGAAGCTGTGATCTTGATCGAAATATTGTCATCGGTATAGCTTGTATCAGTGATCGATGCGCTTGATGCATTGGTAACAGATGATGTATCGGCAGTGCTTTTTGCATCCGCGGTGACAACGCTGTAGGTGCGCGGAATAACAAATGTGTCCAGCAGCAGATAGGCAGCGAGAGCGAAGACGACTAGGACATCAAGAATATGCAGAAATTTTTGTTTCATAGATTGGCAGCTCCTTTGATATGGCTTGTAAAAATATATGTTTTCTGGATCGTCCAGGAGAAGAAGAACAGAATGATCTCAGTTAAGATCTTGGCCAGCAGTGAATGCCAATGCAGAATGTAGACAAAGAAGGAAAGGATCAGCGTATTGCAGATCAGGATCATGATTGCTAACAGCGCATAGCGCCAGAAAGAAGAACGGCGGCTCTGAGCATCCTTGAAGACAACGCGGCGGTTCACTTCATAATTGAAGCAGGCAGAGAAGACACGGGCCGTGATATTGGCGATGACTGTTCCATACAGGCCATTGAACAGCAGAGAGAAAAGACAGAACAGCAGGTAGTCTACGGCAAAGCTGCTGAGCGAAGATGCCGCAAAGTGGAGCAGCTGCTTATATATTAAGAACGAATCGCGGATGACATGGAAATGTGAAGAAGAGCTCCCGTCTTCATAGATTGTTGCAATCTCGACTTCTTCAAAAGGGATATGCTGCTGAATGCATGCCAGCAGCTGATTCATTTCATACTCATAGCGTTCGCCAGGCACTTCGGCCATCTTAGCGAGCAAAGAAGCGTGGAAGGAGCGCAGGCCAGTCTGCGTATCGCTGACTCTGACGCCTGTAAAGATATGGAAGAGAGAGGCTGTGATCTTGTTTCCCTAATGAGACTTAAAAGGAACATCCGGACCGTCAAAATTCCTCGTTCCTAAGATCAGCGCATCCGGATGCTGCTCTGCCATTTCTGCACAGCGCAGACAGTCATGCGGATCATGCTGACCATCCGCATCTACGGTCGTGATCACACTGTCCTTTGGCTCATTGTCCATGATCCAGCGCATGCCTTTCTTCAAAGCAGCACCTTTGCCTCTGTTAGGCATCTGCTTCAGCACAGATGCTTCTTGGGCACACGCATCAAAGATCCAATCGCAGCTTATATCGCTGCCGTCATTGACAATGACTGGTTCCATGTTTTCTTTCTTTAGGTGCTGCACTAAAGAGATCAGACCTTCATTAGGACAATATGCCGGGATCAATGCAATCTTTTTCATAGCAGTATTCCTTTCTATGCTGAAAGTATAGAAATACAGATAGAACGATGAATGAAAGGAAGTTGGAAATTGGCTCAATTTTAAATGAAAGTCCCTTTTCACGGAAAGTCCCTGTGAAATAGGACTTTTCTCTTTGCATAGGTATGTTCAATTTCTAAAAAGTATGTAGAA
>JAAYWN010000084.1 GCA_012516665.1 Erysipelotrichaceae bacterium
CGGCACAGACTCTTGACATACCATAACCTCCTTCACTCAAATAAGCTTTCATAAGATAACATACATAGTTCACAATTGCAAGAAATTTATGAATAAAGCCAGCACTGCAATTATATGCATTGTTTCGATAAATTATGCACATATTAAAAAAATCGTATTTTTATCACAATATAAATGTTGTATAATAATTCATATATTTGATGATGAAAGGAGACTTCACGGTGAGCAATAAACAGATCTTTGCTGCAGTAGAAGTGGCAGACCATGAGGTACGCCTGGTAGTAGGGGAATTCTTTAATACCAGATTTAATATTATTAAGGTGGAGAAAGTCCCATGTTTTGGCTTATCTTTTAATGAGATCACAAATCCAACAGAAGTTACACAGGCCATCAGGACGGCGGCAGACAATGCTAAAAAAATGATCGGCGCTGATATTAAGAAGGTAATTTTATCTATGCCTTCGTATCGCTTCAGAAAATTCACAGTCAGATCGACAGTCGATATCAAGGGGATCGATCAGTGTGTTACGATTCAGGATGTCAGAGAGGCGGTCAAAAAAGCGCAGAATGCAAAGCTGGATGAATCCTATGCTTTGATCCAGGCGCTGTGCATAAAATATACGGTCAATGGAGTATCTACAAGAAGAATCCCATTGGGCGAGCACTGTACACAGATGGCAGTTGATATTGATCTGCTCTGTGCTGATCGCAAACTGTCATTCGATCTTGTCAGCTGTGTTGAAAATGCCGGATTGAATGTGCTGGATATTTTCCCGGACGTATATGCGGCCGGCAAAGAAGCAGCCCTGTTTGAACAGGCAACAGATTCACAGGTCATTATTTTAAAAATAGAGCGCAGCATTACTACATTGGGACTTGCTAAAAATGGCAGGATCGCTACCGCAGCAGTCATGCCTGCAGGTATCGGAGCGATTGCTTCATCAGTGTGCGATACGTATGGCATATCAAGCGATACAGCAGTTGAACTGATGAAATACAGTGCTCGTCTTGACCAGAAAGTATGTTCAACAAATCCAGTCTATATTTGGGCAGATGGCAAAGAAACGAAAACGATCAATGAGCAGCAGCTCGTTGACTGTCTGGCTCCGAATATTGATCTATGGCTCAATTCAATTGAGAAAACGTGTGTTCCAATCTTGCAAGCCGGTGAAACAACTGTTATGATTACAGGCGAGGGTGGCGAGACACAAGGTCTTTGTGAGCTTGTTCAGAAGCGCCTTAGGGTTGAGACAACATGCTATATTCCGGAGACACTCGGAGGCAGAAATGCTGGTCTGACCGCCTGCCTTGGATTGTTCTATGCATATCAGGATAAACTGCCGATTGAAGGAAGCATTGATGACAGTTTGGACATGGATGCATTTACGAAGGCTGTATCATATCGCGAGAAGTCTTCAAAGAAGCAGGAAAATGGCAAAGAAGATACTTTGACAAATAAACTGAAGGGTTTATTCCTTGAGGGAAAGAAGTAATTGAGAGGATAAAGAAATGGCAGACTTAGAGTATAACCAGATTGCGAAAATTAAGGTATTCGGAATTGGCGGAGCTGGCAGCAATGCAGTGAACCGCATGGTACAGGAAGGCGTACAGGGCGTTGAATTTTATGTAGCAAATACAGACCTGCAGGCATTGGATGTATCTCCTGTTGCCAACAAGATCCAATTAGGCAAAGAAGGCTTAGGTGCCGGCGGAAATCCAGACAATGGACGCAAGGCTGCTGTTGAATCTGAAGATTCGATCCGCAAGGCAATTGAGGGAGCCGATATGGTATTCCTTACAGCTGGACTTGGCGGCGGAACCGGAACAGGTGCTTCTCCATTATTCGCTAAAATTGCGAAGGAACTTGGCTGCCTGACCGTAGGTATCGTTACACAGCCGTTCTCTTTTGAAGGCAAGAAAAGAATGGTCCAGTCTGAACAGGGCTTGGATCAGCTGAAGGAATATGTTGATTCTTTGATCATCATTTCCAACAACAAGGTACTTGAAGTCATTGGACATATTCCATTTGAGGATGCATTCAAGGAAGCAGATAATATTCTGCGCCAGGGTGTTCAGACGATTACTGATCTGATTGCTGTTCCTGCAATGATCAACCTTGACTTTGCAGATATCAAGTCTGTAATGGAAGGCCAAGGATCTGCATTATTCGGCATCGGTATGGCTGATGGTGATGATAAGGCAAAAGAAGCAGCTAATCGTGCAATCCAGTGTCCATTGCTTGAAGCATCGATCAGCGGTGCCAAGAGCGCGATTATCAATGTTACCGGCGGTGCTTCTATGAGCGCGTATGATGCTAGTGAAGCAGTTGACTTCATCCGTGAAGCTGCTGGCAATGATATCGATATCATCTTCGGTGTTGCCATCAATGATAAGATCGGTGATTCCATTATCGTATCTGTCATTGCAACAGGCTTCGATCTGCCAAAAACAGAGGCTGCGAAGGATACTGATAAAAAGGAAGAAGTGAAGCCGGCTGCGGTTGAACCTTCTGCCGGTGTTGTTGCTGAGAAGGATGATGATATTGCCTTCGGAGCTGAAGAAGAGGATACGAACGTTATTCCTGGTTTCTTCAGAAAGAACTGATTATAAAAAATTGGCTGTCCTTGGATAGCCTTTTTTATACAGAGGAGAGAATGATATGAGAAATGAAGATACGGCTGCTGAGAAGAGAAATCATGGGTACAATTGTGCACAGGCAGTTATCTGTACATACTGTGAAAGTTTTGACATCGATGAAAAAACTGCTTTTCGTCTGACAGAAGGAATGGGATCGGGATTGGGATGTACGCTGGGCACATGCGGTGCTTTGAATGCGGCTGCCATGGTACTTGCCTTAACGACAAGTACGGGCTGCTTAGAGCAGCCTAATTCAAAAGGAAAGACATACCCTGTTATGAGAGACCTGACGCAGAAGTTCCTGTCAGAAGCAGGGGCTCTTCGCTGCCGTGATATCAAAGGAATTGAAACAGGAAAGGTGCTGTGCGAATGTGAAGAGTGCGTACGTATTGCCTGCCGTCTGATCGATTCCTATCCGGATCAGAAAACAAAGTGATACTGCTCTATTTGCATACGGAAATCAGATAATGATATAATATTTCGCATCAGGAAAGGATGTGTTTTAGTTTGGAGGATTCTGCAATACCGCTGGCGATCGGCAATGTGTACTTTAGAAATGACGAGGCAGACAGTCGATGAGCTTAGCAAGCAAATATATTTTTACAATTATTATTCTTGTTTTCTTTTCGGGATTATTTTCATCCGTGGAGACTGCTTACAGTTCTGCTTCAAAAATTCGTCTGAGAAATATGCAGAATGACGGCAATGAAAAGGCTGGTACTGTTTTAAAAGTACTGGATGATTTTGATCGTTTTTTGACGACTGTATTGATTGGCAATAATATTGTAAATATTGCAGCTGCTACTGTAGGTACGTTGCTGTTTACACTTTATTTTTCGGGCAATGGTCCAACGGTCTCGACCATTGTGATTACCATTGCAACGATCATGTTCGGTGAAACAGCACCGAAGTCTTTGGCCAAGCGTATGCCGGAACGTATGGCATGCGGCATGGTCGATTTTGTCCGTTTCTTTGAAGTAATCCTATGGCCGCTCAGCATGTTCATGAAAGGATGGACATGGCTTGTATCTAAGATCATTAAGGTCAAAGAAGATGACTCAGATATTTCCGATGAATTGACTACGATGGTGGAAGAAGCAGAGCGGGATGGCGATCTGGAACAGCATGAATCTGATCTGATCTCAAATGCCATCGGCTTCAATGAATTGGATGTGAAAGATGTACTGACACCGCGGGTAGACATTGTTGCGATTGATATTGCAGCCCCTGCCGATCAGATCGAGGAAGCATTTCGAACGAATGGGTTTTCAAGACTTCCGGTCTATGAGAACAGTATTGATAATATTGTCGGCGTCGTTCATGAAAAAGATTTTTATGAACTGATGTATCACAGCAAAGGCCCGATCCGCAGGATCATTAAGCCGGTGATCTATACATCGCCGAATACACGGATCAGTACGCTGCTGAAACAGCTGCAGGGCGCTAAGCTCCATCTTGCGGTTGTATTGGATGAATACGGCGGTACGGAAGGAATCATCACCTTGGAAGATATCATCGAGGAATTGGTCGGTGAGATCTGGGATGAACATGATACGGTTGAGGAATTTTATACAAAGATCGATGATTCAACATGGCTTGTCAAGGGCGATGCGGAGATTGATGATCTGATCGACCGCTTCCATGTTGAAGAAGAAGATGAAGAGTTTGATTTTATTACAGTATCGGGATGGGCCATCCATGAACTGGGCCATATTCCGCATGTCGGTGAAAAATTCACTTATAAGAATCTCCATGTTTCCATTACGAAAGCGGATCAGCGTAAAGTGCTGGAAGTGAAGATCGAGATTGAACACGTGAAGGAGGAAGAGGAAGACGAATGATCGTTTTCCTTTCATTTGTATGCAGCAATTTTTCTGTGAAGGACCAATTCACATTGGTGAAGATTACGTATTGAGCGAAGCACATGGTCATCATGCACAGGTAGTGCGCCTTGATCATGAAAAAGTTCGGCTTGTCTATCAAGGCGAAGGTTTTTTTGGCGAATGCATGAAGAAGGACAGTCAGTATATTGTTCATGTTGAAGAAAAAGATCCTAACATGAATGAACTGGGGATCAGGATCACTTTGGCAGCAGCACTGATCCGTCGTGAAAAATTTGAGCTTGTTCTGCAGAAGGCAACGGAACTTGGCGTGGATCGCATAGTGCCTTTTGAATCTGCACGCTGTGTTGTACATGAAAAAAAAGAAAAAAGTCAGAAACTTTTAGAGCGCTGGCGTGATATTGTTGCGGAAGCATCGCAGCAGTGCAAGCGCAATTGCATCCCAAGTGTTGAAGGAATTGCCTCGCTAAAGGATCTTGCCGGGTACCGCAGCGAGATCAATGCGGCAGCTTATGAGAATGCCTACGGGACCAGTCGGTATCTTAGTGAAATCGTGGATGGAATGAAATCTGTCACGATCGTGATCGGACCGGAAGGCGGTTTCAGCGAAGAAGAAATGATGATGATACAGAAAATGGGATATGAAGCAGTGACGCTTGGATCACGGATCTTAAGAGCGGAGACAGCGTCCGTATATGCTGTTTCGGTATGCGCTGAGATTGCAGAAAGGATGAAGAAATGAAATTTTCCATCTGCAACTTAGGATGCAAAGTGAATGCCTGCGAAGCGGAAAGCATTTCGGAAGCACTTTCGGCAAAAGGATGGACGCGGAGCATTCACGAAGAAGACAGTGATGCTGTATTGATCTTTACCTGCGCGGTAACAAATACGGCGTCGGCGAAGAGCAGACAGATGCTGCATAAAGCAAGGCATGCAAATCCAAAAGCTGTTACGGCGGTCGTGGGGTGCTATGCACAGATGCAGGACGGTCTACTGGATGATGCCGATATTATTGTTGGCAGCAGTCATAAAAACAAGCTTCCAGATCTGCTTGAACAATTTCAACAGACGGGTGAGAAAATACGGGTCATTGAAGATCTGAAAGAAACACCATTTGAATCGATGCCGCTGGATCATTTTGAAGATCATAGCCGAGGTGTGCTGAAGATCCAGGATGGCTGCAATCAATTCTGTACATACTGCATCATTCCTTATGTGCGCGGCAGAGAGCGTTCGCTTGATCCGGATACCGCCGTTGCAAATGCTGAAAGAGTGGCTCAGAATGACTCGGAGATCGTCCTGACAGGGATCCATACCGGAAGATATGGAAAGGAATACAATGTGTCCTTGGCACAGTTGATGAAACGGATCCTCAAGGAAGTTCCAGCATTGGAACGGCTTCGTATTTCATCCATTGAAATGACGGAAGTAAGCGATGAACTGATTCAGCTGATCAAAGAAGAGCCCAGAATTGCACATCATCTGCATATACCTCTGCAGTCTGGCTGTGATGAGATCCTGCAAAAGATGGGACGTCCTTATGATACCGCCGCATATTATGCTAAAATAGAACAGATCCGCCGTGAGATCCCGCATATTGCTATCTCCTGCGATGTCATTGTAGGTTTTCCTGGCGAGAGCGAAGAAATGTTCGAGAAGACATATGCTTTTCTGGAAAAATGCAAATTTGCATTCCTGCATGTTTTTCCATATTCACTGCGCGAAGGTACCAGAGCTGCCGCAATGGCAGGACAGATCGATCCAAAGATCAAAAAAGAAAGAGCGGAGAAGTGCCGCCGTCTCTCTATGAAACTGGAAGATGCATACCAGCAGGCACAGATTGGCAGGATGGCAGAAGTGATCACCGAAAGGCCGCATGGGAATGATACGCCTGGACATACATCAGACTATATCCATGTTGTGATCCCAGGCCAGATATATTCCCGAGGTTCTCTTGTTCAGGTGCGTCTGAAAGAATATCGAAGCCGGCAGATGATCGGTGAAACAGAAAGTGTAAAGAATGATGAAGTTATCTGATCTATTTGAAAATGTACCGGATATTGAAATTAAGAGCTTAATGTCCGACAGCCGGAAGAAGAGGCCGGATGCTATGTTTTTCTGTGTCAAAGGAATGATGTTCGATGGACATAAATTCGTTGATCAGGCTATCAGCAATGGGGCAAAAGTCATTGTGCACAGTGAACCGATTGAAGAAATGCATTCGGATATAACATATATCAAAGTCAAGGATGTACTGGAAGTCTACAATAAAGTCGCTGATGCATTTTACGGCCATCCCAGCTCGAAATTGCTGATGTTCGGCGTTACTGGTACAAATGGAAAATCATCAATTGCCTGTATCATTCGCGATGTTATGAATGAATTCAAGCCGACAGGATATGTTGGTACGATCTCGATCGAATATGGCAGTGTCAAGCTGCCGCCGCTTTTGACAACACCGGATATTGATGATCTGCATGGCATTCTGAGCGATATGGTAGATGCCGGCATGAAGTGCTGTGCCTTGGAAGCTTCTTCCATTGGCATTGAACAGGGAAGAGTGGATGCCATTGATTTTGATGTCGCTATGTTCACCAATCTGACGCATGATCACTTGGATTATCATGGCACGATGAAGAATTATTTTGAGGCCAAGAAAAAGATGTTCGATCATCTGAAGCCGGAAGCAATTGCTATCACAAATGTAGATGATCCATATGGCCTGAAAATCGTGGAAGATTGCCAATGCCACATTCTGACCTATGGTATTGATCATGATGCTGATTATCAGGCTACAAATATCCAATTGCTCAAAGATCGGACAAAGTTCAATCTGAAGGTCGCAGGCATGGAGTATCTGATTGAAACAAATCTTGTTGCCCGCTTCAATATATACAATCTGCTGGCTGCCATTGCGGCTATGAACTGTCAAGGTATCTCGATGACGCAGATGCTGCCATATCTGAAAGATATCAGGCAGGTCGAAGGCCGCATGCAGAAGATCAATGAAGGACAGCCTTTCAATATAATCGTTGATTTTGCGCATACGCCTGACGGTATTGAAAAGGTATGCCAGTATGCAGCAGCGATTACGCCGAAGGGCAAGAGAATCATTGCGATTACCGGCAGCGCTGGCAAAAGAGATACGATCAAGCGGCCAATCTTTGGACAGATTCTGGACCGGTATTGTGATCTGATCATTCTGACAGAGGATGATCCGCGCAATGAAAATCCAAAAACAATTGCGCAGGAGATTGCTTCCGGCATCAAGACGACTAACTATGTTATTATTGTTGACCGCTATGATGCAATCCGTGAAGCAGTTGAAATGGCGGATCCCAATGACACGATCATCATCCTTGGAAAAGGCGATGAAAAATTCATCTATCGTGAATTCGGAAGAGAACCTTATGAAGGTGACAACATCGTTGCGGCCGATGCAGTTCATAAGTATTATTTTGGAAAATAGGAGGAATTACAATGAAGTATAACAAGTATATTGATCACACATTATTGCAGCCTCAGGCAACAAAAGCAGAAGTGCAGAAAATTGTTGATGAAGCAAAAGAAAATGATTTTGCAACTGTTATGGTAAATCCATGCTGGATTCCTTTTGTAGCTCCGCAACTCAAGGGAACAGATGTGAAACCTGCCTGTGTCATTGGGTTCCCGCTAGGTGCCAATACAACAGCAGTAAAAGTATTTGAAGTAAAAGATGCATTGAGCAACGGTGCTGAAGAAGTTGACATGGTGATCAACATTGGTGCTTTGAAAGACGGCGACGATGCGTATGTGATCAAAGAGATCAAGGCGTTGAAAGAAGCAGCTGGAAATCATTGCTTAAAGGTCATCATCGAGACATGTCTGCTGAGCGATGAAGAGAAGATCAGAGCATGCAAAGATGTTGTTGCCGGCGGTGCTGATTTTGTCAAGACATCAACTGGATTCTCAACATCTGGGGCAACACCGAAAGATGTTGCTTTGATGAAGAAGGCCGTTGTCGGATCCAATGTAAAAGTAAAGGCAGCCGGCGGTGTCCGTACACCGGAAGAACTGAAAGAGATGATTGAAGCCGGTGCGGAAAGAATTGGCACCAGTCATGGTGTTGAACTGGTAAAATAAGAGCAAAATTCATTGCAATTCAAACAACTGTTTGGTATGATATTAAAGCACTGAAAATAAGAAGGGGGGTGTCCCGAATGTCCAGAGTTGTATTAAAGGAAAATGAAAACCTTGATGATGCACTGCGTAGATTTAAACGCCAGGTGTCTCGCAACGGAACCCTCGCTGAAGCTCGTAAAAGAGAGTTCTACGTTAAACCAGGTCTGAAGAGAAAGCTGAAGTCTGAAGCTGCTCGCAAGGCTCGCAGAAGAGGCAAGTAAGAAGCGGTGAAACGCTTCTTTTTTTTTGCTGTGTGTTTTACAATATGTGTGAAAGAGAGGATTGACAATTGAGCGAGACAAATTCGATTCATATTGAAGATCTGAGTGAAGATGCAGTCAGGAATCTAGTAGGACCTGGAGATTGCAATCTCAACGCTTTAGCAGAATCGTTTGGCAGACAGATCAGCTATCGCGATAGGACATTCTTTGTCAAAGACTGCAGTGAAACAGAAAAGAAAGAAATAGAAACGGTCATCAATGAACTATGCAAGCTGAGCATGCAGGGAAAAAGCATCGGCGAACAGGATGTCTCCTATGCATGCAGACTGGTCGGCAGAAATGAGGCTTTAGATCTCAATGAGATCCATTCGCATATTGTAGGCAGAACCTTAGCTGGCAAAGCAATTGCTCCGAAGACAAAAGGGCAGTATGAGTTTGTCAAAGCAATGGAGAGCAAAGATATTGTTTTCGCTACTGGACCTGCTGGAACCGGAAAGACATTCCTGGCAGTGATCCATGCCGTTACGGAATTGAAAAAGGGAGATGTTAAAAGAATCGTCCTGACTAGGCCTGCAGTTGAAGCAGGAGAGAATCTCGGCTTTCTGCCAGGTGATCTGAAAGAGAAGGTCGATCCGTATCTGACACCGCTGTATGATGCTCTGCATGATATGCTTGGTGCAGAAACAACTGAAAAACTGATAGAAAGAGGAACGATCGAGATTGCTCCATTAGCCTATATGCGCGGAAGAACATTGGATGACAGCTATGTCATATTGGATGAAGCACAGAATACAACGGCTGCTCAGATGAAGATGTTCCTGACAAGATTGGGCTTTCATTCTCATATGATCATTACAGGTGATGTAACGCAGGTAGATCTCTGCGGCAGGCAGGAGAGCGGTCTTGTGCAAGCGGTCAGGATCTTAAAGAATATCAATGGTATTGCTATTATGGAATTGACCAGCGATGATGTTGTAAGACATCCATTGGTGCAGAAGATCATCGAACGCTATGAGAGTGTTGGCAAAGGAAGCAATGAAAAAAGCAAGGACTGAGCCTTTGCTTTTATTTAGCTATTCAGCAGTGCTGTTATCAGACAGTTCATTGCTAGGCAATGAAGACAGAGCAGAACGGGCAATATTGCAGCAATGATCTCCCATACGCTCAAGGGTGCCTAGAATATCGCAGTACACAGATGCCGCTACCGCAGAAGCACAGCTGTTGATCGACATTCTTTTGAAATGATCTTCACGGAAGGAATATTCATATTCATCCATCTTTTCTTCCATACGCTGCAGAACATCGTTCGTCGCTCGCGATTTTGTGACGAAGATCTCAGCACTCAGATCGAACATATTGATGAACTGATCATACATCTTGTTGATATCATGCATGGCAATATCCGTGAAAGTGCCGTTCTTATCTTGAAATACCATCATATAGAATTCTCCAAGATTGATGGCCAGGTCGCCTAAGCGTTCCAGGTTTTTACATGTATCGAGATCCAGTCGTATATCCAAGGTATCCTGCTGAGTCATGTTCGGCGTAACTGAGACTTGGATCAGGTAGTTGGTGATCTTTTTATCGACATCATTGACCATGGCTTCATTGCGCTTGATGATCTCCATCTCTTCTTCACCGCTGTGGTCATTGAGAAAATCTTTCGTTGCAAGTACGGCAATCTTTACAACATCCACCATTTTCAGCAATGCTCCCTGAGCTGCTGTCAAAGCGGCCGAAGGAAGCACATTGGCAACATTGGCATCCAGCTCATCAATGTTGACTTCCAGCCTTTCAGGCTCTTTGCCAGGAATGACTTTCTGGACAAAGAGAACGAAATATTTGAGGAACGGAATGATCAGGAAAGTTGATACGGTCTTAAATATGATATTCGCAAAAGCAATCTGCATCATTGGATTGACGCTGCCGAACACAGATTGAATAAAGCTACAGAAAGGAACCAGAAGGAGCATGCCAAGGATACCGCTGAGAATATTGATTGTTGTATGGAAAGCGGCTGTCCGTTTGCCGGAAGTTGATCCGCCGATCGAAGCGAGAATACCGGTCATCGTTGTGCCGATATCCGCACCGAACATAAATGGAATAGCTGCTCCAAACGTAACGGCACCAGCCTGATACAGATTCTGCATGACACCGATCGTTGCAGCGGAAGACTGGAGACAGGCTGTGAGCAGGACACCGGCACCCATGGAAAGCCATGGATTTTCACTCATCTTAATTGCAAACTCGGTAAAGGCAGGCATTTCTTTCAAAGCTGACAATGCTGTGCCCATGGCAGACATACCGTAGAATATCAGACCGAATCCCATGATGACCTGACCTACATATTTTGTTCGCTGCTTTTTCGAAAAGCAGATCAGAAGCGCCCCAAGGAAAACAATATACAGAGCATATTTATCGATATGAACAGAAATCAGAAATGATGTGATCGTTGTGCCGATATTGGCACCTAGAACAATGCCGCATGCCTGAGTCAATGACATTAAGCCGGCACGCACAAAACCGATGGTGATGGCTGCTGTAGCAGAAGATGACTGCATGATAATGGTAAGAATCACACCAATGACCATGGCAGAAAGAGGATTGGTCGTATAGCGGTCGATGTAATCACGAAGCTTATCACCGGCAACGGCTTTCAGACCGTCTCCCATGAAGGTGATACCGAACATAAATAGGCCAAAACCGCCTAAGATCATATCCCAGCTGATAGATGACAGTGTCATAGTTCAATCTCCTTAATATGGATTTTACAAGAACCATCTCATATTTTAACAAAGCACCTGCCATGAAACAACCTCTTTTCACTTGTCGGAACATGGGATAATGGTTTTTTTTGCGCTATAATACAGAAAGGAGAATAAAATGGAAATCACATTGAGAAACCGTACAAACACAAATATTGAACAGTATGCTTCTTTTTTTCAGAAAATTGCTTCATCTGCCGAAAAGATCCTGAAATTGGAAAAAGATAATGAGATCAGTGTGACTTTTGTAAGAAGTGCTTCAATACATAAGATCAATCGAGAGTATCGTGGCATTGATCGTCCTACAGATGTCATTAGTTTTGCAATCCGCGATGATATTGATATGGATATTCCGGAAGAAGAGAAAGATCTTGGCGATCTTTTCATCAATATTGACTATGCAAAGAAACAGGCAAAGGAATATGGGCATTCTTATCAGAGGGAAATCGGGTTCCTGTTTACGCATGGACTGCTTCACTGTCTTGGCTATGACCACATGGAGCCAAAGGATGAAAAAGTCATGTTTGCTCTGCAGGATCAGATCCTAGACCCGATCATCAAGAGAAAATGATGAATAAGTTTAAGAATGCATGGTCAGGAATCCTGTGTGCAATGAAGCATAAGAGTGTTTTGCTTCAGATGATCCTTGGCTGTTTTGCTGTCATTGCTGGAGCATTCATGCAGCTGTCTATTGTGGAATGGTGCCTTGTTGTTATCTGTATTGGATCAGTCATTGCTGCAGAAATGATCAATACATGCATTGAAAAAATCTGCGATATGTATTCCTTGGATACCCGCATGGATATAAAAATGATCAAGGATATTGCGGCAGGTGCTGTACTTATTGTATCTATGATGGCATTAACAGTTGCCATAGCATTGCTGATCAAGCATATTTAGGAAAGGTGTTATCAATGAAAGCAGAATCAATGTGGGAACAATTCAGCATAAAGAAGAACATAGATGCATCCTATGACGCATGGGCCTTCTGCGGTGGCGGTGAAATTGGCGATTGTCTTGCTCACTTGGTCCTTGAAGGAAAGAAAACAGCGACGGCAAGTGCCTATATTTCTTATCAGCAGGAACAGGAAGAATTGCCAAAGAACGGGTGCTATTCTGTCGTTCTTTATGATACTGGTGAAGCAGCCTGCATTATACAGACACAGAAAGTATCGCTTGTTCCATTTGATGAGGTCAGCGAGCGCCATGCGTATCTTGAGGGCGAAGGAGATCGCAGTCTGGCATATTGGCGGCAGGCACATCGCCGGGCTTTCACACCGGAATATCAGGCGGCAGGAAAGAAATTTGATGAACATGGCTTGATCGTTCTTGAAGAATTCAAGATGGTCTTCAGCCAGCAGGAGGAAGAAAAGATATGAATAGAGAAGAATTGATCCAAGAAGCTTTTAAAGCGATGAAGAACAGCTATGCACCATATTCTAAATATCATGTAGGTGCAGCTATTCTGACCAAAGACGGAAAAGTATTCTTAGGCGCAAATATTGAAAATGCTTCTTTCGGTGCGACTAACTGTGCAGAAAGAAGTGCAGTATTTTCGGCATACAGCAACGGCTATACAAAAGACACGATCGAAGCATTGGCTATCGTCAGTGATGGCGGCCGTGTTTGTGCACCATGCGGCATATGCCGTCAGGTACTTTCAGAACTGATCTATGGCGATACGCCGATCTATCTGTCCAATGGGAAACAGTCGGTAGACATGAGCATCAATAAGCTTCTGCCGATGCAGTTTGGCGTTGAGGATGTTGTTCGATGAAGAGTGGATTTGTTGCTTTGGCCGGAAGACCGAATGCGGGGAAAAGCACATTGATCAATAATCTGGTCGGTGAAAAGGTTGCTATTGTTTCTTCAAAGCCGCAGACGACGCGCAGTGAGATCCGCGGGATCTATACCGATGAAGACTGTCAGATCGTTTTTACGGATACCCCAGGTATCCATAAGGCAAAATTGCGCCTGGAAACACGTATGAATAAAGAAGCATCCGATGTCATGCATGATGTCGATCTGATCTATCTCGTGATTGACGGATCGCAGAAATATGGACCGGGAGATGCTTATGTTCTGGAAATGGTCAGAAATACTCATCTTCCTGTTTTTTTAATCCTTAATAAAATCGATAAGATGGATCGTGCAAAAGTAGCTGAAGTGCTGCAGAGCTGGCAGGAACGGTTTGCATTCGCAGAATACTTTCCCATCAGTGCACTGTTCGGAAAGACTTTTCAGGATCTGATCCGTACAACGGCAAGGTATCTGCCGGAAGGCGAACAGATGTATCCTGCAGAAATGATCAGTGACGGAGCGGAAAATTTCCGTATTGCTGAGATCATTCGAGAGAAGATCCTGCGCTGTACAGAACAGGAGATTCCACATGCATCTGCAGTTTTAGTAGAGAATAAGCAGTTCAAAAAGAATGCCTGTTATATTCAGGCTGTGATTCTTGTTGAGAAGGACAGCCAGAAGGGCATCATGATCGGAAAGCAGGGATCGATGCTGAAGAAGATCGGAACATTGGCCAGAAAAGATATTGAGATGCTGCTGGATAAAAAAGTATTCTTGGAACTGTTTGTCCGTGTTGAAAGTGAATGGCGCAGCAAAGATGCCAGGATCAATGAATATGGCTATGGCGGTGCAGGCAGGGACGATGAATGATACAGTTCAGGGACTGATCCTGAAACAGATCGATTTCAAAGAGTACGACGTGATTCTGACCGTGCTGACCAAAGAATACGGCAAGATATCTCTAAGAGCAGCCGGTGCAGGCCGGATGACTTCAAAAAATGCCGGATCGATCCTGCCATATACTTTAGCTGAATTTCAGCTTGATTATCGGCCGGAACAGACAATGTTCCGTATGAAGACCGCACATACAAAGAAACTGTATCGACATATGCATGAAGACCTTGCGGCTTCCTATGCAGCCGGGGCTGCAAGCAGTGCTGCTGATGCATTTTCGCTTCCTGGTGAAGAATTCCTGGAAAAGGAAAGTGTGTTTGAATATACAGAAAAATGCTTTTCTCTGTTGGACAAAGGAAAAGAAACCAGTCTTGTTCTATGCCTTTATCTAACAGATATGATGGATCTTTTCGGCATTCAGCCGGAAGTTGATGGATGCGCTGTGTGCGGCAGTACAAAAGTCGCTGCAATAAGTGCGGCAGAAGGCGGCTTTCTTTGCTCAGAGCATGCTAAAGAGATCGGTGCAGCTTCACAGAGCAGAGAGCGTCTGCAGAGATTTCGTCTGATTGTCAAAGCAGGCATGGAACATATAGATGCTGCAGCAGAAGCTGGCGGTGCAGAAAAATTTGATCTGAAAGTTCTGGAGGATATTGTCCGCCTGCATGGCGGCATGAATATGAAGAGCTTTGCCTTATATAACCGGCTGTTCAGCATTGAATAACCGGTTTTTCAGTGCTATATTAATAAAGATAATGTCAAAATAGGGAAGGAATGCAATAAAATGGATAAGACTTTTGATTTGATTGTATCGCATGCAAAAAATACAGGCTTTGTATTTCAAGGTTCTGAGATCTACGGAGGCCTGAGCAATACATGGGATTTCGGACCATACGGGGTCATGCTGAAAGATAACATCAAGCGTGCTTGGCAGAAGAAGTTCATTCAGGAAGATCCGAATAATGTTGAGATACAGGCAGCAATTTTAATGAATCCTCATGTCTGGGAAGCTTCCGGACATTTAAAGGGCTTTTCTGATCCTTTGATGGATTGCAAACAATGCAAGACACGTCACAGAGCTGATCAGCTGATCGAGAACTGGTCGCAGGGAAAAATCAGCTGCGAAGGCTGGTCAAATGAAAAGATGGAAGATTACATCAAAGAGAATAATATTCCATGCCCTGACTGCGGCGGACATGATTTTACGCCGATCCGCCAGTTTAATCTGATGTTCAAGACGTTTCAGGGAACATTGGAAGATGCAAAATCAACGATCTATTTAAGACCGGAGACGGCACAGGGAATGTTTGTTGATTTTAAGAGCGTGCAGCGTGCATATCGTAAAAAGCTTCCTTTCGGCATTGGTCAGATCGGCAAGAGCTTCCGCAATGAGATCACACCGGGGAATTTTATTTTCCGAACAAGAGAATTTGAACAGATGGAAATGGAATTCTTCTGTCAGCCGGGAACGGATGATCAATGGTTCCCATATTGGCGCCAGTTCTGCATGGATTGGATCTTAAGTTTGGGCGGAAATAAAGAGAATCTTCGCTTCCGCGATCATGAAAAAGAAGAACTGTCCTTCTATTCGAAGGGAACAACGGATATTGAATATCATTTCCCTTGGGGATGGGGCGAGCTATGGGGCATTGCAGATCGTACGGATTATGATCTGACGCAGCATCAGAATGCTTCCGGCAAGGATCTGACATATCTTGACCCAGCGACGAACGAAAAATTTCTGCCGTATACAGTTGAACCTGCTGTCGGTGTAGAACGGTTATTCTTTATGTTCTTTACTGATGCATATGATGAGCAGACAGTGAAGAACGGTGACAAAGAAGAAACCCGCATTGTGATGCATTTTTCACCAATCCTGGCACCGGTAAAAGCTGCTATTCTTCCTTTAAAGAAAAAGGACCACAGTGAAAAAGCAAAGGAAATATATAAAGATCTCAGTTATGACTTTGCCGTTCAGTATGATGAGTCCGGTTCGATTGGCAAACGCTACAGACGTCAGGATGAGATCGGTACACCGTACTGCATCACTGTCGATGATCAGACTTTAACGGATGGAACAGTTACCATCCGCGACCGTGATACTATGGCCCAGGAACGACTGAGCGTTGAAGACGTCAGAAAGAAGATCAATCAAGCAATTCGTTTCTAAAGCTGGAAAGGGTGGAAATGGCAAGAATCAGCGAAGAAGAAATCAATGCAGTCAGAAATCAGGCAGATATTGTCAATGTGATTTCTCATTATCTGCAGGTTCATCGGAAAGGCAAGGACTATGTATGTCTATGCCCCTTCCATGATGATCATACTCCTTCAATGTCTATTTCACCTGATCGTCAGATCTACAAATGCTTTGTCTGCGGAAATGGCGGCAATGTCTTCACCTTTGTTCAGAATTATGAAAAGATCTCATTTCCGGAAGCTGTCGGGAAAGTCGCCGAATTGACGGGATATCATCTGAGCGTCCAGCCGGATGCTTATGAAAGACCGAAAGATCCCCATAAAGAAGCGCTGTATTCATTGCTGAATGAATCGATCAATTACACGATGTATCAGATTGACACACCATCCGCTTCCCGCTGCAAAGAATATTTGAATGAGCGGGGATTGGACAGTGAAGCCAGAAAGACTTTCCAGATTGGCTATGATCCGATCGGCAGCAGTTTAAGTGAATTTCTGAAGGCAAAGGGATATGAGGAAAAAGATCTTGTGTCCGCCAATGTTTCCAGGATCAATGATTCCGGTATCCATGATGTATTCGAAGATCGCATTACATTTCCCATTCATGATGAACATGGCAATCCGATCGGTTTCAGTGCAAGAACAATGGATCCGCAGAATCAGTCAAAGTATATCAACACAAATGATACGGATATCTTCACCAAAGGAGATATTGTCTATAACTATCACCGGGCAAGATATGCGGCACGGAAAGATGGAAAAATCTATGTCTGTGAAGGTGTGACCGATGTGATTGCTTTCCAGAGAGCAGGATTGGAAAATGCGGTATGCACCTTAGGAACATCGTGCACTGCACATCAGATTCAGCTGCTCAAGAATATCGCACCAAAGACGATCTTCTGCTATGATGGCGATCATGCTGGACAGGCTGCCACATGGCGGGCGGCAAAAATGGCTCAGCAGGCAGGATGCAATGTTGCCGTTGTCCTGAATCGGACTGGCAAAGATCCGGATGAGATCATTCGCGATCAAGGAATTGAAGCATTGAAAGATCTTGTCTCGCATGAGATCTCTTGGATGGAATTTGTCCTTAATTATCTGCAGAGCTCTACTAACATGGAAAGCTATCTCGAAAAGAAAGAGATGGTCCAGAAAGCCATGGATGAGATCAAGATGCTGAAGGATCCGATGGATCAGAAGTATTTTGTGGATGAACTTTCGAAATTAACAGGATTCTCACTGACATACAGTCAGCCTGTACAGCCGGTAGAAGTAAATTCAATGGAAGCAAAAAAGCTGTCAAGTGTTCCGGATGGCGTACAGCAGGCACAGGAGCAGATCCTGTGCATGATGATGAATTCACCATCTGCCGTCAAACGATTTGAAGACCGCCTTGGCTATCTGATCAGCAAAGATGAACAGACCTTGGCAATGATGATCGTTGATGCAGTTCATGGCCGCGGCCGCACAGATCCTTCTGAACTTATCGATCAAACGGACAGTCAGAAGATCAAAGATATGATCTCAGATCTGGCATCCGGTCCATATGCCGGCAGAACTTACGATGAAGACGTGATGGATGGGGCAATCCGCAAGATCAAGACAAAGATACTGTCCAATGAAGCAGAGGATTATCGCACACAGCTGACGGCTGCTATGAATGACAGCAGCTTCGAAATATTGATGGCAAAATACAGCAAATGCTTAAGAGAACTTAGGAGGCTAATTGATGAAGAAGACAGCAAACAGGATCAGCAGTAAGAAAACAGAGAAGCATGCGGCTAAGAAGCCGGCAAAAGCTATGCTGAAGAAGAATTCGAAGGCTGCAGAGAAGAAAGCCTCAGGGAAGAAAACGGTCATCAGCAGAAGTACAAAGAAGGCTGCTGAAAAAAAACAAGCAGTCAAAAAGACCGTGAAGAAGACAGCAGCTGTGAGACCTGCAGTCAAGACCAAAAAAGCGGCTGTGAAGAAAGCAGCAGTTAAAAGGCCTGTAAAAAAAGCACCGGCAGCTAAGAAATCTATCAAGAAGGTTCCTTTGAAGAAGGAACCGGCAAAGAAACAGGCAGTGAAAAAACCGGTTGGCAAAAAGACAAATGATAAGAAAAAGCAGGATCTGAAAAAAACGATCCAGAAAAAAAAGTCGGAAGTCGCAAGACCAAACAAAAAGACAGCTGTAAAAAAAGAAACACCGAAGCCAATTAAGAAAGCTGCCAAAGTCAAAATAGAAAATAAAAAAAATGTGAAAAAATCAGTGAAGCCTTTGGCAGGAACGGAAAAAGAAACTAAGAGGTCTGCACCTGTCAAAGAACTATCCAAAGTGAAGACAAAAGAAATAAAAGAAGCAGAAAAGAAAACTGAAGAAAGACCAGCTGTTGAAAAAAGAGAGCCGATCGTCATTGAATTATATAAGGGAAAAGGCAAAAACAAAGAATTAAAAGATCTGGATGATCTTAAAGTAGATTATAAAGCAATATATCTGAGGGATTCTGTTATCTATCAGAAGGATATCATGACTTCTCTTGAGAAATTGGATCTGAGCGATGATGACACAGAAGCACTTTGGGATTGGTTCCATGAAGAAGGCATTGCCGTTTCTGAAGATGAAGATCTTGAAGATATGTCCGATGACATAGACATCATAGATGACGATGATGATGATGAGAGCAGTGATGACAGTGAGAATTCTGAAGAAGAAGCTGAACCGGCCGGTGAGACCAGGGCTGTTATCGAAGCAGAGGTTGCCGAAGCAAATAAGAAAAAGGGCTCTAAGTCAACGTCTGTACAGCTGAATGATCCTGTTAAAATGTATCTGAAAGAGATCGGCAGAGTACCTCTGCTGAAGGCTGAAGATGAACCGGAAATTGCTAAGCGCATTGAACAGGGGGATATGGCAGCACGCGATATCCTGATTTCTTCCAACCTGCGTTTGGTCGTATCAATTGCAAAGAAATATGTTGGCCGCGGCATGCTGTTCCTGGATCTGATCCAGGAAGGAAATATGGGACTTGTCAAAGCGGTTGAAAAATTTGACTACCGTAAGGGATTTAAGTTCTCAACTTATGCAACATGGTGGATCCGCCAAGCAATCACAAGAGCGATTGCTGATCAGGCCAGAACGATCCGCATTCCGGTCCACATGGTCGAAACGATCAATAAGCTGACCCGTGTGCAGAGACAGCTTGTTCAGGAACTTGGCCGTGATCCGACACCGGAAGAGATCAGCGCTAAGATGGATGGCATTACACCGGAAAAGGTCAGAGAGATACAAAAGATCGCACTGGAACCTGTCTCATTGGAAACACCTATCGGTGAAGAGGACGATTCTCACTTAGGTGATTTCATTGAAGATAAGGATGCCCTGAGCCCTGATCAGTATGCGTCGAATCAATTATTAAAAGATGAGATCAACAGTGTACTGGCCGGACTGACCGATCGTGAAGAAAAAGTGCTCCGGTTAAGATTCGGCCTGTATGACGGACGTACGAGAACTCTGGAAGAAGTCGGCAAGGAGTTCAATGTAACGAGAGAGCGCATTCGGCAGATCGAAGCAAAAGCACTTCGCAAGCTGAAGCATCCAACGCGTTCAAAACGGCTGAAGGATTTCTTTGATAAGTAAAATGGCAAATATTCGTCTTACAGAAATAGCGAAGATGGTAAAGAAGGGCGTGAGAGCAGCAGATATCGGTACTGATCATGCCCTTTTGCCGATCCTGCTCATTCAGGATCATACATGCTGCAAAGTCTATGCATGCGATATTGCTTCCGGTCCGCTGCAGGCAGCCAAGGAAAATATTGCCAAAGCAGGACTTTCTTCCCGTATTGAAACAATTCTTTCTGACGGTCTGCAGAATGTTCCGGAAGATGCAGATGCGTGCATCATTGCCGGCATGGGCGGCATGAATGCACTGGATATTATGAATCATGCTGATGGGCGCATTGCTTGTATGAAGCAGATCATCATTGAAGTGAATCGCGACACCTATAAGGTCAGAGAATGGATCAGCGAACATCAGTATACGATCGAGGATGAGATATATATAAATGATCGCCGTCATGACTATACGGCTATATCATTTATACCTAAAGAACATTCTCCATACAGCAGAGAAGAACTGCTCCTTGGACCTATTTTGATAAAGAAAAAAGATCCTGCCTATCTTTCTTACTGCTTGAAGCAGAAAAAAAAGATAGAAAAGATCCTTGCAGATATCTGTCGTCTGAAAGCAGATCAATCCAGCAATGATGAACTGCAGTGCAATCTGAAAATATATAAAGAATTCCTGAAGAACAAAAAAAACGTGTAACACGTTTTTTTCTTACTTAATAGAATTAACAGCTAGGGCAAGTCTCGACTTCTGACGAGCAACATAGTTCTTCTTCTTGATGCTGTTCACGAGTGCTTTATCCAAAGCTTTGTTCGCTTCGTTATATGCTTTAACAGCCGCGTCTTTGTCATTTGCTTCAACAGCAGTAAGAACCTTCTTGATTGCTGTCTTGAGCTCACTCTTTTCACCGGCCTTGGCATTCTGTCTCTTAAGGTTTGTCAATGCACGCTTCTTCTGTGACTTAATATTTGCCATGTGGGTACACCTCCTGTCTTCTTCAGCAGTAGAAATTATATCAAACGCTGTTTTAAATTGCAATGAAAAGTGCAGTAAATACTGTATAATATCCACGTTAGGAGGTCGTAATTATGAACAATGCAAAAATTATCTTCTTTGGGACACCTGAATTCGGAATGAGGATCTTAAAAACGCTCATTGAAGAAAAATACAATATCGTGGCAGCTGTATCACAGCCAGACCGTCCGACAGGGAGAAAACATGTGATTACAGCAACGCCTGTGCATCAGCTGTGCAATGAAAATGGAATACCTTGTCTGCAGCCGGAAAAACTGTCTCTGATCAAAGAAGACATTCAGAGCTATCAGCCGGATCTGATCCTGACCTGTGCTTATGGTCAATTCATACCAAGCTCGATCTTAGCCATCCCTTCCTTGGGATGCCTGAATATTCATCCGTCGCTGCTGCCGAAGTACCGCGGCGGGGCGCCGATCCAGCACGCTGTCATGAATGGAGATACCGAGACAGGTGTATGCATTCAGCAGATGGTGAAAGCTATGGATGCCGGTGATATCTATGCGTGCAGACATGTTTCGATTGGTGAAGATGAAACCTTCAGCGAATTGAATGAACGTTTGATCGCAGTATCGATCTCATTGATGAATGAGATGCTGCCGAAGTATCTGGCGGGTGAATTAAAAGGAATGCCGCAGGATGAAGCCGGTATTGTACTGGCTCCGAATATTTCTGCCGAAGAAGAAAAGGTGAAGTTCCAGGAAGAAGATCTGGATCATGTATACGATCATATCCGAGGGCTGATCGATTGGCCGATTGCCTATGGCATAGTCGATGGTGTGCGAATCAAATTTTTCCGTGTGCGGAAAGCAAACAGAATGGATGAACACGCAGCAGTCGGTACGATCCTTGGCTTTGCAGATCATGCTATGGAGATCAGCTGCCGCGGCGGGATCTTAAAAGTTTACGAACTGCAGATGGAAGGCAAGAAGCGAATGAATGCCGATGTCTTTGAAAATGGCTGCGGCAGAGAATTGATAGGAAAGGTATTTGCGTAATGGATCAGAAGCATATTCGGAATTTCTGCATTATCGCGCATATTGACCATGGCAAGAGCACGCTGGCCGATCGTATCCTGGAAATGACGGATACGGTGCAGAGCCGTGATATGAAAGCGCAGCTTTTAGATGATATGGATCTGGAAAGAGAGCGCGGCATTACGATCAAGCTGAATGCAGTGCAGCTGTCTTATAAAGCAAAAGATGGACAGGAATATCTATTTAATCTGATCGATACGCCAGGGCATGTCGATTTCAGCTATGAAGTATCGCGTTCTTTGGCCGCATGTGAAGGTGCAGTATTGGTCGTCGACAGTACGCAGGGTGTGCAGGCACAGACACTGGCAAATGCTTATCTTGCCCTGGATAATGATCTGGAGATCCTGCCGGTCATCAATAAGATCGACATGAACAATGCACAGCCGGAAGAAACAAAAAAAGAGATCGAAGATATTATCGGACTGGACTGCAGCGATGTACCGGAAATCAGTGCCAGGACTGGTCTGCATGTTGATGAAGTGCTGGAACAGATCGTTACGAAGATCCCATCTCCTAAGGGAGATCCGCAGGCGCCATTGCAGGCGCTCGTCTTTGATTCTTTTTATGATCCTTATCGCGGCGTCATTGCTTTGATCCGGATCCGGCAGGGAGAGCTCAAAGTAGGGGATATTATTCGCTTTATGGCAACGGGCTCAGAACATGAAGTCCTGGAAGCAGGCATTCGCAATCCGAAAGAAGTCAAAGTAAATAAGCTGATCTGCGGTGATGTTGGCTGGATCGCAGCATCGATCAAAGATATTCATAATGTCAGAGTAGGCGATACGGTCACTTTAGCATCGCGGCCGGCAGAAAAACCATTGGCAGGTTATCGCCGGATGAACCCAATGGTATATTGCGGCCTCTATCCAAGTGATGCAGCTAAATATCAGGAACTTCATGATGCCTTGGATAAACTGCAGCTCAACGATGCATCTCTGCAGTATGAACCGGAGACATCGCAGGCCCTGGGCTTCGGCTTTCGCTGCGGTTTCTTAGGCCTGCTGCATATGGATGTTGTTCAGGAACGGCTGGAAAGAGAATACAGTCTTGATCTGATCGCAACGGCGCCTTCAGTTATCTACCATGTTTATTTAAGCTCAGGTGAAATGATGGAAATTGACAATCCAGCTAAAATGCCGGATGCTTCGAGAATTGATCATATTGAAGAGCCGTATGTCAAGGCCAGTCTGATGGTGCCAAATGAATATATCGGCGCTGTTATGGAATTGTGCCAGGATAAGCGCGGTATCTATAAGACCATGGAAGTCATTGACGGCGGAAGGAATCAGATCATTTATGAGCTCCCTTTATCCGAGATCATCTATGATTTCTTCGATAAGCTGAAATCATGCACAAAGGGATATGCATCTTTGGATTATGAGATCATCGGCTATCGGCCGGAAGATCTTGTACGGATGGATATTCTGCTGAATGGAGAAGCTGTCGATGCACTTTCGGTCATCGTTCATCGGCAGGATGCGTATCATCGCGGAAGCGGAATAACGATCCGACTGAAGGAACTGATCCCAAAGCAGCAGTTTGAGATTCCTATCCAGGCTGCCATCGGCGGCAAGATCATTGCCCGCACCAATATAAAATCGCTTCGTAAAAATGTCTTGGCAAAGTGCTATGGCGGTGATATTTCACGGAAAAAGAAATTGCTCGAAAAGCAGAAAGAAGGCAAGAAGAGAATGAAAGCAGTAGGATCTGTAGTGATCCCGCAGGAAGCTTTCATGGCTGTTCTTTCACGTGATGATGATCCAAAACAATAAACCGTCATATCTGTATCTTCATGTACCTTTCTGTCGGACCATCTGCAGCTATTGTGATTTTGCACATTGTGTCTATCAGGAAAACTTAGCTGATCAATGGCTTGATGCGCTGCAGAAAGAAATAGATTTCAGAGAGATCAATCCGCATCTTAGAACGATCTATCTCGGCGGCGGAACACCGACAGCACTGTCCCTTCAGCAGATGGAACGTCTGCTGAAGATGCTGGATCCATACAGCAGTGAGATCGAAGAATATACGGCTGAGATCAATCCTGAAACATTGGATGATGCTAAAGCCGCATTGCTGGCCGAGCATGGCATCAATCGTGCTTCGATTGGCTTTCAGGCTTCGCAGCCTTCACTTCTGAAGCTGATGGGGCGCCATCATGATCTGCCGATGATGCATCAGACAGTGCATCGTCTGCACAGCTGCGGCATCCGCAATATTTCTCTTGATCTGATGTATTCTCTGCCAGGTCAGACGATGGCTGATCTTGCGCAGTCTATACAGGATGCCCTGTCGCTGCAGCCTGTTCATCTGTCCCTCTATTCATTGACAATCGAACCGCATACGCTGTTTGCTAAGAAAAATCTGCATCATCTTTCGGATGATGTCGAAGCAGATATGTATGAAAGCATTGAAAAGACGCTGCCGCAGTATGGCTTTCATCAGTATGAGATATCTAATTTTGCTTTGGGGGATCATGAATCGATCCATAACAAAGCATATTGGAATTACCGAGATTTTTATGGCATTTCTTTAGGAGCGTCCGGGAAAGAAGGATGGCATAGATATGACCATACGCGATCTCTGCCTGCGTATCTTAAAGATCCTCTGATGAGAATGGATATTCCTTTGAGCACACATGAAGCAATGTTTGAAATGATCATGATGGGACTGCGCCTGAAGCGCGGTGTATCACGGAAATTGTTCGCGGATACATTTCATAAAGAGATCATGGATGTCTATGGCGAAAAAGCAAGAAAGCTGATTGATGAGGGACTGCTGGAAGCAGATCCTCTGTATCTGAAAGCAAGTGAGAGGGGATATGAGATCCTCAATACAGTACTGGTAGATTTAATGTAGTTTTGCTAAAATAAATTGCTGATAAAGGAGAATATATGGCAAAAAGCGGTATGAAAAAAGCGAAGATCCATGCTCGTTCTGAACGTGCGATCCAGCAGGAGCAGGAACTTCTGCAAGAGCAGCAGGCAAAAGAAACTGCTTTGCTGAAAAAAAAGCAGCGCCGAAAAACAGTAATGAAGGAAACAATGCGTACCATGCTTGGTATCTATTCTCTGCTGTTTACAGTCATTGCGTGGATGATCGATTGGATGGGATTGGTAGCCCTTGGTGCTTTGATCCTAAGTATTGTCGGTATCTATAAACTGAAGGAGCAAAAGGATAAGTATTATTGGTTCTGCGTTGCAGCAGCTGTATTGAGCGGTATTCGGCTGATCTGGGAACTAGTCAATATTATTCAGTATTTTCTGCGCTGATTTGCAAAACAATTGATTATTTGATAAACTTATAAAGCTTTTGTACTGGGAATGCACCGCCTCAGATGCCTGCTCGGTTCAGAAGGACAGAAAAGAAAGAGGAAAGATAAATGTTAAGCAAAGAAAAAGCAGCAGAAATTGTCAAGGAATTCGGACGCAAGGAAGGCGATACAGGATCCGTTGAAGTACAGGTCGCATTATTGACAGAACAGATCAATCTTCTCACCGTTCATATTCAGGAAAACAAGAAGGATTTCTCCAGCAACCGCGGTCTGTTAAAGATGGTCGGACGCAGAAAGAACATGCTTGAATATCTGAAGAGAAATGATGTCAACAGATACAGAGATCTTGTTGGCAAGCTTGGTTTAAGAAAGTAGATTGCAAGATGAAAGTCGTCCTTCGGGATGACTTTTCTTATGCGTTTGGATTAAGATAAAGAAATGAATTATACCTATATCCTTCTGTGCTGTGATGGCACTTACTATACCGGATGGACAAATGATCTGGAAAAGAGATTTCAAGCTCATATGAGCGGGCATGGTGCAAAGTATACCAAGGCGCATCCGCCTGTAAAGATTGCATATTATGAGACTTTTGATACACCGGAAGAGGCGATGAGCAGAGAATGGCATATCAAGAGACTGTCCAGAGAAGAAAAGAAAGCACTTGTAGAAGGGAAGAATCTGAAGAAATGAAAGATCTTAGAATTGCATACTGTCCCAAATGCCATAAGGGAGTTCTGCTAGATGATATTCATAAGGATGTTCCGATGTGCTGCGGCAGCGAAATGAAGATCCTGACAGCACAGGTACATGGTAAGGAAGAAGATACACATCTGCCTGTGATTGCACGTAAAGATGGTCATCTTTATGCGTATGCGGGCTCCTATGAGCATCCGATGGATCCGGATCATTTTATTGCCTGGATGGTGCTGGAAACAGAGCAGAGTGCGCGGATCTGCAATTTTCAGCCTGGCGAGGAACCGAAAGCGGCATTTTTGCCGGGCGAAGCAGTCATTGCTGTCTATGCCTGCTGCACGAAGCATGGCTTATGGAAAACGGAGATATGAGAGCCTTGTGAAAGGCTTTTCATATTTAATTCTGACAATGGGTGTGATACAATTTGAAAGTTAAATTGAAAAGAGAAAAGTGAGAGAACTAGAGGAAAAGATGGAAAAGTTCAAGAAGAGCTGGAATTTCCACGGCAGAACCCTGACCGTAGAGAACGGCGAAATTGCCAAGCAGGCAGGCGGATCGGTATTGATCCGCTACAATGACACAGTCGTATTATCAGCAGCAACGGCATCAAACCAGGCGAAGGATACAGATTTCTTCCCGCTGACTGTACTGTACAATGAAAAGATGTATGCAGTTGGAAAGATCCCTGGTGGATTTTTAAGAAGAGAAGGAAGACCGACGGAACACGCTACATTGACTGCACGTCTGATCGACCGTCCAATCCGTCCGCTGTTTGCGGAAGGTTTCAGAAATGAAGTCCAGATTGTAAATACAGTACTGAGCTGCGATCCAGACTGCAGCAGTGAAATGGCTGCTCTGTTTGGCTCATCCTTGGCACTGTGTGTTTCCGATATTCCTTTCAATGGACCGGTCGCCGGTGTCATTGTTGCCAGAGTCGATGGTGAATTTGTCATCAACCCTAGCATTGAACAGGCAGCAAAAGCTGATCTTTCTTTGACGGTAGCTGGCACAAAGCAGGCTATCAACATGGTTGAAGCTGGTGCGAAAGAAGTATCTGAAGAAGATATGCTGACAGCTCTGCAGATAGGCCATGATGCAATCAAAGAACTTTGTGCGATTGAAGAAGAAGTGATTGCAGCCTGTGCAAAGCCGAAGATGGAAGTTGTCCTGTATGCTATTGATCCTGAAATCATTAAATATGTTGATGCCAAGGGAGCACAGCGTATCAGAGAAGCTGTATCGATCAAGGGCAAACTGGAAAGATATGGCAAGATCGATGAGATCACACAGGAAATGGTCGATCAGATCGGTGCACTTTCTTATGAAAATGATGCTGCCAAAGATAAGGCAATGCGTCAGGCCAGAGAATACTGCGTTGAAGTAGAAGCGGGAGAAGTCAGAAGATTGATCTCGGAAGATAAAGTAAGACCGGATGGCAGAGGATTGGATGAACTTCGTCCATTGAACTCACAGATCGATCTCTTGCCAAGAGTGCATGGCTCTGCAATGTTCACTCGCGGTGAAACACAGGTCGTATCGGTAACGACATTAGGACCTTTGTCTGATGCGCAGACAATTGAAGATCTGACGCCGGAAACAAGTAGAACATTTATGCACCAGTACAACTTTCCGCCTTTCTCTGTCGGTGAAGTCGGCAGAATGGGATCGGTCGGAAGACGTGAAGTAGGGCATGGACACTTAGGTGAAAGAGCTCTGTCTCAGGTCATGCCGTCCATTGAAGAATTCCCATATACAGTGCGTACATGTGCAGAAGTGTTTGAATCTAATGGTTCTTCTTCACAGGCTTCCATCTGTGCTGGAACAATGTCACTGATGGCTGCTGGTGTTCCAATCAAGGCAATGGTCGCTGGTGTGGCTATGGGCCTGATCACGGTCGGCGATACATATTCGATCCTGACTGATATCCAGGGCATGGAAGATCATTATGGTGACATGGACTTTAAGGTAGCCGGTACGCGTGACGGCATTACTGCTCTGCAGATGGATATCAAAGTTACTGGTATCTCTATGGAAATCCTGAGAGAAGCATTGGCACAGGCACATAAGGGCAGAATGCAGATCTTGGACAATATGGAAACGGCAATTTCTGCGCCAAGAGATCATGTATCTAAGTGGGCTCCAAAGTTCGATCAGATGATGATTCCTACAGATAAGATCAGAGTTGTCATCGGCAAGGGCGGCGAGACAATCGATAAGATCATCGAAGCATGCAATGATGTCAAGATCGATATTGATGATGATGGCAAGTGTGTTCTGTACCATACAGATCAGGCAATGCTGGATAAGGCAAAGCAGATGATCGAAGATCTGATCCGCGTAGCTAAGGTCGGAGAGGAATATGATGCAAAGGTCACTGAAGTCCGAGATTCTTTCGCTTTTGTCACATTATTTGAAGGTACAGATGCATTGCTGCACGTATCTCAGCTGAAGTGGGAGAGAGTTGAAGATATCAAGAATGAACTTCATATCGGCGATGTTGTGCATGTCAAGGTCATTGCGATTGATGATGCTGGCAAGGTCAAGGTATCCGCAAGGGAATGCCTGCCGAAGCCAGAGGGCTATGTTGAACCAAAGAGACCGATGAGACCGCAGCATGGATTACGCGGCGATCACAGCAGTTTCCATCATGACCGTGAAGGCGGCAGTGTGGAAAGACGTTCCTTTAGAAAAAAGGACGCTGAATAATCGAAGTGATTGAAGATGCTCTGTATGGGCATCTTTTTTTTAGGACCGCCTATATGATATAATCACGAAGCAAAAGAGGTACTTCAATGAGAATGAGAAAAAAGAAGTGGGCAGAACCGTGGCTGAATGAACACAGCAGCTATATCTATACTGATCCGGAAGAAGAAAAAGGACATTGGAAGGAACTGTTACATTGTCAGCAGCTTCATTTGGAGATTGGCATGGGCAAGGGAGATTATCTGATCCACATGGCGGAAATGTATCCGCAGGATGGCTGGATCGGCATGGAGAAGGATCACAGTGCCGCCGCTGTAGCTTCACGGAAGGCATTGGAGAAGGAACCTCTGCATATTGAAAATAATCGCATGATCTGCGGGTATGCAGAAGACCTGCAGAAATGGTTTGCGGATGGTGAGATTGATGTGATCCACCTGAATTTCTCTGATCCATGGCCAAAAAAGCATGCGCATAAAAAACGTTTGAGTTCAAGCCGTTTCTTGGATATGTATCGTTTTGTACTGAGTGAAAATGGATGCATCCGTATGAAGACAGACAACAAAGATCTCTTTGAAGATTCTGTTCTGTACTTTCTGCAGAATGATTTTAGATTCAGTGAATTTTCCGTAGATTATCATCGGACGGATCATCCAGAAGATGCTATTACGGAATATGAAGCGAAGTTCATGGCTTTATCGCAGCCGATCTATCAGCTCTGTGCTTCACCGAACCGAACTGGGATGCTAAAATAAGAGCAGGAGGAAGGCTATGAAGAGAATTGCTTCGGCTGTGATATGTTTTGCACTGATGTCTGCACCTGGCTGCGCAGATGCCAAAAACACGCTTGTACAGAACGTACAGGATTCTCTGTCCCATGTTCTGAGCCAAACTGCAGCTAAAGCAAACCACAGTAAAGAGTATTATTCTTATTATATTGAGCCGTCTGTCGGAAGATACAGCAGTACAAAAACAGGAAATGTCTTTTCTTATCAGGGAACAAAGTTTGCAATGAATCTGAATGCAGCAGAGATTATTAATGCTAAGTATTATCCTGAACAGTCATCGGACAGCAGCAATGCGGTGAAAGATGCAGTGATCGAACTGAAGGGAATATATATTGATACAGAACAGATCCAGCGCGCATATCATATATGCATGTATCAGGATGGAACCAAGATGCTCATCCTGCTGAATACAGATACAGTGTCTTTCTGCGGTATCAGCGAGCAGGCTCAGGCGGCCAGTCTTGCCGGTGAAATGCTGAAGATCGCCCGCAGTGTAGAAATAGATGCAGATGAGATTGCATTGGCATATACAAATCATAAGACTTTAGACTATAAAACAGAAAAGATCCAGCTGTTCAATGAAGTGGTCCCAGAATCAGGTACGATCAGTGATCTGATCAATAAAACAAATACAATGGGAGGTCAGGATTTAGGCACAGATAAGATCACTTCTGACAATCAGGAATAGTTGATTTTATTTGTTTATGTTATAGTTATTCTTAACAAGTGTAAATTTTTATAATAAAATACATTTGTATAAAAATCCAAAGAAGGGGAATGTCATGTTTAAAAAATTACAAAACCTATTATTCGAAGATGAAGATGATGATATTGTCAATGAAGAAGGTCAGGGCACAGCAGTACCTCAGCAGCAGCCAGTGCAGGCACAGCCTGCAGCTGTAAAGCCAGCTGCACCTGTACAGCCGGAAGCTCGTCCGGCAGCACCTGCACCAGTCCAGCCAATCGTTCAGCCAGCTGCTAAGCCAGAGCCAATCACGCTCATCAATGAAGAGAAGAGCGAAGAGGTGAAGAAGCCTACGCTGGGAATTACGGTAGATGATGTACCGGCAGAGAAGAAAAAGCCGACAAAAGCTAATCCAATCAAGCCAACTGAGCCGGCAAAGAAAGAAAAGAAAGATGATGCACTGAGCTATCAATTCCGCCCTGTCATCAGTCCGATCTTTGGTGTTGATGAAAAAGATGTCAATTCTCTGAAGAATACAACAAATAAGATCAAGAATGCACAGAAGCCAAAGAAAGAGCCAAATGTCACTCCTGTTCTTTCACCGATGTACGGTGTCGCTTCTGAAGATACGGAAGAAGACAAGGAAGAAGCTGCATCTTCTGATCTGCTGAGTCAGATCAATGCGACTAATAAAGAAAGCAAGGAAGATGATATCCCTGAATTCTCTTTAGACGATATTTTAAAAGTCAGAGATCAGGAATTTGCTGATGAGGATCGGGCTGTCAAGGATGAAGAAGCACCGATCTTTCCTGATCTGACTTTTGATGATGATGATGCTCCTGAAGCAGAAGAAGTGAATGAAGATATTCCGGCAGATCTGCCGGTAGATCTGCCGAAAGAAAAACCTGAGGATAACAGCAGTATTGATAATACAGTGATCATTAAACAGCAGCTGTTTGATGATGATGAGAATTAAAGATATGACGAAATACTATTTTATTGGAATAAAGGGGACAGGAATGTCCTCTTTAGCTTGCATGCTCTATGATCTTGGCAATGAGGTCGTCGGCAGCGATCTGCCAAAGCATTTTTTTACAGAAGAGCCATTGCATGAAAGAAATATAAAAATATTGGATTTTGATCCAAAGAATATTCAGGATAACATGCATATCATCATCGGCAATGCATTCTTGGAAGATTTTCCGGAAGTGATCGCGGCGAGAAAGAATAAAACTTGTATCTGTGCAAGATATCATGAGTTTTTAGGAGAGTTTCTGAAGAAATATAAGGTCATTTCTATCGCCGGTTCACATGGTAAGACTACGACGACTGCTATGCTTTCCAGTGTGATGAAAAATTATGGACATACCGGATGGCTGATTGGCGACGGTACCGGCCATCTGACTGAAGACACACAGTATTTCTGCTTAGAATCGGATGAGTTCAGAAGACATTTTTTAGCATATTATCCTGATTATGCAGTCATCACGAACGTTGATATCGATCATGTAGATTATTTCAAGGATAAAAAAGATTATCGCAGTGCTTATGAAGAATTTGCTACCCATGTAAAAAAGGCATTGATGATATGGGGCGAAGACGAAGAAGCACGGAAGATGAAACTGGGCAGTAAAGAACACTATTGGTACGGTGAAAAGGATAATGATGATCTGCAGGCAGTCAATATTGATGAACGCCAGGACGGTATGGATTTTGATGTTCTTTGGCATGGTAAGCAGTATGCACATTTTTCAACGCCATTGGTCGGGCATCATCTGCTGCTCAACTCATTGGCAGTTATAGGCATTGCAATGCTGGAGGGTGTTCCGGCAGATATGATTGAAAAGGGCCTTAGTGAATTCCGCGGGGCAAAGAGAAGATTTGCCATTGAATATCATAAGGATAATATTTTTGTTGATGACTATGCACATCATCCGACGGAAGTCGGTGTCACCATCGATACTGCAAGAAAAGAATTCCCAGGACGCAAACTGGTCGCTGTTTTCAAGCCGCATCGTGCTTCACGGGTAAAATATTTTGCTGAGGATTTCAAGAAACAGCTGATGAAGGCTGATAAGGTCTATCTTTGCAATTTTACATCTATTGACGATAAACAGGATGGGACCGATATTGATATTACATATCTGCAGAAAATGATTCCTGGTTCAACTGTCATTACCGAGGATCAGAAGGGCGCTGACATTCTGGCAAAGGAATGTCCGGCATGCTTTCTATTCATGTCCAGCAAAGATATTTATGGCTTGGCAGATCTGGTTAAAAAGTCTCATTAAAGTAATGAAAAACTTTTCAAAAAGCGCTACCATAAATATTGAAAATATTTACATTTTGCGGTATAATTTCATATATTAAAGGAGATCTCTTATGGACGCTTTGCTATTAGCATTACAAAATGTATCTGAGCAGCTGCTGCCGATATTGGGAGCGGTCGCATTGATCTTTGTATGTATTTTTTTGAAAAAGCTGTGGAGCTTCTTTGATCAGCTTACTTCTACAGTAAAAGAATTAGATCCTACCATAAAACTGGCTGACAAGAGCTTGGAAAAAGTTCAGGCACCGCTGGATACTGCAGTGAAGTATTCGCATACATTGGATAAAGTTCATGATAAAACAAGTGAAGTGATAGGAAAAGTTGCTGATTTTGCATCTGATAATATTGATAATCTGAAGAATCAGTTTGCGGATAAGACCGGATCTGAAGGTTCTGAGGTGAAAGATCATGAGTGATGCGGATAAGAATAATACAGAAGAAAAAGAACCAATTGACTTTGATGATGAAAAAGAACCAATCGATTCTATTGAAAAAACAGTTGAAAATCTGAAGAAAAAGATCCAGGAGCTTTCTGAGGAAGATGAACAGAAAGCCAAGGATGAGCAGAAGGAAGCAGATGATAATTCTGCTAAGGAAAAGATCTCGGCGACATTGGACCATGCATCGAAATCTATATCAAAAGGGATCAGTGATCTGAAGGAAAAAGCTGGCGAGGTCAGCAGCAGTGAAGAAATGCAGAAGTCAATTGCATATGTCAAGACAAATGCCGTGAAGGCAATTGGCGCTGCTAAAGATAAGTTTGACCAATTGAAAAATGATCCGAATCTGCAGGCTGCAGGGAATAAAGCGGCTGATTCTTTTAACAAGTTTGCCGATACTGCCAAAGCAAAGGGACATGAAATGTATGACAGTTTGGATGAACATACAAAAGAAGATCTGAATAACGCATATCATAAAATATCTGGAGCAGTAAGCGAAGGCGTTAAATCCGTTGATGAGTTTATAAACAGACCGGATGTACAGCAGAAGATCAGTGAAGTGAAAGAAAGCGCTGCGGAACTGGCTCAGAAATCAGCACAGAAAGTAAAAGATCTGATCGACAGTACAAACAATGGGAAGCAGGGGAAGTGAAATGAAGAGAGTAACAATATATGATGTGGCAAAAGAAGCCGGCGTTTCTTTAGCAACAGTTTCCAGGGTCATCAATGGATCCAATGTTGTCAAAGGACCGACACGTGATAAAGTGCAGGCAGCTGTAGACAAGCTTGGATATAAGCCCAATGCGATTGCCCAAGGACTTGCTCTGCAGAAGACGACAACAATTGGATTGGTCGTTCCGGAAGCTTCCTTTACATATACGGGACAGATCATCAATGGTCTGATCGATGTGGCGAAGATCTATAACTATAACATTATGCTGCATACGATCACCGCTGGCATTACGGATCTTTCCAGTGTGATTGAAGATATAATCAAGAGCCACGTTGACGGCGTTGTTGTATATAATGACAAACTTGAACTTCCTGAAGTCGATGCTCTGTCAAAGTATAATATTCCAATTGTACTGATTGGTTCAAAAGTAAAAGGAGACAGTATCTGCAGTGTCTATGTGGATATTGAAAAAGCAATCTTTGAACTGACGACAAAGTATCTGGAAGAAGGCAAAACAAAGATTGGAATCATTGAGGACCGCAAGAATCAGTATGCATGCAAACAGATGATTACGGGTGCTGAAAAAGCTTATAAGGCAAAAGGAAAGAAGTTCACAGGTTTCCTGAAGATACCAGCAGACAGCCGGACATCCTATGCATTCCTGAGCAAGTGGCTGAAGGATCATCATTACGATCTGATGATCGGGAACCGTGATTCGCAGGCAATGGCTATTCTGAATGCCGCCAGAGAAAATAAGATCTCTGTCCCGGACGATATGGAAGTTGTCTGTGTCATTGATACGAAATACAATGCGATGATCCGTCCGCAGATTTCATCTTTCTCTATCCCAAGCTATGATCTTGGTGCTGTATCGATGCGGGTCATGACAAAGATGCTGCAGGAAAATGAAAATGAGAGCAATGAATGTATTGAACTGAGCTATCTGTTTACACCGCGTCAGACAACAAAGGATTGACTTGCATTGCAGAAATGATAAAATTTGAAAAGCTTTGAAGAGGATAAGTAGAAGAAATTGCTGATTGCAGAGACAGTCTGGCTGGTGAAAAGATTGAGTGCAATTGCTTTGAATACACCTTGGAGCTTTCTGTCTCAAAAGGCAGAACGTGAGACTGCGTTAATGCAATGAAGGGTATATCTTTTAAGATATAAACTAAGGTGGTACCGCGCGCAGAAGCGTCCTTAGAATCAAGAGAGGACGCTTTTTATATGGGCGTCAATGGAGGAGAATATGGAACTGATCGATGAATTGAAATGGCGTGGACTGGTAAAAGATGTAACAGATTATGAAGGCCTGACAGAGGCATTGAAAACACCGCAGACGGTCTACTGCGGTTTTGACCCGACGGCAGATTCTCTGCATGTAGGGCATCTTCAGCAGATCATTCTGCTGCGGCGCTATCAGAAAGCTGGCCATCGTCCGATTGCTTTATGCGGCGGATTTACGGGGATGATCGGAGATCCAAGACCGACGACCGAGCGTAAACTGCTTAGCCATGAAGAAGTCATGCATAACGCTGACTGCATCAAAGATCAGCTGGCAAAGTTCCTGTCATTTGATGGCAGCAATGCAGCGGTTATGGAAAATAACAATCATTGGCTTGGCCAAATGAGCCTGCTGTCTTTCCTGAGGGATTATGGCAAGCTGTTCAATGTAGCATATATGCTGCAGAAGGATACAATCAAAAAAAGAATGGATTCTGGTCTTTCCTATACAGAATTCTCATATACAATGCTTCAGGCGATGGATTTTCTGCAGCTGTATGAGAAGTATAACTGCCGGATCCAGATCGGCGGGTCAGATCAATGGGGAAATCTGACTTCAGGCATGGAACTGATACGCAAGGTGAAGGGTGAAGATGCGAAAGTATGGGGAATTACTTCTCCGCTGATCACGAAGAGCGATGGTACAAAATTCGGCAAGTCAGAAGGAAAAAATATCTGGCTTGACCCACATAGAACGAGTGCATATGAATTCTATCAGTTCTGGCGTAATATCCCGGATGCAGATATCATTGATTATCTAAAGAGACTTTCAATGCATACGCCGGAAGAAATCAATCGTTATGAAAAAGCGATGCAAGCTGCGCCGGAAAAAAGAGAAGCACAAAAGGCTTTGGCACAGGAATTGACTGAAATTGTTCATGGCAGCGATGGACTTGCGAAAGCAGAAAGAATCACGGAAACATTCTTCCATGGTGATATCATGTCTTTGGCTCCGGAGGAGATCAAAGAGGGATTGGCAGATGCAGCAAAGTGCGAGATAGCAGATGGAACTGGCATCCTTGATGCTTTGATCCAAGCAGGAGCATGTTCATCGAAAGGTGATGCAAGGCGTTTAGTGCAGCAGGGATCGATTTCTGTCAATGGTACGAAGATCACCGCAATAGATGAAGTATTGAAGCGCAGTGAGGCAGTGAAGGGAGAATTTTCTATTCTGAAAAAGGGAAAGAAAAACTATTTCGTTATTACCTTCTGAATCATGCATGAAAAGACCAGAGAGCTTTGGTCTTTTTAAGCCCGGTAAACATCTGTCAGTATGGTATAATCATTACGAGGTCAATCATGCAGAAAATAACAAAACTACTTCTGTGCTGCTCCATGCTGATGCTGAGCGGATGCGGAAAAGAAACGAATACAGCAGATAAAGCTGATTTGGAGAAATATCAGACATACTATACGGCTATCAGTGAGAATGTGACTTTTGCTTCGAAAAGCACAAATTTCAGCTGTGAACTGGAAATGACGCAGGTAGAGGATGGTACATACCGATATTATATTGTCATTGATGATCCGCAGACCGCAATGTACGATGTCATTGCCATGGCTGTAGAAAATGATATCTCATATGATATGGCAGATAAAATGATGCCAAGCATCGGTATCTTTGATGACGCAAAATCGATGATACCTGGCCAGGTAGACAGTGCAAATGGATATGTCAAAGGAATCGCTTTATCGGGAGAGAGCGCAAATGATTCGATCAAGCTGAAATTGCTTGTACAGTGGACGGATAAAACAAAAAAAGCAAGCAAAAGAGAATATATTGCATACACCTTAAATACGGCTGGCATTGTCAAAGGAGACAACTGATATGATGCGCCTAGATCGCATTCTTGCCAATGCCCGTATTGGCACAAGAAGCCAGGTAAAGAAGATCGTGAAGGCAGGCAGAGTGAAAGTGAATGGTACAGTCGCTCCTTCAAGTGACATCCGCATTGATGAAAATACGGCAGAGATTGAAGTGGATGGCATGCCGGTCGTTTATGAACAATACGTATATTATATGCTGAATAAGCCAGCAGGATACATTACGGCAACAGAAGGAAGCGTTCCGATCGTGATGGATCTGATCGATGAAGCTGCACGGTCAATGTTCCCTGTCGGACGGCTGGATAAGGATACGACTGGACTTCTGCTAATCACAAATGATGGTCCTTTGGCGCATGAACTGCTGTCGCCTAAGAAACATGTCGAAAAAGAATATTTTGTCAGTCTTGCCCATGAGGTCAGCCAAGAAGATGTTCGGAAGATCGCCTTTGGCATCAGCTATGATGGGGAAAAATATAAACCGGCAGTATATAAAAAGATCTCAGATACTTCAGGTTCCATCATTCTGAAGGAAGGAAAATATCATGAGATCAAAATGATATTTAAAGCACTAGGAAATCATGTTGAAACACTGAAGCGGATCCGGATGAAGAATCTGATCTTAGATCCATCTCTGAAAGAAGGGGAATACCGTTCATTGAGCGTAGCTGAACTGACTGATCTCAGATCTTCACTTCAGCCGTCTGCGGAGGATTCTTCCAATGAGGATCCTGAGCATATTCCTGCAGAAAATCAATGACCTGCTTTGTGAGCTCACTTGGTGTTGAAGAACCGCTTGTGACCGCAATGCGGTCTTTTTCTTTAATCATATCTATGGTGAGATCCTGGATCGAATCTATCAGAACTGCTTCAGGAATTCCGCTGCTCAGTCCTATCTCTTTCAGCTGATGGGAATTGTTGGAACGGACATCGCCGACAACGATCAGCAGATCAATATTTTTCAGATGCATGACTGCCTGCTGGCGAATCCTTGTCGCCGGGCAGATCTCAGAAGCAATCTGCGCCTGCGGATATTTTTTCAGACAGGCATCGATGATGCGCTGGCAATCCAAGAGAGAAAGCGTTGTCTGGTTCGTAATGAGAACATGATTCAGATGATTTAGTTTTTCAATATCGGCGCAACATGTGATAAGATGTACCCTGTCTGAAAGAGAGACCGTTCCTTCGGCTTCCGGATGGCCCTGTTTGCCGATATATAGAACATCTCCATGATCTGCACAGTGCGCTCGTACTAGCTCATGCGACTTGATGACATCAGGACAGGTGGCATCGACTGCGGTCAATCCTTTGCACAGAGCTTTCTGACGGACGTCATCACTGACGCCATGGGCTGTAAAGATGACAATTCCCTCATTGATATCATCTAAAAGATCGATGCGTGATCGTCCGGCTTCTTCGACAAAGCGTATGCCCAGCTGCTGACATGCATGTACAACATATTGATTATGTACGATCATGCCAAGCATGGTAACAGGAACATGGGGATTTTCTCTGACGGTATTCTTTGCAATCTGAATTGCCCGAACGACACCTTGACAATATCCTCTTGGGATGACGCTGATGATTTCCATAGCAGTACCTTTCTTTTAAAACTGTAAATACAGTATACTCATTATAGGTGACAATATGAAAAAATTTGAAGATTTTAATTTAAGACCAGAAACAAGAAAATTCATTGAGCTCAATCATTTCAAAGATCCTACACCGATCCAGGAAGAAGTGATTCCTTCTGCATTGAAGGGGAAGGATGTGATTGGTCTTTCAGCAACCGGTTCCGGCAAGAGTCATGCCTATCTGATCCCAATCATGGAGAAGATCGATCCGGAACAGGAGGAATGTCAGGCTGTGATCACCGCCCCGACAAGAGAACTTGCGGCACAGATCTATGAGATGGCAAGAGTCATGGAAAAGGCGGATCCAAGACTGCGTGTGCAGCTGTATATCGGCGGCCAGGATCGCCAGAAAGATATCGAACAGCTGAGAAATCGTCAGCCTCATATCGCTATCGGTACGCCCGGCAGGATCAAGGATCTTTTTCTGAATGAAGGTGCCTTAAGAATTGAAAATGCTTCGATCCTTGTTGTTGATGAAGCAGATATGACTTTAGAATTCGGCTTTTTGGATGAGATCGATGCATTTGCCGGAAGATTGAGCGATCAGCTTCAGATGCTCGCATTTTCCGCAACGATGCCGGATCAGCTGAAGCCGTTTATCAAGAAGTATATGAAACACCCTATTACATATCAGATTGGGGAATCCGTACGTTTCAATCCAGATATCCATCATGTTCTGATACCTTGCTATCATCACAGTTATGCCGAAACGATTATGAGCATTCTTCCGGGCTTTAATCCATATGTCTGTCTGATCTTTGCCAATACACGTGCGGCGGCAAGCGAGATTGCTGAAGAATTGAGGCAGAATGGCATCTCTGTTACAGAACTTCATGGCGATCTGACATCAAGACAGAGAAAACAGGCAATGAAGTCGATTGCCAATGCGGAAGATACCTATGTTGTTGCTACAGATCTTGCGGCCAGAGGAATTGATATCGGTGAAGTATCTCATGTTATCAGCTGTGGTTTTCCAAATGATCTGGAATACTATGTACATCGTGCTGGGCGTACTGGCAGAGCAGGATCTTCTGGAACCTGCTATGCCCTGTACAAAGAGGAAGATGATGCGTCTATCCATTCTTTAATGAAGCGGGGCATTCGCTTTGATCATATGCGTTTCAGATCTACAGGATGGCAGACACTGCGGCCATATGGACAGAAGCATATGCGCAAGGAAGATGATGAGCTCGATAAGAAAATTGCGATGGTCTACAATAATCGCAAACATACAAAAGTAAAACCGGGATATAAGAAAAAGAGAAAAAATGAGATTGATCGTATCTATCGTCATAAGAAGAGAGATATGATTCGGGCGAAGATCAAAGATGAGAAAAAAGCCATGTACCGTGAAAATGCGCGGAAGGAAAGGTCTGAATCGTGATCCTTGGATGCCATGTACAGATGAAAGCTCCGGAGTATCTGCTTGGTTCCGTCAAAGAAGCATTGTCCTATGGGGCTGATGCATGCATGGTATATACCGGCGCACCGCAGAATACTGTCCGCAAACCTATTTCACTGCTGAAGGTGAGAGATGCTGAAAAACTGATGGCTGAAAATGGATTGCCAATGGATCGCATGATCGTACATGCACCGTATATTATCAATCCAGCCAATTCTGTTAAACAGGAGGTAGCTGAATTGTCAGTGAGTTTTCTGCAGACGGAGATCCAGCGTGTGCATGAAATCGGGGCAAAGCATCTTGTTCTTCATCCAGGTGCATATACAGTGACTGATCTGCATACAGGGATACAGACGATCATCCATCAGCTGAATCTTGTTGATGTGCCGTCTGATGTGACAATTGACTTGGAGACAATGTCAGGCAAGGGGAGCGAAGTCGGCTTCCGTTTTGAACAGCTTGCAGTGATCTTAGGTGGGCTGAAACAGAAAGAACGCTATGGGGTCTGCTTAGATACATGCCACATCAGCGATGCGGGATATGATCTCACACACTTTGATGATGTGCTGGATGAATTCGATCATATAATTGGACTTGCTCGGCTGCATGTCATTCATCTCAATGATTCAAAGAATGAAAGAGGCATGAGGAAAGACCGGCATGCAAATATCGGTCTTGGGACAATAGGCTTTGAGATACTGCATCAGATTGCAGTCAATCCGCGAACGGGAAAGATAGCCAAGATTCTGGAAACACCATATATCAATAAAAAACCTCCGTACAGCATTGAAATTGAGATGCTGAAGAGTGGAAAATTTGATGTAAAAAAATTGGAGCTGTAACAGCTCCTTTTCTATAGGAACAGTAAAAGACATGAAAAAAGCCAAGTTTTGGCTTGGCCATTAATATATAGTAATTTATTTATTTCTCTGAAGCATTGCTCTGCTGATGCTTTTCGGCAATAACAGACTCGATCTCATGAATCAGCGCTTCTTTGATCTCTTTCTGCGGCACTGTGCGAACCACTTTTCCTTTGCGGAAAAGAATAGCATTATCATAGCCACCAGCAACACCGACATCAGCGCGGCTGGCTTCTTGAATGCCGTTTACAGGACACCCCATAATAGCGATAGTGATATCTTCCTTTAAAGTCTGAATATACGCTTCCATTTCTTTGACCAGCGGCAGCATATCATATTGGATACGTCCGCATGTCGGACAGGCAATCAGATCCGGTACATTGTCATAAAGATCAAATGCTTTTAACAGCTGTTTGGCAATGATCAGCTCATCTTTCGGCGGGGCTGAAACAGAGACGCGGATCGTGTCTCCGATGCCTTCATGAAGAAGCGTTCCCAATGCTGCTGAAGATTTGACCGCAGACTCAGTAAATCCTCCTGCTTCAGTAACACCTAAGTGCAGGGGATATGGATAATGTTCAGCAGCTGCTTCATAGGCAGCAATTGTCAATTCAACATTAGAACTTTTAAAAGACAGACAGATATCATGGAAATCAAGATCCTCTAGGATCTTGACATGACGATCGGCACTCTCAATAAATGCTTCGGCACATGGGCCTCCGTATTTTTCAATGAGATCTTTTTCAAGAGACCCGCCATTGATACCAATGCGAATAGGGATATGGCGTTCACGGCATGCATTGACAACTGCTTCGGTATGCTGTTTTGATCCAATATTACCTGGGTTGATACGAATAGCATCCACTCCGCCTTCAGCTGCCTTAAGTGCTAAAAGATAGTTAAAATGAATATCTGCAACGATAGGCAGACCTACTCTTTTTTTGATCTCAGGGATGGCTTTAGCATCATCTTCATCCAATACAGCAATTCTGGCAATTTGACAGCCATTGTCCTCCAGTTCATTGATCTGAGCTGCTGTTTTTTCTATATCTTTTGCCGGTACATTGGTCATAGACTGCAGAATGCACGCATTCTGACCGCCAATCTGAACATTTCCAACAAATATCGGCCTGGTCTCAGTTCTTTTCATATTTTCCTCCTTTGCTATTATCGCATTATGTTCGTATGAATTTCAACGTTCGAAATGATAAATCACTTGAATTTCAGCACCTGACTATGGTATACTCGAAATGCTGAAAAAGTCAGGAGGGATCACACGTGGCTAGAGAGAATATTACACTTAAGTGTTCTGAATGCGGTGAAGAGAATTACATCGGAACTAGGAACAAGCGTAAGCATACAGAAAAGTTCGAAATCAAGAAATACTGCCCAGTATGCAAGAAAATGACTCTGCATAAGGAGAAGAAATAAGCCATAGGCTTATTTTTTGTTAGCAATGAACTTGGATATTCTGCCAATTGGCTTATATCAAGAAAACAGCTATATTCTGCATGATAACGGCCATGTTCTTTTTATTGATCCGGGAAGATATGCCAAAGAGATCATGAACCATATTAAAAAGGATGAGATCATTGACGGTATTGTTCTGACACATGGACATGAAGATCATACAGGAGCAGTGGATGATCTGGCAGAGGCATATCAGTGCCCTGTCTATCTTCATTCAGCAGATCTTGATCTTGTTGATCCTAAGCAGATTGGCAGGGGATTTGACGGTCCAATCTATGCAAAGATCGATCCGCTTGAGAGAATCGATCAGATCGGCATGTTCCATATCAAGGTATATCACACACCAGGCCATACTGCAGGTTCCTGCTGCATCCAGTATCGCCGTCTGCTGTTTACGGGTGATACGCTGTTTGCTGGCGATATTGGAAGAACGGATCTGTATTCGGGAAATGAACAGGAAATGCTGGATTCATTGAAGATGCTGAAGGGACTTTCCAATGATCTTCAGATCTATCCCGGTCATGGGCCTGCGTCTTCCATGCATGAAGAAAAAATGTGCAATCCATATCTGCAGTAAAAGTTCAGAGAAGATCTGAACTTTTTTTTCTTTTGGGAATTCTATTGGAAACCGTGAATATAAGGTCAGAGGGAAGATGGAAGAAAGACTGAAAGAAATCCTATTGGCTGCTTTAAAGTATCATGTTACAGATATTCATTTTTCACTGGATACTGTTCAGCAGAAGGTGACCGTTGAGATGCGGATCAATGATACGATCAGACGGCTGAAGCAGAAGCAGGATGATGCTGCATTATTCCGTTATTTGATGTATCGGGCAAATATGGATGTATCAAATGCTTTTCTGCCGCAGACCGGCAGATTTGATATAACGATTGCCAAGATGCATCTTTCCCTGAGGTTTGCGGTAGTGAACAGCTATCATATTGCCAGCGGTGTGCTTCGTATCCTGAATAATCATCCGTTTCTAACGATTGAAGAACTGACAGAACAGAAAGATGCTGTGACATGGCTGAAGAGCATTACGCTGCATAAGAGCGGATTGTTTCTTTTGTCCGGACCGACCTCATCCGGCAAGACGACATCTTTATATACGATTCTGAATCAGGCAGAGAATAAAAAAATTTTTACTTTGGAAGATCCGATTGAAATACAGAATGATCATATGATCCAGCTGCAGATCAATGAAAGCCAGCATCTGTCATATGGCGAAGGAATCAAACAGCTGATGCGGCATGATCCGGATATTCTGATGATCGGTGAGATCCGTGATGAAGAGGCAGCTCAGATGGCTGTGCGCTGTGCATTGACCGGTCATCTGGTGCTCAGCAGTATTCACAGTGCGGACTGTGCCAGTGCCATCGTAAGAATGCGAGATCTTGGCGTGAAAGAGTATGAACTGAAAGATACACTGTATGGTATTTCCAATCAAAGACTGTATGAAGCGGAAGATGGGAAGCGTATCGGTGTATATGAGATCATGGATCATAAGGAGGTGGGGTATTATCTGGAACATCGAAGAACAAGCAGCGGATTCCGAAATCTCAGGAGCAGGATCCAAGAAAGCATTGACCAAGGAACGATTCCGCGTGAACTGGGCGAAGAAGACATGCTTAACTGAAAGTGATTTAAGTGCGGCGGCAGATCTGATGAAAAATGGTTTCAGTTTTCAGGATGCATTGTCCATTGCAGAGACAAAAGAAAACCGGCAGACCGTTCAGGCTATTCAGCTTGAACTAGCTCAGGGAAAAGAAGGAGAGAGCATCCTGCCGCAGTATCTGCCGAAACAGGCAGCCGGATATTTTGATGGCTTTGTTCAGTATATGTCAATGAAAGACACATTTACGGCTGTTTTAGCTATATTGCACTCAGAAAAAAAGCAGAAAGAAGAACTTGTAAAGGGGATGCTATATCCATCTCTGCTGTTCATTGGTGTCAATGCCGGAGTCCTGTTGTTCAATGCATTTGTATTTCCTGTCATGATGCAGATGATGAGCAGCTTTTCCTATCAGGATACATCTCTGCAGATCGTGCAGAAGGCCGTATCGTATACTGCAGACACGGTGCTGATCCTGCTGTTCATCAGTATCATTGTGATAATAGCTGCTCTGCAGAAAAAAAATATTGTAAGTACCTATCATTGGATCCAGCAAAGAAAAGAAGATGCACTGCTTGTAAAATTTGCTTCTGCTGATTTTATCCGTTTTTATCTTGCCTGCATGAAAAGAGGTATTGCGACAAAAGAAGCATTGACCATATTGAAGGATCTGAAGCAGAAGCCTTTAGTATCAGAAATTGCTTCTCAGCTTGATGCATCTCTGCAGGAAGGTATGGCATTTGCTGAAGCTGCCGAGAAGAGCACAGCAGAAAGTGCCTTAGTCAGGATCTTCCGTATTGCGGTATATGCTTCGAACTGTGAAGAATTGATGGAGGGATATATGAATATGGTCAGTCGAAGAACGGAACATGAGATTGCGGTATATGCAAGAATCGTACAGATGTTTTCATACAGTGCCGTTGCTGCTGTCATTGTATCAGTCTATCAGGTGCTTCTGATGCCAATCCAGATGATGCAGACATTGTAGGAGGAAAAAATGAAAAGACAGAATCAAAAGGGATTTACACTTCTGGAAATGACGATTGTGATCATTATTATTTCAGTGCTGTTCCTGCTCACCGTACCGAATATTCAGAAAACACTTACCATTGTCAATAATAAAGGATGCAAAGCAATTGAAAAGGTAGGAGATGCGGCTATTCTTCAGTACAAGATGGAATATGACGAATATCCAGGATCTGTTGCAGATCTGATCAATGCGGGCTTACTGACAGAAGAACAGGTAAAATGCGATGGATCAAAGAATTTGGTGATATCGGATGGACAGGCTTACATCGAATAAGGGATTTCTCCTTCTGGAACTATGCATGGCGATAATGATCATTGCAATAATGACGCTTATTTTTCTGCCATGCTGTGAAATCAGAAATGCAGGATCTTATACTTTTGGCGATGCTTATCTTGAGACACAGAGCAGGGCAATTGCAGAGCGTCAGACGGAAGAATTGACGAGAGAACCATACATTTCTTTCAATGAAAAGGGAAATGTATCACAGGCAATGACACTGCATCTTGGCAATAAAGAGATCGTGATCGAACTGGGAGGAGGCCGCCTTGTTTACAGATAAACGCGGTTTTCTTCTCAGCGATGCCTGTGTCAGTGTTCTGATCGTATCGGCATGTGCTCTGTTCGTTTCTGCTGTTCTGACGGTTCATGCTAATACATATGAAAAACTGCGTGGAAAAGAAGATCGTATGGAAGAAAAGATGCAGATGGAAATGGAAGGAGATATGAAATGCCAAGAATGCGAAGTGGATTTGCCATGATTGAGATCCTGATCACATTGATGGTCGTCACTGGTATGATACCGATCACAGTATTATGCATCAAGCCATTTGAAAACTTATTGGGGTTCAATGAAGAAATTCAGGATCAGATTGTGCTGAGCCAGATGCGCCGCATTTTCCTGCTGAGCTATGAAATTAAATACAGTCCGGAACAGATCACATTTCTTTACCAGGAAAAGCGCAGAACTCTGAGCTGCATCAATGATCATTTAGTTCTATCGCCAGGTACACAGATCTTCATCTCAAATATTGATACTGCATATTTTATCGAAAAAGAAAATTGCATTTATATTGTCTATGAAAGGCAGAAGAAACAGTATGAAAAGATCTTATGCAAAGCATACTGATGGATTTGTTTCGGTATATTTTCTGAGTTTTCTGCTTTATATCAGTACAGCTTGTGCAGCTGTTATCGAAAATGACTGTGACAGAATGAGGACGATGATGAATCTGCAGGAAGATGAAGAATATTTTATACAGGAAAGAATGGAAATTGAAAAGCTGAAGTGTCAGCTTCAGTGCAGTGCAGAAAAGGAAGATGAGAATGAAAAAGAAACGGAACAGGAATATACAGATGGCACCGTATATCTCGAGATTGCCGGAGAGAAGAGCGAAGTGATCACGGTCTATTATGATAGTGCAACACATCGGATCATTGACTATGAAAGTATCAGATATTGATGAACAAACTATGATATGATTATTTGGGAAAATCATATGAAAAGGAACACGAAAAAATTACGTGCACCGCAG
>JAAYWN010000085.1 GCA_012516665.1 Erysipelotrichaceae bacterium
ACAAGATTCGTATCAACAGCTATATATAAAAATATAGCCGACAGAGAGGAGATACACCGCTTCACGCACAAGCGTGAAGGCAAACGTCTGGTAGACGTTTGAGGGCTCTGCCCCGGGGTAATTCATTTTGTCCTGTATCTTTTATACAAAATATTGATGCATAAGTAAAACGAATATATATAATAAAAGCATAAGGAAAACTTATGCTGACAAAATATGAGATATTTCTGAAAGTTGTTGAAAAAGGTTCCTTTACATTAGCTGCCCAGGAATTGGGCTATTCACAGTCGGCTGTATCCCAGACCGTGCACGGCCTAGAAGAAGAACTGCAGACGGTGCTGATCCATCGGGGACGTGATGGCTTATGTCTCAGTGCAGATGGGAAGGCCTATCTGCCTTATTTTCAGTCGATCGGCAAAGCGGAGAAGAATCTGGCGGAGAAAAGAACACAGATGCTTGGCTTGGTAGATGAGACGATCCGGATCGGTACGGTGACATCGGTATCACGAAATCTGCTGCCGATCCTGCTGCAGAAATTCCATGCCCTGTATCCGCAGACCCACTTTTCCCTGCGCCAAGGGGATTATGATGAGATCCATGCATGGATCAAGGAAGGAAGCGTAGATTTTGGCTTTCTGAATCCTGTGAATTTTGATGATCTTCGCATTGAGGTCATCTATCGTGATAGTATGGTAGCCGTACTTTCCAAACAGAATCCTTTAGCTAAGAAGAAGATCGTGACGCTGAAGGACATGGCAGAAGAGGAGTTTATTCTTTTGGATGAAGGAAAGAATAGTGTGCCGATGAAGGCTTTTGCGGATGCGGGACTGAAACCGCATATTGAATATACGATCTATGATGACTATTCGATCCTGGCCATGGTACGGCAGAATATGGGCGTTTCGATCCTGTATCGCTTAGTTGTAGCAGGTTTTTCTCAAGGCCTGGTATTGCGGCCGATCAGGGAACCGATTGAACGCACGATCGCGGTTGCATATGCGGACAGCCGAGATATGACTTTGGCTTCCCGCACATTTTTAAAATTTGCCATGCAGGAAACTCCGAAAGTTGTTAAAAAGTTAGGAATTGATCAGTGAGGATATGAGAAGAACAAAACTGGAAAAATTTACGGCATCCTTATGCGTATTGGATATTATCGCAGGCGTCGTCCTGGCTTCGGGCATTTCTGAAGGGACCTTCCATACGGATCCTTTTAAGATGTTCACGGTGCTGAATGCTTTATGGGCATTGCTGTACTATCTGCTGGAACTGCGCTGGCTGCAGATCGGCGGACGGGGCTTTCTATCCACGGGGATGCGTTTTACGGTGATGGTCAATTCTGCCGGTATGGCAGTGATCAGTCTGCTGTATCTAGGACCGATGCATGCTTCTTTTGGAGGAACGGATTATCTGGCATTGCTTCTGCTGCAGTATCTTCTGCCGCTTCTGATGATCCTTGACTGGCTGGTCGGACCGAAGAATTATTTTCGTAAAAAGCATATTCTTTATGCAATGATCCTTCCTCTTCTGTATAATGCGGCTGCTTTGATCTTAGGAACACCTGGCTTTGGCATCGGTCTGGATGGTGCGCAGTATCCCTATCCTTTTCTGCATGTCGATCAGCTGGGCTGGGGCATTGTGCTGGCAAATATCGGGATGATCATGGTCGGACAGTATTTCTTCTGCCGCATATGGGTCTGGCTGGATCGGTTGGGCAGCCGAAGATGATCAGGCCGCTGGAAAAAGATCCGCTGCGCTTAGCAAGAAAGGCTGTACCGGTCAGCCAAGATGATCTGGCGGATGTAAAAGATCTGATCGATACGCTGCGCAGTCATCAGAATGAATGCGTTGGCATGGCACTGAATATGATCGGTATTGCCAAAGCGGCAATTGCGATCGATGAAGGCAATATGGTGCTTGTGATGCTGAATCCAAAGATCCTGAAAAGAAAGGATCCATATCAGGCCAAAGAAGGCTGTTTATGTCTGCGGGGCGTGAAAGAAACAGTGCGCTACCAAGAAATCATGATCTCCTATCAGGATCTCTGTCTGCAGAAGCATACAAAAGTCTTTCGGGATTATACGGCTGAGATCATCCAGCATGAATGCGATCATCTGGCTGGCATTCTCATATAAAAAGAAGGATCTCTCCTTCGCTCATAAATAATATTATAGCAGAATGGCTGGGTCAAAAACAGACTGGTCTATGGTAAGAATCATTGCTAAACTAATTATAGAAATATGGATTCAAGCCGTTATCTCCAAGTGAAAAGCGATCCAGTACATGGCATATCATTGACGATAGGACGCAAAGGAACACGGAGAAACGGACTGGAACAGGGATCCTGCATTCATTGCGGGGTCCTTTTGTTTGCTGCCTGTGATATATGGTATAATCGTACCAAGCAGAAAGCACGTTTTTTTCGTAGTGCACTGTATAAATAAAATGAAAAATGATGTGAGAAAAATGACAGATGGCGCCATGATGGCAGCCATTATGGGAGCGGTCCTGCTGATCGATCGGCAGACAGCCGGACTGCTGCAGGCAACGGTACTGTTTCTTTACCCGCTGCCCTTGGTATTCTATGGTGCTAAATATGGCTGGAAGAGCAGCTGGATGGTGTTTGCAGCTATTGTGATGCTGGCGGCAGTGATCGATACACCGGCAACGGTGCTGACGGTTGCTGGGGAAGCATTTGTCGGTATGGTCTATGGCTGCGGCATTCATGCGCAGACAGATATGAAGCGCATTCTTCTGCGTACGGTGATCGTATCTGTTGTGATGCAGGTATTGATCACGATCGTCTTTGCCGAGTTCTTCGGCTACGATCTGATGGCCGAAGCGGCTGAGATGGAAGGTATCTACAGTCAGATGATCTCATCAATGGGGGCTTCGCTGCCAAGCAGTGCAAGCTTAGAAGAGATCATTCTGGCAGCTTTGATCGCATCGGTGATCCTGACGGGCGTGCTGGAAGCACTGATCCTGCATATGATCGCAAAGATGATGTTCAAACGCATGCATATCACGGTACCTGCAAGTATGCCGCTGACGGCATATATACCGCCGAAATGGAGCGGATACGCTGGCATCGCCGGGGCTGCATGTTTCTTCTATGCCACATCGTCACAGGTCTCTTTAGCTTCCGGCTGGCGGATCGCTTTACAGGGCATCGGCATGTGCGGCGGACTGTATCTTGTCTTTTACGGTCTGATTGCGGCAGCTGTGTATTCTGCCATGCATACAGGTGCAAGCAGATTTCTGATCATGGCATTTGCGGTACTGATGCTGATGATGGCATGGTACGTGGTTGCTTTGATCGGTTTCTTATATATTACGACAGACATGCATCATAAAATGATGCAGAGGAGGTCCCAGCATGAATGAGAAGATCAGCAGCCTGAAAAAGGCAATGATCGCTGTGCTGATTGTTGAGGCGGCAGCTTTGGCCGTATTGGGCGTGTATTTTCATTTTGATATTCTGACGGCAGCTTTGATCGTGGTCAGTGAAGCAGCGTTCATGTTTTATTTGTTTGAAAAATTTCAGGATTATTCGCGGCAGCAGTCAGAGGGCGTGAAGAGCGTTCTCGGCAATGCGGCAGCAGAGGCTTTCCTGACCGGCGGCGTAGGTATGATCATCTATGATGACGACTATGTCATTACATGGATGAGCGAATTGTTCAAATCCCGTTCGATTGACCGTGTGGGCACCAAGGTGCTGACCTGGATCCCAGAAGCAGATGACCTGATCTCCGGCAAAGAAGACACTGCCTATGTGCAACTGGATGAAAAGATCTATGAAATGCATCGAAAAGAAGATGAACCGATGATCTTCTTTAAAGATGTAACAGAATTGACTGACTGCAGAGAGAAATACCACAACGAGCATATTGTTATCGGTATGGCTTCTTTGGATAACTATGATGACAGTTCTGCCTATGGCGATGAGAATCAGGAAGCAGCAGTGAATGCAAGTGTCAGAGGACCATTGTTAGAATACTGTGCGGGTCACGGTATCTTTACGAAGCGCCTGAGCAGTTCTAAATACATATTGATCTTAAATGAAAAGATCTTCTCAGATCTGGCGGCAGATCATTTCTCGATCCTAGGAAAAGTCAGAAAAGGAGCGCAGAAGCAGGATATGGTCATTACGCTGTCCATGTCTTTTGCCAGAGGCACCAGTGACTTTGAACAGCTGGACCAGATGGTGACGAATCTGATGGACCTTGCCCAGACCAGAGGCGGCGATCAGGTCGCCATGCAGACATACGGCGAAGATGTCAAGTATTTCGGCGGGTCGACGGAAGCAGCAGAGAAGCGTTCCAGAGTCAGGGTCAGAGTGATGTCGCATGCTCTGCGCGATCTGATCATGCGTTCAAGCAATGTGATCATCTGCTGTCATAAGACGGCGGATTTTGACTGTATCGGCAGTGCTATATGCTTGGCGCGCATGGCAGAATCTCTGCATCGTCCGGCGGTGATCATTGCTAAGACGGGCGGTATTGAAGAAAAGCTGAATGCTGCTCTGCAGGCTAATCAGGATGATATCAAACAGGAAGTGAATTTTGTAACTGAAGGAGAAGCGCTGAATCATTTGGGAGATACGAGCTTGGTAATCATGACGGATCATCATAATATCAAGCAGTCCAATGGCGCAAAGGTATTGGAAAATGCCAATCGCGTGGTGATCATTGATCATCATCGCAGAAGTACAGAAATGGGCGTCAAACCAGTGCTTGTCTATATTGAGGCCGGTGCGAGCTCGACGTGTGAACTGCTGACGGAAATGATCCCGTATGTCTCTAATACGGCTGAGATATCGCCGTTAGCTGCAACAATCATGCTGACAGGAATGATCGTCGATACACAGACATGGCGTGTGCGCACTGGGGCACGTACATATGATGCAGCAAGCGCACTGAAGGAAATTGGAGCAGATTCGGCAAAGGCATATGGCTGGCTGAAGGATTCGTTTGATGACTTCGCTCTGAAAGCAAAAGTCGCAGTTAACAGTGAGCGGTATCCTAATGGCATCATGATCGCGGAAGTCAAGGATCGTGTGATGAGCAGATCAATGATGAGCCAAGTAGCAGATACGCTGCTTGGTGTTCAAGGCGTCCAAGGTGCTTTCGTGATTGCCAATGACAGCGACAGTGAATCAGCGATCAGTGCACGCAGCGATGGACATATCAATGTGCAGGTGATCATGGAAAATATGAATGGCGGCGGTCATATGACGGCAGCAGCAGTGCAGAGACCGAAATGCAGTCTGGATGATCTGAAGAAGGAACTGCTGAATGCCATTGATGATTACAATAAGGAGGATGAAGAAGATGAAAGTGATTCTTAAAGAAGATGTGAAGAAGGTCGGCAAGCGCGGGGAGATCGTTGAAGTCTCCGATGGCTATGGACGCAACTTTCTGATAGCGAGAAATCTGGCAGTCCCAGAATCAAAAAAGAGCTTGGAGATCTTAGGAGAGCAGAAAAAAGAAGAGGCTGCGGAAGAAGCAGCGGAAGTAGAAAAGGCAAAAGAAGTGGCGAAGACACTGGAGAAGACAGTGCTGGAGTTCCGTGTTAAGAGCGGCGATCAGGGGCGCGTGTTTGGATCTGTATCAACGAAGCAGATCGTTGAAGAACTGCGCAAAAAAGATATCCGCGTTGATAAGAGAAAGATCATCGATACGTACCCAATCTCTTCACTTGGCACGACGAAAGTTAAAGTTGAACTGCATCATGGTGTGATCGGTACAATCAATGTACATCTGACAGGAAGTGAAAAATAATATGGCAAAGACATTGCCTTCTGCCCCAGAAGCAGAAGCGAGCTTACTTGGTACAATGATGGTCTATCCTTCGGCTGCCCGTACAGCAATTGAAGAAGGACTCGCTGAAGATGATTTTTTCCTGGATGCAAATCGCAGGATCTTTCAGGCATGTCTTGCTTTATACCAAGAAGGAGATCCAATCGATCTGACAACGGTTTCGACTCGTTTAAAGGATACCAATCTGCTGGATAAAACCGGCGGGCTGAATTATCTGACAGAATTGACAAATGCGGCGGTCACCAGTGCCAATACAAAGATGTATGTCAATGTGATCAAAGATAAAGCGCTGATGAGACAGATGATCGATGCGGCAGAAAAGATTGCCGCCGATGGATTGGATGGACAGACAGATATTGATGAATATCTGGATGAAGCAGAGAAGAGCATCCTGAATGTTTCTCGCAACCGCAAAGCCGGTAATTTTAAGACATCGACGGAGCTGATGACTAATGTCCTGAATGAGATCAGCAAGATGTCGGAGAATAAATCAGATATTACGGGATTGAAGACCGGATTGAATGATCTGGATCATATGACGCATGGTCTGCAGCGCGGCGATATGCTTGTCTTGGCGGCCCGTCCTTCGATGGGCAAGACGGCTGTCGGTCTGAATCTTGCCATGAATGTTGCTGCATATCAGCGCAAAGGCGCGGTCGCAATTTTCTCTTTGGAAATGGCGGCGGAGCAGCTGGCAATGCGCTTATTAAGCGCAAAGAGCCATGTGCCGGCAGATAAATTAAAAACAGGACGTCTTTCCAATGATGAATGGAATCAGATCAATGAGGCAGCCGGTGAGCTGAAGAGCGAACAGATCTATATTGATGATGCTTCTATTGTTAAAGTACCGGAGATCTTTTCCAAATGCCGCAAACTGCAGGCAGAACATGGGCTGAATCTGATCATGATCGACTATATTCAGCTGATTGCTGGATCGTCCCGCAATTCGGAGGCCAACCGTCAGCAGGAGGTCTCAGATATTTCGCGTTCTCTGAAAGCATTGGCACGTGAACTGCAGGTGCCGGTCTTGGCATTGTCGCAGCTGAGCCGTACGGTTGAACAGAGAGAAAAGAAACAGCCGATGCTGAGCGATCTGCGTGAATCAGGAGCGATTGAGCAGGATGCAGATATTGTTATGATGCTGTACCGTGAGTCTTACTATGATGAAGCAGCCAAGGAGAAAGCCAACCAGACGGGAAGCGAACGTTTGGAGATCAATCTTGCCAAGCATAGAAATGGTTCTACCGGCAAGATCAATGTTGCTTTTGAAGCAGCGACAAATGCCATTTATAACATTGAGAATTCACAGGACTATTCACAGGAATAAAGAAATGGAGTGAACATGGGAAAAAAGCTTCTCATTTTATTAGGATGCTTTGCATCAGCAGTGCTGATCGCTGTTTTTATCCCATCTTCACTGTTTTCTTTTCATGTTTCTTCCCAAGAGACAGGCATCTTTCAGCAGGAGATCCTGCAGGTCAATGAAACTGCTCAGAAAGTATACCGTATGTATGACAATGGAAAATATGTCGGTGTGCTGTCAGATGAAACAAAGCTGGATGCCCATCTGAAAGATGTCTATCAGGAAAAGTATGCCGAGACATATCCTGGATCGGCATGTCATCTTGGCCGCAATGTTTACCTGATTGAAGAAGAAAGCTATTTTTCATTTAACAATATTGATGATGAGATCCTGGATTATTTAGATCAGAATTCTCTTTATTCTTTAGAAAGCACGGCGATCACTTTTTCTGATAAAAATGGTGATTATGCAGAGATCTATGTATCTGATGCCAAGATGTATGATGCGGCGATGCATCAGTATCTGTCGAATTTTATCGATCCGGATGCGTTTGCGGCATTGCAGAACGGCGGTACTGTTTCGGATCTGACTTCATATGGTACAAAAGATGTCGGTGTCAGTATTGCGCAGACGATCACGAAGTCGAAAAAAAATGCATCTGTGCAGGAGATCAAGACAAGTGAAGATGCGATCCTGCAGTATCTTGAATATGGCGATCATACGGAAAGAGAATACTATACGGTAGAGGAATACGATACGGTGGCTGGTGTCGGAGCGAAGAATTATGGCCTATCAGCTTCTCAATTGATGAGCATCAACCGGGATCAGCTGACCAGTAAAGATCAGATCCTGTCAGCCGGCATGAAGCTATGCATTACATATTTTGAATCACCGATCGATATTGTGGTGAGCCGGCAGAAACTGCAGAAAGAAGATCTGTATTTTTCAACAGTGACGCAGGAGGACAGCACACTGCTGAAAGATACTTCCCAAGTCGTTCAGACGGGAATCAATGGCAGTCGAAACGCGCTTTATGTTGAAAAATGGGTCAATGGCGTGCTGAGCAGCGGTACGCTGAAGTCCAGTATGGATACAAAGCAGCCGGTCAATGAGATCGTTGCTGTAGGAACCAAGCAGCCAAGCAATGTCGGTACAGGATCCTATCGCTTCCCAGTGGACAATGCCAAGCTGACATGCGGCTGGGGCTGCTACTATGGACATGAAGGAAATGATCTTGCGGATGCGTATGATCCGTGGGGCGATGTCTATGCGGCCGATAATGGTACGGTCATGGAAGTTTCATATGACGCGATCAGCGGGAACTATATCAAGATCAATCACAATAACGGATTTATTACGTATTACGGACATATGCGGGTGCCTTCGGAATTGAAAGTCGGAGACACGGTGCAGAAAGGACAGGTCATTGGCCATATCGGTATGACAGGTATGGCAACGGGGCCCCATGTGCATTTCTACATACAGCAGGATGATCAGACCCTGGATGCATGCAAAGTGACGGGCTTCCCATCCTGTGAGGAGATCAGCGGATGATGGATTTTGCATTATTGGCCTCAGGTTCGAAGGGAAACTGCTTTCTCTTGAAAGATGAAGGTACGACGCTGCAGATCGACTGCGGCACAACAAAAAAATATTTAAAAGAATGCTTTCAGGCACTGCATCATAAAGAAGAAGATACCGATGCATTGCTGATCACACATGATCACAGCGACCATGTATCGCAGATCCGGATGTTCCAGGATCTGAATATCTATTCACCGATCGAGATTCCAGATATCGATACGTTCCGCGTCAGATCTCTGCAGAAGTTCCATGTTGGGAATCTGCAGATCACGCCGATTGCTCTGTCGCATGATGCTCTGAATACAACTGGATACATCATTGAAGACGGACAGGAGAAACTGACGTATGTGACCGATACAGGATATCTCAATGAGCGCTACTATCCATTGATACAGGGATCGGATTATATTGTAATGGAAAGCAACCATGATGTTGAGATGCTGATGCGGACACGCCGTCCGCAGTATGTCAAAGCACGGATCTACAGTGATCAGGGACATCTGAACAATGATGCATGTGCGGAGATCCTGGATGCTGTTGTCAGCGAGAATACAAAAGAGATCATCCTTGCTCATATTTCCCAAGAAGGCAATACAAGACAGAAAGCATTGGATACAGTATGTACTGCAATGCATAGGCATCATGGTGCATTGCATCAGAAACTGGTCATCTCAGCTGCCGGACAGTTTGAAATGATCAGGAAAGGAGAGAATGATGAAGAAAGCGATCCTGGCAGCGTTAGCTGCACTGTTGGCATGGAACATCTGGCTGACCGTACGTGTTTTTAAATATACAACAGTCGGTACAGACAATCGTACGGTCATTCAGAACACGGTCAATGGCTACACAACAGATATTTCTGAAGCGGCTGACGCAGCAAAGGCTTCTTTGGTGTCTGTGCTGCAGGGAGCGCATCGAGGATCAGGCGTCATCATATCATCTGATAAAGATACAGCGTATATCATGACCGCTGCCCAGGGCCTGCAGGCAAATGGCTCTGCTGCCATTGAATTTGACAATGGCATCACGATCGAGGGAAAGATCCTCGGAGAAGATAATGATACGGGCCTCGCTTTGATCAGCATTGTACCTGGCTTCGATGTCACCGCACTTCAGCTGGGCGATTCCTCTTTGATCTCTCCTGGTGAAACAGTCATTGTGATGGGCGGCAGAAGATCAAATGACAGTGCTTTGATCACTTCCGGCACCCTGTCAGCACCGCTGCAGATGGAGCTCAATTCAGGAACAGGATGGATCGCCAATCTTCTGGAAGCTGACTGCAGTGTCAATGATGATAATATCGGCGGAGCAATGATGAATCTGTCTGGTGAACTGCTGGGCATTGCCATCAGCAAGCCGATGGATGGTCAGATGGAAATGGGCTATGCTGTCAGTGTCAATGAAATGAAAAATGTATATACAGAGCTGAAAAACACAGGCACCATCTCCAGAGGAAATCTGGGCGTTACGGCCCGCAGTATTGCAAAGATGAATTCTTATGAAAAGAGTGCCAACAGTATTTCTTTGGATATGACATCTGGAGTAATGATCAGTGGGATACTGACAGGATCCAGTGCAGATGGTGCTCTGCATATCGGTGATCTGCTGACAAAGATAGATGAAAAGAAATTGCTGAATGAAGAAGAGCTTCATACGATCTTATTCAATCATGCGGCTGGTGATGTGCTGAATCTGACCGTCAGCCGTGATGGTACGGAACAGCAGATTGCGGTAACGCTGAAATGATCCGTCTGTTAGCCTGCGGCAGCATGAAGGAGAAATGGATGCGGGATGGCATGCATGAATATGCTAAGCGCATTCAATCCTACGATAAGCTGGAGATCATTGAAGTGCCCGATGAGAAGGCACCTGAAAACAACAGTGAAGCACAGAATGAAAAAGTAAAAGAAAAAGAGGGACAGCGTCTGCTGAACAGGATCAAAGCAGATGAATTTGTTATTCTGCTGGATCTGGCAGGAAAAACGATGGACTCGGTTGAACTGTCAGAAGAGATCGATGCGCTCCATACACAGGGCAAAAGCAAGATCGATTTTGTGATCGGCGGTTCTTTGGGCGTATCCAAAGATCTGATTGCCAGAGCGGATCATCGCTGGTGCTTATCCAAGAATACTTTCCCGCATCAGCTTTGTCGGATCATTGTCCTGGAACAGATCTATCGGGCGTTTCGGATCCTGCATCATGAGCCGTATCATAAGTAGTGAAAAAATGCACAGACTGATGGGCTGTGATATGCCTGCTGAGAGCACTGCAGAAGCAGGATTTTGTTCTGTAAAAAAGTGCTGTTTTTAGCCATTTATAGACATTTTCAGAAACAATTTAGGTGTAAGCGCTTGTAACTAAAACGCGCCTGTATTAGAATAACCATAGGTATTGAAATAGGAGGAATATTCTATCTATGAAGCAAATTTCAGTCACAGTCATTGACCCTGTTGGATTACATGCACGCCCAGCTACAGTAGCTGTTAATGCTGCAAGCAAGTTCAAGAGCGAAGTAAAGGTAGCTTATAAGGGACGTTCAGTAAACATGAAGTCAATTATGGGTGTTATGTCTCTGGGTATTCCGACACAGTCCGAAATCACTGTATCATGTGAAGGTGATGACGAAGATGTCGCAATCAAGACAATTGAAGATGTACTTCGCGCTCAGAAAGTAATTGCCTAAGTATTATCAAACAGGAAACAAAAGGGAGAATGCAGAAGAGCTTCTCTCTTTTTTTCAACAAAGGAGAAGAAAGATGTCATATCGGGATGAGTACGAGAGATGGATGAAAGCGGATCTGATCGATGTAGATCTCAAGAGCGAGCTGCAGAAGATCAAAGACGATGACGATGCCATCAAAGAAAGATTCGCAGTTGCTCTGCAGTTCGGCACCGCTGGCCTACGAGGAACCTTGGGGGCTGGTACGAACCGCATGAACATCTGGGTAGTCAGACAGGCGACCCAAGGCGTTGCAGATTGGGTGAAGGCCCAGGGTGGAACACAGACGGTCGCAATTTCCTATGATTCGCGGATCAAAGGATGGAACTTTGCCAGAGAAGCGGCTGGTGTACTTGCGGCCAATGGTGTCCATGTCAGGATCTATGATGAACTGATGCCGGTACCGGCACTGTCATTTGCGACTAGATATTATAAATGCAATGCAGGGATCATGGTCACAGCATCGCATAATCCAGCAAAATACAATGGCTATAAAGCATATGGACCGGATGGCTGTCAGATGACAGATGATGCGGTCGCAGTTGTATATGATTCCATCCAGAAGACGGATGTCCTGACCGGTGCAAAGTATATGGACTTTGCTCAGGGCGTTGAAAAAGGACTGATTGCTTTTGTTCAGGAAGACTGCAAGGCTGCTCTGTATCAGGAGATTGAAAAGAGACAGGTGAGACCGGGGCTGTGTGCAACGGCTGGCTTAAAGCTTGTCTATTCTCCATTGAACGGTACCGGACTGGTACCGGTAACGCATGTTTTAAATGATATCGGCATCACAGATATTACCATTGTTCCAGAACAGGAATATCCAAACGGATACTTCACGACCTGTTCCTATCCAAATCCTGAGATCAGAGAAGCTTTGGCCAAGGGACTGGAATTGGCTGAAAAGACGGGCGCTGATCTGATGCTGGCAACGGATCCGGATGCGGATCGTGTCGGTATTGCCATGAAGTGCCCAGATGGTTCTTATGAACTTGTTTCAGGCAATGAAATGGGCGTTCTCTTATTGGATTACATCTGTGCCGGGAGAATTGAAAAGGGCACGATGCCGAAGCATCCAGTTGCTGTAGAGTCGATCGTATCGACGCCGTTGGCAGCGAAGATCGCGGAACACTATGGCGTTGAACTGCGGCATACATTGACCGGCTTCAAGTGGATCGGCGATCAGATCGCGCAGCTGGAAGCAAAGGGAGAAGTTGACCGCTTCATCTTTGGTTTTGAAGAATCCTATGGCTACTTGGCCGGACCGTATGTCCGTGATAAAGATGCCATTGTCGGATCCATGCTGATCTGCGAAATGGCAGCTTATTATCGCAGCCTGGGCTCCTCTTTGAAACAGAGACTGGAAGAGATCTATCATGAATACGGCAGATATCTCAATGCCGTGGATGCTTTTGAATTCCCAGGACTGTCCGGTATGGATAAGATGGCCGGCATCATGAGCACTCTGCGCAGAGAAGCACCGAAAGAATTCGCCGGCAGAAAGACAGTAAAGGTCACCGACTATGAAGATACAGCTGCCACCGGTCTGCCAAAGGCAAATGTCCTGCGCTATGACTTGGAAGATGGTGCTGTCGTCATTGTCCGTCCTTCCGGCACAGAACCAAAGATCAAGACATACTTCACTACTTTAGGAAAAGATCTGCGTGAAGCAGAACAGGAAAGAGAAGATCTGGCCAAAGCAGTGAAGCCGATCCTGGCTTAATCTACTGGAAAACAGGATATTCTGTGAAATGAATCGTGCTTTATAGATAAAAATCAGATAGCAGGGAACAGTTTGAAATAAACTGCTCCCTTTTCTGTGCGGACAGCAGTGACAGCTCTTTTTCTGCCGCATCGCCGTTTCTGCCTCTTGTGAGTATTATCTGTAGTCGGGATGCCTCAGCTTTGTTTATAGAAGGCATTCATAGTATAATCCTGTCTTTGACACATCAAGAAGGTCAAAATCCCAGAAGAGCCTGTAAAATGCGGGCTTTCCTGGGATTTTGTTATGTACGTGACTATCGTATCCTTTAACTATTTCTGGTCTGCT
>JAAYWN010000086.1 GCA_012516665.1 Erysipelotrichaceae bacterium
AAAAAAGGTTAGATCATTATAGCTTATGCCAAGTTTATTAAATACTGCAGGCGATACATCCAAGACCACTTCGAAATCTAAAGAATGCGCATATGCATTCATCTCAGTAAAATCTTTCTTGATCTCTGCAGGATCCTTCGTTACCGAAAGCAGACAGGAAAAGATGCGTGAAGCACCAAAATCCTTTGCGTCTTTCAGATACTGATAGATCCGTTCTTTGCTATCCTTTTCTGGATAAATTGAAATACCTAACTTTCTCATATTTTATTTCCTTTCTGAATGAGAGAAAGGCGGAACTGATGAACAGCTCCGCCTATATTATTTTTTTACGCTTCCTTTGCACCATCTTTGTTCTGTTCCTGAATCAGCAATTGAGAATCCCACATACGGAAGAAAGGATAATAAATTGCTACTGACAAGACAATCAGAATGAAGCTCAGAATAATTGCGCGCCAATCTCCGCCGCAGGCAAGATAAGCACCAATCGGACCAGGAAGAGTCCAAGGGGCATTGACACTGACACGAGAGACCATGCCCATTGCTGTGGCTCCATAGGCAATGACTGCATTGACAATAGGTGAAATGATAAATGGAATCATCAGTGTAGGGTTAAGGACAATCGGTGCGCCGAAGATCAAAGGTTCATTGATGTTGAATACAGCCGGCAGGAAAGCAGTTTTGCCAAGGTCTTTTGCATAAGACGATTTTGAGAAGAAAGCCATCAGGATCGCCAGACCGATCGTGCATCCTGCGCCGCCGATCCAGATGAACCACTGATAGAATGGTTCCGGTGCAATATTAGGCATTGCCTGACCGGAAGCAAGAGCCGTTGTATTCTGTTCCAATAGGATCAGCCATACAGGTCTAGCCAATGATCCAACAATGGATGCACCATGAATGCCAAATACCCAGAAGAAACATGTCAGGAAGACAAGCAGGATCACACTGCCAAGTCCATCACTTGCGGAAACAAGCGGTTTGACCAGAGTGCCTACCAATCCGTGCCAATCAAAGCCGAACCAATAAGTGATTGAACCAATAAGAAGAATGACAATTGCTGTTGGCACAAGACTTTCAAAACTGCGCGATACAGCTGGCGGCACAGCATCCGGCATCTTGATCTTCCATCCCTTAGCATCAATAAAATGATAGATCTCGATGGCAATGATTGTTGTGATAATACCAACGAACAAGCCAGAAGAACCAAGCTTTGCCATTGGGATGACCCAGCCCTTGATCTCAGCTCCCTCAGCAGCCACATTCACCGGAAGAATTGTCAGCATGTAAGCAATCTCGGCGAGAACGCCGCCAGACAGTCCATCAAGTTTATAAGATTGTGCAAGTGAACTGCCAATGCCAAAGATGGCATACAGTGTCATGATATACATTGTCATACGGTAAGGCAGAACAATGCTTGCAGCATGCGATGTCAGAAACTGTGAAATGCCCCAGCTTGCCGGCAGCGGCGGATTTGCGACAATCAAGAAAAATGATCCCACAATGATCAATGGAAGTGTTGCGACGATACCATCACGGATTGCTCTAAGATGACGCTGATTCGCCAGCTTCATCATCGGTCCGGAAAGTTTATCGTTCAGAAAATTCGTAAGCTTAGTAAACATGATTTTTCCCCTTCTTTATAAGAACTCACGAACTAGCTTTTCTCTAGAAGAAAGCCCTTTCATGTCTTATGTCTTGATTATATTCTATTGAAATTTGATTTCAAGTAAGTGTGATATACTTTGTAACAATATTTCATATGATGAAACTATTCTTACAATTAAAAGGGCAGAAAATGAAGAAGAAGCATGGCAATGACAAACAAAACAGCAGCCATCATATAAAAGCCTTTGCATAAGCCTCTTTTTGTATCGATAAAATACCGAGAACAAGAGACCGTCAGTGACATAGAAGCAGATACTGCCAATGAGATCCATAGTTTATTCTCTGAAGACAGCCAAGCTGCTAATAGAGCAGCAGCGAAGGTCATGCCAAAAATCAAAAAAGCGCTTTTGTAACTGAACTTTGGAATGTCAAAGTCTGTGCTGTTCCACTGTTTATTCGTTGCAGCATTTGTTTTTTTACTATTTTTCTGATTCATATATTCCTCTTTATCTTCGGTGTTATACAGCCAAGCACTACATTTTGTGAAGCACCTGTTGCGCTCTTCATATTTGCATAATGCCCATGCAGCGTTTCATTGCCCAGCACAGCAAAAGCAATTGCTTCTTTCGCATCACTGCTGAAACCGATATCTTCCTGTGTCAGCACTTTGCCATGTCCAAGATCCTTTTGGAGAAGCTCTAAAAGGAAACCATTGTGGCTGCCGCCTCCAGATACGATCAATTCATCCGTCTTTCTATCATTTTCCAAGAAAAGATGAATATTTCTCGCCGTACAATAGGACGTGAAATGAGTGAACGTGCACACGATATCTTCACCCTTCGCCTGCGGTCTCTGCTGCAGTATCTTCTCCACACACTGGCGGCCGAAGACTTCCCTTCCCGTACTTTTCGGAGGCTTTGCATCAACATATGGATCATGTTTCAATTCTTCAAATAAGTCATCGATCACATGCCCATGGCGTGCAATGAAGCCATTTTCATCATATTCCTTGTGATAGAAATGTCGCATTGCCTCATCAATCATCATATTTCCAGGACCTGTATCAAACGCGGCGATATCCTCTTCCTGACAGTTAGGTTCCAATACGGTAACATTGGAAACACCGCCAATATTGAGCAAAATCCTCTTTTTTTCTGCACTTCGATACAGCAGATAATCCACATAAGGGACCAATGGTGCCCCTTCACCGCCAGCAGCCATATCCATTGCTCGGAAATCAGAAATTACTTGGCAGCCCGTCAGCCAGGCAATGACTGCCGGTTCACCGATCTGCAATGTACTTTTCACGAGTCCATCTCGGTCATGAGGAATATGATATATTGTCTGCCCATGCGAGCATACAGCTGCAATTTCATCACAGCTGAAATGATTCCGGTCCATGAAATCTTTTGTGCTTTCTCCAAACCATCTGCCCAATTCATAATTCAAGGAACAGATCTTATCAACTCCTGCACCATGAATATCGCAGGCATGCTGTATCTTTGCTTTCAGTTCCTCTGGCATCTTCACTTCATCATATGCAAGCAGTTTTACCTTTATATCAGTCGAATATCCATTGATTTCACAGCAGGCAATATCCAGGCCATCCAGGCTTGTTCCAGACATCAATCCAATTATTTTCATCTTGCTAACCTCCTATATCCTTATTCCTGATCCATTCTATTTTTAACCATCTCCAGCTTTTTCTTATTTTCCGTTAGGTTTTTAGAAACAAGAGAAAGATAAACTGCATCGCAGACAAACAGCGAGCTATCTCGACTGGCAATTGCTCCGCCGCGGTTCATATTTGCTTCCATCGGCACAAAAAGCATCAGATCTGCTAAATGTTTCAGGCTTGTCTTTCCCAATTGCGAAATACCGATCACCAAAGCTTTCTTTTCTTTGGCAATTCTTGCAGGTCCTAAAACGCTCTCAGCTTCTCCTGTATAACTGATAGCGATCAGAACATCATTCTCCTGTAAACTATTCAATGAAGCCATCAGAATCTGCTGCTCGGCTGTATAGATTGCTCTGATTCCAATCTGGCACAGCTTTTGTACAAAATCCAAGCAGACTGTACCATTGCCGCATAGATAGACCGCCCCAGCCTTTTCAATTGCTTCGGCTGCCGCTTCAACGGTATCTCCATCCAGCAGTTCTCTGGCCTTTTCCAGTGTATTCAAACGATGACGATAGATTGTGCGGATCAAATGGGATGCTGATTCATTTTCAACGATATCGTGGGTCTCATCCATCGTCTCATTTCTTTTTTCAAGCATCACATCCATCTTTAAAGCAGGAAATCCGCTGTATCCCAACAAGCGAGAGAACCGTACGATCGTCGGTGCGCTGCTGCCGCAGTCCTGTGCCAGCTTCTGAACGGAGCAGCTGCATACTGCATCTGATTGAGCAATCAGATAATCTGCGATCTGTTTTTCACTTGGTGTCAGCTTTGGATAAACATCATGAATACGGCTTTGTAAGCTCATATGTATGTCCTTTCTTTTTTTCATTATATTTTACGCAATCATGAAATTCAATTTCGTTTTATGGTTTAATGTTTTATTTCACTGGAATATTCTTCATTCTTTCCCTATAAAAAAACACCTGATCTCTCAGATGCTTTCCTATACTACTTCTTTGCTGCGCCAGTGATCTTTACCCCACAGAGCTTTGTCAGTGATGGGATCAGTGCTTCGTTGTACTGTGTCTGTTCTTTGGACATCCACATTCTTGCTGCGTAATCGCTCATATTTCCTGAGACAGATCCGCCCGTTACGATCGTGACCTGATCACCGTCATGGAGATAGGCAAGACGGATCTCACCGAAGATATCCCCGGCAATGTGATCTACTTGGAAATCAGAGAACTCAACGATTTCCAAATATCTTCCGCTGCGAATCTCTTCTTCGCTCTTTGAGCCGCCGTCTACAGTCCAATTGGATACAATGAAGGAATCTGCTAAGCCCAGGTAAGAAGCGAACATTTTCTTGCCCCAGTATGCCTTCGGTGTATTTTTTTCAATCAGTACTGTATCTTTGATCGGTGCACCTTCGCTGTCATATGCTGCATTGCTGGATGAATTTTTTAAGCAGCGAACAGCTTTCAGTGTGACCGTATCTCCTTGTTCATTCTTTACTACTGGTTCATTGAGCTTCCAGTCAGAGATCTTCTGATAGACAGACGATGCATTGACCTTGGCCAGGAAATATTCATAGATGCGCGCTGCATCTTCGGTTGAGAAGACAACATCTGTGCTTTCCAATGCCGGTGTCGGCACAGCCTTCAGACGATCTCTTCCATACTGCATTGTCTTAACAAGATCATTCTTCAATCCTGTCTCATTGCAGGTGCCGCTGTGATACATGCGATACAGTTCGATCTCATGTTCTGGATTTCTTGCATTGACGACAACTTCGATCATGGACGCAATGCCATTGGAAGAGATATCAATGCCCTTGGAGGTCATCAGACGCTTTTCATTATGATCCACAAAGATCTCATAGCTGTTGATATCCTCTGTCTTTGTTTCTGGAAGTGATGTCATTGTTCTGATGAACTGTTCTGATACAGAAGCAGTATCTCCCTCTTCCGCAGGGATCGGTTCTGCCTGCTTTGGCTCATTCAGTTCATAGATATCATTCTTGACTAAAGAAGCACTGAAGATCATATCTTCGATCGTCTTCTTTACATTCTCTTTTGTTTCGGAGAGAGCAATCTCACCGGATGCATTGCCTAAATACTTTCCGTCTTCGCTCTTTTTATAGACTGTGACCGTAACGTGTTCTACTTCTTTAGCGCGATTCTGATCCAGAGCATGCTTGATAAAGTAGAATTCCCAGCCGGACGTCTTTGTATCCGTGATCTCCCAATCATCTGCACTGCTGCTCTTCAGAATATCTAAAATGTCCTTCAGCATGATCAGCCTAACCTCGCTTTCATTTTCAGATAAGGTCCGCCATCCGCGACCTTGACCCATTCCTTATGTCCTTTGCCGCAGGCACCGTTGCCGAATACCCCACGGTCTGTGCTGGCCATCGAGATCGAACCAAGCAGATCCGGTACATAGCCAGTCATCAGGACCGGTGCTACGACCTTGCCGGTCAGTTTGCCGTCTTTGATCTCTCTGCCTAAAGCAATGACGCACTGAATGCCCCAATGCTTTGGATCTTCCATGCCGGATTGCATGCCTTCCAAAAGATATCCGTACTTGATTGAAGCGATCATCTGATCCAAAGTATCTTTTCCGGAATCAAAGATCGTATTGGTCATACGAGTATATACCTTATGTTCAAAGTTCTCACGCTTGCCATTGCCTGTTGGTTCTGTGCCTAAGCGCTTGGCTGCCAGAGCATCGCAGACACCGGTCTTCAGGATGCCATTCTGGATCTCGGTCGTATCCTGAGCCAGTACGCCTTCATCATCAAAGGCATAGGAAGTGACATTCACTGCACATAATGCGCCTTCATGCATCGTGCAGAGATCGGAGCCGACACGCTTGTTGATATACTGTGCGCCCAAGGCTCTGTTCTTAACGAACTGATCCATTTCAACGCCATGGCCGAAAGCTTCATGAGCGATCAGACCGCTGACTTCAGGAGAAGCGATAATATCATATTCACCTGGAACAATGCCATCGGCGTGCAGGATATCTTCTGCCTGATCGGCAGACAGCTTCACAACATCCTTCAGACCTTCAAAGATCTCAGGTCCTTTGCGGCCGGATACACCATTGTAGCCAAACTGTGTCTTGCCATCCTTGGCTGCTAAGCACCCAATCGCACCCTCTGAGAATACATAGGACTGGCGCAGATCTCGATTTGTACTTAAGAACATCTTTGAAACATGTGTCGACTGGGCCATGGCCATGCCATAGACAATATCTTTCCCTGCTTTCATGCATGCATCCGAGCATTCTTCCAGCAGATGGATCAATGCTTTCTTGTCACATGTCTCCGGCAGTTCTTCGGTCTCCATTTCCACAAACAGCTGTTTCGGCTCATCATCGACGATAGCTGTCTGATAGGATTGCGATCCTGTCTTCTTTAAGACTTCTTCCTGTGCCTTCAGTGCCTGACGGATCTGTTCCGCTGCTTTCCCCGGCGCCGCAGGATCAAAATCATTCAGAGCATATTCACTGTACTGACCATTGTGATGCACTCTGACAGCAATTCCTCTTTCGGCAGGAAGTGTATGATTGCTTACCTGCTTTTCACGATTTGAAATACGGATGCTCATGCCAATAGAATCTGAGGCAAGAACACTGACATAGTCATAATCCTGCTTCAGATCTGCAATCAGTTTCTTCAGACCTGGGGCAAGTGAATTTAAATATTCTGAGAATGGTGCTTTCATTTGTTTATACCAGCCTTTCCATGAAATATGATACCAGTTTCAGCCTGATGAGCCAATAAAAATACACATATAAAAAGCTCAGCTTTCATTATTGCTGAGCAGTATCATGTTTCATTTCATCTTTCTTTGTTTCTGTATCCGCTTTCTTTTCTGGAGCATGGCGCAGATGAAGCTGATTTGATTTCAGCCACTGCATGGATTCTTTCTTCATCGCAAGATAGCCAACTGCAGCTACCGCAGCAGCCCCGCATACATCCGTGATGATATCCTTCATCGTATCCGCCAAAGCGGCGCGTCCAATGAGCTGTGTACCGTCCTCCAGCATGAACTTCTGCATATTCAATCCCAGCATGCCATCAAAGTTATACTCGTAGATCTCCCACAGAGCCCCGACCGCAACAGCAAAGCAGAAAGCAAAGATAGCGACAAACAAAGGTGACAGATGCATTGGGACCTTATCGCTCTGGTTCAGCAGAGAGATCGTCGAGAAAGCCAAAGAGCCAAGCATGCCGGCGCTAAAGAAATGAAGGAATGTATCCCAATTCTGCACCCGATAGTAGAACATCCGCACTTCGCCAAGGAAAATAGCACAGTACAGAAAGATGACGAATGGGATCAGCATATAGCTGGGTATAGCTACCCAGCCAAGGAGCTTCTTGGCAAAATGCATGATCACACAGCCAAAGATCGATTCCACCAGCATCAATGTATAGTAAGCCTTAGGATGAATATAATCAGGCATATCCGGTGTAATAGATGCCGGTGCCAGGAACATCAGTACCGTGATGATAACGACTGATGCCAGCATTGTAAAGTAAACAAACTTAAAGAGAAATCTCGCCACCTTTTTAGTCTTCTCACTTTTCTTCTGATCTTCGCTCATATGCATCTGCCCCTTCTTATCCAAATTGACAGTATACCACAGACGGCTTCAGAAACTTCTATTGCACTTCTGCCTGTCTTCTGCCGGTATTCTTCTTATAAGAAAAGTATATGACTAGGAAAGCAATCGAGAAACATGATCCCAGAGGTGAGGCAAAGCCCATCGGGAACATGGATGCAGGATAGGCTGCACTGAGCAGGAAAGCAGCAGGGATACGGACTAAGAAGATAGCGATCGTATTGTGAATGAAGGCAATGATCGATCTGCCCATGCCGCTCAGATATCCATTGATGACAAAGGTAAAGCCAACAAGGATACGGTCGATGGAATAAGAGCGAAGATATTCCCCAGCATATACAATGACCTCTGGGTCCTTGGCAAATATCGCTGCCATCTGCTGCGGCATGAGCCAGGACAGCAGGCACATCAAAGCGCCAAAGCCAGCCGTCAGGCCCATTGCAAACAGGACACAGGAATGAATGCGGTCCTTCTTCTGCGCGCCAAGATTCTGTGCTGTAAAGGCAGAGACCGATGACAGCATGGAAGATGGCACCAGGAACATAAAAGTGATCAGTTTCTCAACAATGCCAACGGCCGAAGAAGACGCCAGACCTCTTTGATTTGCCACTAACGTAAGGATCATAAAAGAGATATTGATCAAAGTATCCTGCATAGCGATCGGCAGGCCGATAGAAAAGATCGATCTCATGCAGGTGGCATTGATAGGAAAAGGGAACCTGCCAGCAGATGCTTTCCTTTGATGCAGCACATAAATGCTCAATAGAGCACTGACCATCTGTGAAGCTGCTGTCGCTGCCGCTACATCTGCTACGCCCATCTGAAAGAAACCAGTCAGTGCCAGATCGCCGACGACATTGATCAAACCAGAAATACCGACCAGGATCATCGGTGTACGGGAATCTCC
>JAAYWN010000087.1 GCA_012516665.1 Erysipelotrichaceae bacterium
CGTGCCAATCGCGGTTGAAGAAACGCCGGAGAAGCTTGATGTACTGATCACTGCTTTGGAACCGATTGCAAAGGATGTCACTGTACCATCTTTCTTTGTAATACTGACAAAGTCATCGCTCATGGATACCGACGAAACACCGGACTGATTGATAACTGCACTGCTGCTGGATCCTGCTGCTGCCAATGTGCCATCTGACTTTAAGCCAATGGTCACGCCATTGCCCGCATAGACTGCTTTGATATTGGACCAATCGCTTACTTCACAGGCATTGCTGTCACCGCTGCAGACGACTGTTCCATCTTTCTTCAGACCGACGGTATGTTCTTTGCCGGCTGCAATCATCGTAATATTTTTCCAATCAGACACTTCACTGTCACCATTATTTGTGACAACAGTGCCCTTATTCGTCAGTCCTACCGCATGGCTGCCATATGCGCTGACCTGCACGACATTCTTGAAAGACGATGCATCCTCGAATGTTCCATATGTCTTTAAAGACCCTTTATTATCAATGAACAGAGTAAACTTATCTCCCTCTGCTATTCGATTGATCGCACCTAAAGATACAGAAGAGCTTCCGCTGTTCAGAACGAAGATCAATATCACAACAATGGCGACCGCGGCAGCACATATACTGCCGATCAGGATCATCATCTTCTTTTTCTTTTTATCCTGCGCTGCTTTATTGGAAACACGGGATCCCGAAGGCTTCTCCGCCGGCTTTTTTGTTTCGGCATCACTGACTTTGCCCATTTCTTTCGTTCCGCCAGTCGCATCATCGTTCAGCGTATTGACTTTCATCGTCTGCTGCTGCGTATCAGCTGGAAGTACACTGGATACAGGCATCATGTTATCTGCCACATCCATCTGCTGCGTCATGGACTGTGAAGCTCCATTCAGGAAAGGAATATTTACAGAATCTCCTAAATTATCTGCGGCAATCACAATATCTTTTGCATTGTCTGCCATCGCATCCAAAGAAACGTGGAACATATCCGCCAATACTTTCAGCTGCTGGATGCCGCATACTGTATTGCCATTTTCCCAATTCATATACTCAGTGACAGGAATATGAAGCTTATTTGCCATATCGCCCTGAGAATAACCGTAATGTTTACGTAAAAGCGTCAGCTTTTCCGGTAGTTTATTCACCATGATCCCAAAAATCCTCCTGCTCACAACATTTTATAGGAAATGACCCCTGCATTCAACTATTTCAAAGTGAAACCTTTTCTTTTCATCCACAATAAAAGACACCCATTTCTGAGTGCCTTCTGTATTCTGAGATGTTCCGCTTACTTAACGTTAGCGAAGTACTTGATTGTACGGACCATCTGTGAAGTATATGAGTTCTCGTTATCATACCAAGAAACTGTCTGTACTTCGAATGTGTCGTCATCAATCTTGTTGACCATTGTCTGTGTGGAATCAAAGATGGAACCATGTGTCTCATCGATGATATCAGAAGAAACGATCTCTTCCTCATTGTATGCAAAGGAATCAGAAGCAGCAGCCTTCATAGCAGCGTTGATAGAATCCTTTGTAACATCCTTGCCCTTGACAACAGCGAACAGCAAAGTTGTAGAACCTGTAGCAACTGGTACACGCTGAGCAGCGCCGATCAGCTTGCCATTCAGTTCAGGAAGAACAAGTCCGATTGCCTTAGCAGCTCCGGAAGAAGCTGGGACAATGTTTGCTGCGCCGGCTCTAGAACGGCGGAAGTTGCCCTTTCTCTGTGGGCCATCAAGGATCATCTGGTCACCTGTATAAGCGTGGACTGTGCACATAATACCAGAAACAATCTGATATTTGTCATTCAGAGTCTTAGCCATAGGAGCTAAGCAGTTTGTTGTGCATGAAGCAGCAGAGATGATCTTGTCCTCTGGCTTCAGTGTCTTTTCATTTACAGAATAAACAATAGTAGGCAGATCGTTTCCAGCAGGAGCGGAAATAACAACCTTCTTAGCACCGGCTGTGATATGAGCCTGAGCCTTTTCCTTCGATGTGTAGAAGCCTGTGCACTCCAGAACAACATCAATGTTCAGCTTGCCCCAAGGCAGTCCAGCTGCATCCTTTTCCTTGTAAATTGTAATTTCATGTCCGTCAACAGTGATTGTTCCCTTTTCATCGCTTGCGGAGATTTCATGATTCCACTTGCCGTGTGTTGTGTCATGCTTCAGCAGATAAGCCAGCATGGAAGGTGTTGTCAGATCGTTGATAGCAACGACATCATAACCCTCGGATACAAACATCTGTCTGAATGCAAGACGGCCGATACGGCCAAATCCGTTAATCGCAACTCTTACATCTGTCATATTGTCTTTATAGACCTCCTTATGTTGCGTTTAAATTATAAGATTAAGTTGGTCTATCGTCAATTAAGAACCTTTTGTTTTGATCTTCTTTCTGCAAAGAATTTTCATCTCTATTCTTCACTTGTGAAAAAGGCACAGAAAAGAGAAGGTTTTCCTTCTCGGGTCTTTGACACATCAAAAACTAATAGAACTACAGAAAGCAGTGCAACAGCTGCTTTTTTTGATGAAAAAAAGTCAAATTAAATGTATTTGTCTATCGTAATGTATCGTAAGATATGCTATAATGGTATAGGGTGACCATATGAGAATATCTATTACAGCTTCTAAGAACTTCGAAAACATCTATATTCTGAGAGATATCTACATCAATCCTACAAAAAGAAAGACTGTCATCCATAAGGCTCTTGGCCGCATGGACAAGCTCATGGATGA
>JAAYWN010000088.1 GCA_012516665.1 Erysipelotrichaceae bacterium
TATCAACAGCTATATATAAAAATATAGCCGACAGAGAGGAGATACACCGCTTCACGCACAAGCGTGAAGGCAAACGTCTGGTAGACGTTTGAGGGCTCTGCCCCGGGGTAATTCATTTGGATTATATTCTGCTTCATATTCGCGGTTCAAAATTAAAATACTCAGATACACTGGAAGATATGAGCGGATTTACGCTGAGTGATGAAGAAGCGCTGGATCTTGTTGATCAGATGATTGATACTTTTGGTACCGATTATGTTTATGAGCTGAAGTGTGATGAAGTTCTGATCCATGGGTTATTAGTTCATCTGCAGCCAACCTTGTTCCGGTTAAAGAATGATATGCATATCTATAATCCTCTGCTGGAAGACATCCAGAAGGAATATCCAGATATTTATGAGCGCTGCAAGGCAGTCGGCAGTCTGTTAGAAAAGAAAACAGGATTTCATATCAATGATGCTGAGGTTGGTTATCTGGCAACTCACTTTGGAGCTGCGATGGTACGTATCTCCAAAAAGAAAACATATAGCCGTAAAGTGAGCATCGGTATTGTATGTGCTTCGGGTTTTGGCATTGCTTGTTTGATGCTGACAAAGCTATCAAATAAACTAAGTGATTCCGCATGTTTCCTCCATGCCTTTGGCCAGGAGGAGATTGGCACCGATGCTGCAAGTGATGTGGACTTTTATGTTTCCAGTATGGATCTCAGTCGGTTTGGGGTGGACTTTGTCTATGTCAGTCCTTTGATTACGGCCAAAGATTTGGCGCAGATCCAATGTAAGGTGGAAGAATATGCACATATTCCAAAGAGTACGGCGAATTCAGATATTACCCATCAGCTGGATGCGATTACTTCGGTATCTCAGATCATCAAGTCGATCCTGCATAACTATCGGTTAATGCAGTTCGATGAAGACATTACTTTTGATCAGATGCTGGAACAGATCAGCCTGCATATGACATTGAGTGCCAAACGGGCGCATCAGCTTCATATGGACTTACAGAATCGTGAAGATTTAGCATCGCAGATTATACCGGAACTTGGCATTTGCCTATTGCATTGTCGGACAACATCTGTCAATGAAGCAGCTGTTGCTACAGCAGTTCCATTTGAAAACAACAGATTTAATGACCCATATTTCAAAGGTATTGCGGCATGTGTGATTCTTTTGATTCCACGGGATGACTGTGCAAAGATCAACGCAGATTTATTAGGCAGTGTCTCTTCTTCACTGGCATCCGATGAATCCTTTGTTTCTTTAGTGAAACAGTCGGATGAAGAAGCTGTACGCAATCAGCTGGCAGAAATCTTGAAAGACCATCTGAGCAGCTATGTAGCTCACTTAGATTAGAAGGGATATCATCATGACAGAAATACTGAAAAAAGAGAATATCATTCTTGGATGTGCATCCGCACCGAAAGAAGAAATTATTGCAAGGATTGGTCAGATTCTCAAAGACAGCGGGTACTGCACAGAAGCATATGTACAGGGTATGTTGGCAAAAGAAAAGATATTCAACACAAATATAGGCAACCAGATTGCCATCCCGCATGGTATTGAAGAAGTACGCAATGAAGTACTGCATTCTGGTATGGCGATGATGATTTTCCCGGCAGGAACCGACTGGGGCACCGATGAAAAAGTGAAAATCGTTATTGGAATTGCCGGTAAGGGTGAAGAACATCTGTCTCTTCTTTCGAGAATTGCCATATACTTCATGGACCCTGTAAATGTGGAACATGTTGTTTCTGCTGATGTTGACGAGATCTATACCATTTTTGGACAGGAGAATTGAATATGATTATAACAATGACTTTAAACCCGGCGATTGATAAGACCTTGGAGCTAGATCAACTAAAAGTTGGTGAATTAAACCGCATCGCAAAAGTGCGCAGCGATGCAGGCGGAAAAGGAATTAATGTATCAAAGACCATTCATGTTTTAGGTGGCACTACGACCGCATGTGGCTTCTTGGGAAAAGAAAACTGCCGGCTCTTTGAGAAGTGCTTTCAAGAATATTCCATCTTTGATAGTTTTTCGTATATGGATGGAGAAACACGGACAAATCTGAAAATCATGGAACTGGACGGAAAATTGACGGAAATTAATGAACCTGGCTTCACCGTCAATCAGCAGCAGCAGAAAAATTTTCTTGCCCTTGCTGAAAAGTTTATGGGTCCTGGTTCTTTGTTTGTATTGAGCGGCAGTCTGCCGCGAGGTATAGAGAAAGATTTTTATCGCGTCATGACGGAAAAGATCCTTGCCAAGGGCGGTGAAGTATTTATGGATGCCGATGGGGACAGTTTCGCACAGGCATTGGAAGCAGCACCGACAATGATTAAACCAAATATCGTCGAATTAATGCAGTATTTTGGCCTGGATCATGAACCAGAAGAAACAGAGATGATTGAACTTGGTAAAAAACTGCTGGCGAAAGGACCAGAGATGGTATGTATTTCCCGCGGCGGGGATGGTGCCTTATTACTGACGAAAAATAATAAAGTATATAAAGCAGAACCATTGAAAGTTGAAGTTCATTCTACGGTTGGCGCAGGCGATGCGATGGTTGCTTCGCTTGCTTATGCAAGAGCCCAGGGAATGGATGCATTGGCGTCTTTCCGTTTAGCATTGGCTTGTTCTGCAGGCGCAGTGGCCACGCATGGGACCCAACCGCCGACAAAAGAACTTATTGATACGTTGATGAAACAAACATGCATAAAGGAGATATAAAATGAAAACAAGAGCAGTCCGTTTATACGGAGCGAATGATATTCGCTTAGATGAATTTGAATTACCAGAAATCAAAGATGATGAAATACTTGTCCGCGTTGTTTCTGATAGTATCTGCATGTCCACATATAAGTTACTGAAACAAGGAACGGGACATAAGCGCTGTCCAAAGGATGTTGCTGAGAATCCTATTATCATTGGTCATGAATTTGCTGGTGATATTGTCAAAGTAGGCAAGAAGTGGCAGGACCGTTACAAGCCAGGGCAGAAGTTTGCTCAGCAGCCAGCCATTCCAGGTCAGATGGAATCCCCTGGCTATTCCTACCGCTATGTCGGCGGTGATACAGAGTATGCCATTATTCCAAATTTTATCATTGAAGCAAACTGTCTATGGACATATGAGGGAGATGCTTATTTCATGGCATCTGTAGCGGAGCCGATGTGCTGTGTCATCTGTGGATATAAGACAAATTACCATACTCCATTTGACCGATATCAGCATGTTATGGGAACCTTAAAGGGTGGCAATGTTTTAATCCTTGGCGGATGCGGGCCAATGGGCTTGGGTGCAATCTCGTATGGTTTGGCATTTGAAAATAAACCAAAACGAATTGTTGTTACGGAAATCAATGATGAACGCATTCATCGTGCCAAGGAAGTAATCAGTGTCGAAGAAGCAGCGGCAAAGGGTGTTGAACTGATTTATGTCAATACTGCTAAAATGACCGACCAGAAAGAAGAATTGCTTGCATTGACAGAAGGTCATGGCTATGATGATGTCTTTGTTTATATTCCAAATGAAAAAGTTTGCACGCTTGGCAACAGTTTGCTGGCCGAAGATGGCTGTATGAATTTATTTGCCGGACCCGTTGATCCAAACTTCAGTGCAAGTGTCAATTTATACAACTGCCATTATCTGCGGACAAGGATCTTAGGTTCAACTGGCGGATCGATTGATGATATGAAAGAAGCGATTGAACGTGCAGCTAAGGGTGATTTTAACTCTGCGGTCATGATCACGCATGTTGGCGGATTGAATGCGGTGGTCGATACCACAAAGAATCTGCCGAATGTTCCAGGCGGGAAGAAATTAATTTATACGCATGTGAACATGCCGCTGACTGCAATTGATGATTTCGCTGAGCTTGGTAAGACGGATCCATTCTACAAAGAATTGGAGGAAGCAGTTGCAAAAACAAATCACTTATGGAATGCGGAAGCAGAAAAGATTCTGTTGAAGCACTACAACGCAGAATAAATTAGAACCGGAGAAATGGGTCTCCAAAATCCGTAGGGGTTAAGTCAAAATCTGTGGGGGACTCGAAATTCAACCATGGGGGACTTGAATGAAATTTGAGATCAATCTATGGGGGACTAAGAAAAAAATGCAGGACTTTGTCATGAACTGACA
>JAAYWN010000220.1 GCA_012516665.1 Erysipelotrichaceae bacterium
AAAAAATCCTTACTTGCAGACGTGAGTTGAAAATCCACTCAGAAATGGCTTAATCATCACTGTGCACCTTGAAACACTCCCTGAATTTCAGTGTCACAGCGCTAGTCATGGCGCTGTCCAACAGTTTCTTGATCTTCTCCAGCTTGTTCAAAGGTGGATTCACAAGGAACATAAAGAGATTGCAGTAGTCTTGTAAATTGTTTCTGTTGAATCCCTGGTGTGCATCCAGAAATCGTTCAAGCAAGAAACACTGTCGGTTTATCGGATCGAGTGGATTCTCCTTGTCCCGTAATCCATGCAAGCCTTTAGAATCATATGCTGTGCTCTTCAAATCCAAGCGTTTGACTAGTGTAACATGCGCCTTCTCCTTATCATGAATCAGTTTGGAGCCTGGAGTGATATGTGCACCAAATGCTTTCCATGTCTTTGGTATTGATGTCTTTCCGGTCCCTTCGACATAACAGTATGTATCATGCCCATCATAGCCAATGGCAATACAATACTGGTTACGTGAGATGCCGCGCAGTTTACTGCCATTGACTTCAATAAGGTCTCGGCTGGCTGCCCTATACATCTTTTCGTCAATATACACTGTTCCAGACAGTTCCATCTCATCCGCAATAGATTGCAACAGAAGAAAGATCTTCTCCATCCAATATTTGCTTGTAGTGTAGCTGTTCTTGTTAACTTTGGCTGTAGCATTCAAACTGTTATAGCCCATAAGGTCCAGGCAGTATTCAATCCATTCTGTCACTGAGATCTTATGGTCTTGAAAGATTGTGCCTGTTATACGTGTGAACCTTCGCCCGCAGTCCTTGCACCGATACATTTGTATGCCATTACTGTCAAACCCGCTGCGGATCAGTTTGTGACTGGCGCAGTATGGACATTCCGTAACCGGATATGAGTTGATCAGTTCAGCTTCATTGGTTTGGTCCAGGTGTGGGTGCTTCTCATCGTAGTGTGTCAGGTAATTCGACTTGATAAATAACTCGACCGGAGTCAATCCCGGTTTCGCATCCCAAGGAGTTTTCCTCCTTGAAGAAGAACCTGGTATTCTCTTTGATTTCATGATGTTGGTCCTTTGGCCTTGAGCCAACAACAGTGCCAAGGACCAACTTGCGCATTGTACTGTTATCGGCTTAAGGCTAATTGCTTGTGCCCGTCGGCACAAGGACATTGTATCACCATCAAAGAAAGCCCAGATTTAACTCACGTCTGCAAGTAAGGATTTTTTTAATATTATTTTAGGTTCGGAGGTAGAGCGGCAATGTCAGAACTGGTGTATATTACAGGGCATAAAAATCCTGACACAGACTCGATTTGTGCGACCATTGCTTATGCGGACCTCAAGAAAAGGCTTGGAATTTCTGCAGTGCCGGTCAGAATTGGAAACATAAACAGGGAAACGAAATTTGTGCTGAACTATTTCGGAGTCGAAATACCGGACTACCTAGAATCAGTCAGAACGCAAGTTTCCGATTTGAATATGGATACCATCAGTCCGGTATCAGCAGATATTTCCATCAAGACGGCATGGAGCATTATGCAGAAAAACAATATTAAGGTATTGCCGATAGCCAATGGAAACGGCAAACTAATGGGGATTGTGACACTGTCAGACATCACCGGAAGCTACATGAATGCATTGGAAGGCAATCTGTTATCCGCAAGCAACACCCCTCTGAGGAATATAACGGATACCCTGAAAGCAAAGCTTGTTGCCGGAGGTGAGGAGAATTTTAAGTCGACACGTAAGGATGAGATGCCAAGTCTTTGAAAGCACATCTCCAATAGCAACTGATCGCTGGTTGAAGCCACGCACATCACAATGCCCTTTTCCTGCAGACCGGAAAGCAATGCCATGACGCCTGGCTTCAGCGTGATCTGCTCTGCATATGCCTGCCGAATCATTGCAGTAATTTCCTGTCGGATATCCTCTGTCGACAGTTCTCCCAGATACTGCTGATGCAGATAGGCACAACTCTCTGGCAATGACATATCTGCCAGTACTTTGCTGATGTCTGCCGGGGCCGCAATCTGCCGGCTTTCCAGGAAACGCTGAGGCAGAGCCTGCCAGAATCCCATCGAATCCAGCAAAGTTCCATCCGCATCAAAGATACAGCCAATTCTTCTGTCTTCATTGCTTGTATTCATACCTGTCATGCTAGCGCATTCCATACATAAAAGGGGCCCGGCGGGCCCCGCTGTATTCATGAAAAGATGTGATGAACTGCTTATGCCTGCTTGCCAAAGAACAGTTTGAGATCATCATCGACTGTGCCGATGCCGGCAATGCCGAAATTTTCCACAAGAACCCTGGCCACATTAGGAGACAGGAAGGCAGGAAGTGTCGGACCAAGATGGATATTTTTGACACCCAGGGACAGCAGAGCCAGCAGAACGATGACAGCCTTCTGCTCATACCAGGCAATATTGAAAGCCAGCGGCAGATCATTGATATCCGCCAGATTGAAAATCTCCTTGAGCTTCAAGGCAATCAGAGCCAGAGAGTAGGAGTCATTGCACTGGCCGGCATCCAAAACACGCGGAATGCCATTGATATCACCAAGATCCAGCTTGTTGTATTTGTACTTTGCACATCCCGCGGTCAGTATCACAACATCCTTCGGCAGTTTCTTTGCAAACTCCGTATAGTATTCACGGGACTTCATGCGGCCATCGCAGCCAGCCATGACAACAAACTTACGGATTGCACCGCTCTTGACGGCATCAACAATCTTGTCAGCCAGGGCAAATACCTGGGCATGGGCAAAGCCGCCAACAATCGAACCAGATTCGATTTCTTTCGGGGGCTGACATGTCTTTGCCTGAGCAATCAGAGCAGAGAAATCCTTGACCGTACCATAGGCACCATCAATATGACGGCAGCCCGGATAGCCGGCTGCACCGGTTGTCCACAGTCTGTCCTTATAGGAATCTGAGGGCGGTACGATGCAGTTGGTTGTCATCAGAATCGGACCGTTGAAGGACGCAAACTCTTCCTTCTGCTTCCACCATGCATTGCCATAGTTGCCGGCAAAGTTAGGATACTTCTTGAATGCAGGATAATAATGCGCCGGCAGCATCTCAGAATGCGTATACACATCCACACCTGTACCCTGGGTCTGTTCCAGCAGTTGTTCCAGATCCTTCAGATCATGACCGGAAACAAGAATACCCGGATTTGTTCTGACACCGATATCAACAGACGTGATTTCTGGATTTCCGTAGGTGCCTGTGTTAGCCTCGTCCAACAGAGCCATACCCTTGACACCATACTCACCTGTCTTCAGGGTCAAAGCTGTCAGGGCACCCACATCCATGCCATCATCCAGCAGCTTTGCCAGATCTTCCTGCAGGAAGGCATCAATTTCTTCATTCTCAT
>JAAYWN010000089.1 GCA_012516665.1 Erysipelotrichaceae bacterium
AAAAAAGGAAGATTTGTATGCAGCACGTATGGCCGAAAACATATGCAGGAGATCACGCAGCTTGTAAAGGAATTCAATGCGGAGATCGTATTGTCAGCAGATCATCTATATGAGAATTTCGGTTTAGAGAATGGGAAAGAAATACTAAATAAAGAATTCAAACAAGTATCCTGTTTCCGGTATGAAGATGCCATTGAGATCAATACGGCTGATCCGTTGATCAGCTATATTCTTTCCTGTCATGGCAATCAGAACCATATTCTGCTGGATCATTATAAAGAATTCAGAGAATTCGTAGGAAAGAAAGTAGAGAACGGGTTCCATATTACAAAAGATGCCGGCATGTTCCTGTGCCAATAGAATTCTATATGGATCTAAATATGTAATTTTTATGTGAATTGAAGAAAATACTTGAAGATGACGTAACGTCATCTTTTATAGTACAATTGTACTGAAACAAAAGGAGAGTATAAAAATGAATATTCTAGTGACTGGCGGTGCAGGTTTTATTGGTTCGAACTTTGTATTTCTGGAACTGAAGGAACATCCAGAAGACAGGATCATCTGTGTAGACTGTCTGACATATGCAGGCAACATGAAGACATTGGCTCCGGTAATGGACAATCCGCAGTTCAAGTTCTATAAGACGGATATCTGCGATCGAGCAGCGATTGAAAAGATCTTTGCGGATGAGAAACCAGATATTGTTGTCAACTTTGCGGCAGAGTCTCATGTGGACCGTTCCATTGAGAATCCAGAGATCTTCCTGCAGACAAATATCATCGGCACGAGCATTCTGATGGATGCTTCAAGGAAGTATGGCGTCAAGAGATACCATCAGGTATCAACGGATGAAGTCTATGGCGATCTGCCGATCGACAGACCGGATCTGTTCTTTACCGAGAACACACCATTGCATACATCATCCCCATACAGTTCTTCTAAAGCAGGTGCAGATCTGCTGGTCAATGCATATCATAGAACATTTGGCTTGCCAACAACGATCAGCCGCTGCTCCAATAACTATGGGCCGTATCAGTTCCCAGAGAAGCTGATCCCATTGATGATTGCCAATGCGTTGGCAGATAAGAAACTGCCTGTCTATGGTGAAGGGCTGAATGTCAGAGATTGGCTGTATGTCGGCGATCACTGCAAGGCCATTGATCTGATCATCCGCAAGGGAACAGTCGGAGAAGTGTACAATATCGGCGGTCACAATGAAATGAAGAATATCGATATCGTTAAGATCATTCTGAAGGAATTGGGCAAGCCGGAATCACTGATCGAGCATGTAACAGACCGCAAGGGACATGATCAGAGATATGCCATTGATCCTGCAAAGATCCACGCAGAACTCGGATGGCTGCCGGAAACAATGTTCAAGGATGGCATTAAGAAGACCATTGATTGGTACTTAGACAACAAGCAGTGGTGGGAAGATATCATCTCCGGCGATTATCAGAATTACTATGCCGAGATGTACGGCAAGAAGGAAGTCATTGACTGAATACCTATGGGACAGGGAACTGTCCCATTTCGTCAGTTAGGAAGGAATAACATGAAGATATTTGTAACAGGTGTCAGCGGACAGCTTGGCCATGATGTCATGAATGAACTGACCGCAAGAGGATATGAAGGCGTCGGTTCTGATATTGCCCCGGCATATGCAGGTGTGCAGGATGGAACAGCAGTCACAAAAGCACCATATGTATCATTGGATATTACGGATGCGGAAGCAGTTGATAAGACATTGCTTGAGCTCAAGCCGGATGTGATCATCCATTGTGCAGCTTGGACGGCTGTGGATATGGCTGAAGATGATGATAAGGTCTCTAAGGTACGGGCAGTCAATGCCGGCGGTACACAGAACATTGCCAATGCGGCCAAGAAGCTGGATGCTAAGATGGTCTATATTTCCACTGACTATGTCTTTGATGGTCAGGGAACGAAACCATGGGATCCAGACTGCAACGACTATAAGCCTTTGAATGTTTATGGGCAGACGAAGCTGGAGGGTGAATTGGCAGTGGCCAATACACTGAAGAAGTACTTTATTGTTCGGATTGCCTGGGTGTTTGGCAAGAATGGCAGGAACTTTATCAAGACGATGCTCAAAGTGGCCAAAAATCATGATGAAGTCAAGGTCGTCAATGATCAGATCGGTACACCGACATATACATTTGATCTGGCAAGACTGCTAGTGGATATGATTGAGACAGATAAGTATGGCTATTATCATGCAACGAATGAAGGCGGTTATATTTCCTGGTATGACTTTACCAAGGAGATCTATAAAGCAGCAGGTCTGAAGACAAAAGTCATTCCGGTGACGACCGCTGAATATGGCTTATCCAAAGCAGCGCGTCCATTCAACAGTCGGCTGGAGAAAAAGAAACTGACAGAGAACGGCTTCAAGCCGCTCCCTGATTGGCGGGATGCAGTGGCACGCTATATCAAAGAACTTGATATGAATAACTTATAAGGAGAATGTGAAAATGAAGGGTATTGTATTAGCTGGCGGTGCCGGCACAAGATTGTATCCATTGACCATGGTCACAAGCAAACAGCTGCTTCCTGTTTATGATAAACCGATGATCTTCTATCCTCTCTGCACACTGATGCTGGCAGGGATCCGTGATATTCTGATCATTTCCACACCAGAGGATACACCTCGTTTTGAAGCATTATTAGGCGATGGGCATCAGTTCGGCATTCAGCTGAGCTATAAAGTCCAGCCAAGTCCGGATGGACTGGCCCAGGCATTTATTCTTGGCGAAGAGTTCATTGGGGATGATTCCTGTGCCATGGTATTAGGGGACAATATCTTCTATGGCGCTGGTTTCGGTACGATCCTGAGAAATGCAGTCAGGGCAGCAGATGCAGGAAATGCGACTGTCTTTGGATATTATGTCAATGATCCAGAACGGTTCGGTGTTGTGGATTTTGATGAGAATGGCAAGGCTACTTCGATCGAAGAAAAGCCAGCAAAGCCGAAATCAAATTATGCCGTTACCGGTCTGTATTTCTATCCAAAGGGAGTCAGTGCCATGGCAAAGGCAGTGAAGCCAAGCCCACGTGGGGAATTGGAAATTACAACACTGAATGAAATGTATCTGGATGCGAAAAAGCTGTCCGTGCAGCTGCTGAGCAGAGGCTTCTCATGGCTGGATACCGGCACAATGGACAGCCTGCTGGAAGCGGCGCAGTTCGTACAGATGATCGAACAGCGCCAGAGCATTACGATCTCGGCACCGGAAGAGATTGGATATATTAACAAATGGGTCAATAAAGCACAATTGATGGAATCTGCAAAGAAGTATGGTAAGAGCCCATACGGCAGACATTTAAGAGCAGTAGCGGAAGGAAAGGTAAAGTATTGATGGGACAGATCAGTGTAGAAAAGAATGTTGGCGGAATTGAAGGACTGTGTGTGATCACACCGGCAGTCCATGGAGATGCCAGAGGCTACTTCATGGAAACATATAATGAAAATGATATGAAGGAAGCAGGCTTCAATATCAATTTTGTACAGGACAACCAGTCGATGAGCACAAAGGGCGTATTGAGAGGTCTTCACTTTCAGAAGCATTTCCCGCAATGCAAGCTTGTCAGAGCAGTCAGAGGTTCTGTTTTTGATGTGGCAGTAGATCTGCGGGCAGATTCTAAGACATACGGCAAATGGTTCGGCGTAGAACTGACAGCAGAGAATAAGAAGCAGTTCTTGATTCCGGAAGGATTTGCACATGGTTTCTTAGTATTGAGCGATGAAGCAGAATTCTGCTATAAAGTGAATGATTTCTGGCATGCCAATGATGAAGGCGGCTTAGCATGGAATGATCCAGAGATCGGTGTTGTATGGCCTCATCTGACGGGAGAATACAAAGGAACGCCGTCTGGAGAAGGATATGCTTTAGATGACGGCAGTGCTTTGAATCTGTCAGATAAAGACCAGAAGTGGCTTGGACTGAAGGATACATTTAAGTTTTAAGGGTATTGTCGGCAGCAGAGTAGACTGTAAAAACTAATAAAACAAATAAATTATGCGGAATTGTTGATTTATAATTTAACGTCAATAATTCTGTTTTTTAGTATATGGTATAATAGTGCGAATAAAAGAAGGTGCAGATATGCATAGAATACAGTTCAGTCCTCCTGATATCGGTGAGGCAGAAATAAAGGAAGTAGCAGAAGCGTTAAGAAGCGGTTGGATCACAACGGGCCCGCGTACAAAGAAGCTGGAAGAGAACCTTGCGGCTTATTTAGGCGTACATAAAGTGGTATGCCTGAGCAGCTGCACAGCTGCCGAGGAATTGAACTTCCGGGTATTGGGCATCGGTGAGGGGGATGAAGTGATCGTTCCTGCCTATACGTATACCGCCAGTGCTTCAGCTGCTCTGCATACAGGTGCATCAATCAAGTTCATTGATTGCCAAAAAGATTCGCTGCAGATGGATTATGATGCGTTAGAACGTGCCATTACAGAGAAGACAAAGGCCATTGTGCCGGTGGATCTTGGTGGCGTACCTTGTGATTACGACCGTATTTATGAGATCGTTGAAAAGAAAAAGGATCTTTTTCATGCCAACAATGATATTCAGCAAGCCTTTGGCAGGATCATTGTCTGTGCAGATGGAGCGCATGCATTAGGTGCTTCCTATAAAGGCAAAATGGTAGGAAATGTCGCTGACTTTACGGCATTCTCTTTCCATGCCGTGAAGAACTTTACAACGGCAGAAGGCGGTGCTTCCACATGGAAGGCCCATGAAGGCATTGATGATGAGGCTTTATACAAGCAGTATCAGCTTTTCTCCCTGCATGGACAGAACAAGGATGCTTTGGCAAAAACAAAGCTAGGTGCTTGGGAATACGATATTGTCGGTGCTTGGTATAAGTGCAATATGACGGATGTCACAGCAGCGATAGGATTGAAGCAGCTGGAGAGATATCCGGGATTGTTGGCAAGACGGCATGAGATTGTAAAGAAGTATGATGCGGCTATGGATGAAATGGGCATAGAACATATTCATCATGTGGGGAAGGACTATGTCAGTTCCCATCACCTTTATATAACGAGGATTCCTCATGCGACAGTAGAACAGAGAAATGAAGTCATTACAAAGATGGCAGAAGCAGGAGTAGCCTGCAATGTGCACTATAAGCCATTGCCGATGATGACTGCCTATAAGCAGCTGGGCTTTGATATCAAGGATTATCCGAATGCATATGATCGGTATCATAATGAAGTGACGCTTCCGCTGCATACGTTATTGAGCGATGAAGATGTGGATTATGTGATTGACACATATCGGCATGTATTGAAAGAAATGAAATTGATATGATACTGAAGAAATGGGACAGTCTGCCAGACTGTCTGCGCACAGAAGAAGTCAGGCCGTACTATGACATGCTGAAGAAACATACCTTCAGTTTAATTCTGAAGAGATGTTTTGATATTATTATGTCTCTTCTTATGCTCATTATTCTGTCGCCTGTCTTTCTGACACTTGCCATATGGATCAAAATCGACAGTCCAGGTCCAGTGTTCTTTAAGCAGACCAGAATTACCCAGTATGGCAGAGAATTTAAGATCATCAAGTTCCGTACCATGGTCAATGATGCGGAAAACAAGGGAAGTTCTGTTACGGTATTGGAAGATGCCAGGATCACAGATGTTGGCAGAAAGATCCGCCATGTCAGGCTGGATGAGATCCCGCAGTTGGTGAATATCCTTTTTGGGGACATGACCTTTGTCGGTACAAGACCGGAAGTACCGAAGTATGTGGCTTCTTATACAAAGGAGATGATGGCCACGCTATTGCTGCCGGCCGGGGTAACTTCAGAAGCCAGTATTGAATACCGAGATGAAGATGACCTGATCTCAGATGCGAAGAATCCAGATGAGACTTATGTGAAGGTCGTCCTGCCGCAGAAGATGAACTACAATTTGGATTACATTCGTTTTTTCAGTTTAAAACAGGAGATCAAGACACTGGCTCGAACAGTAAAAACAGTGTTCTAGAAGGGACCGAATGAAAACAGCGCTGATATTTGACTGCTACGATGATTATGAGATCCGTATCAAATACATCAAAGAAGCTATGATAAGAGCTGGATACACAGTGCACGTTTTCTTTGCGGACTTTGATCATTATTCTAAGAAATATATTGTAAAAAGAAGAGAAGGTATTGAGTATCTGCATGCCGAAAGCTATGAAAAGAATCTTTCTTATGCACGTATTCATTCCCATCTTTTGTTCTCTAAGACATGTGTAAAAAAAGCAGAAGAATACAGCGATGTTTCTTTGATCTATGCGATGGTGCCGCCCAACAGCATGTGCAAAGATTTTGCTATATATCATAGAAAACATCCGGATATTAAACTGATGTTCGATCTGTGCGATATGTGGCCGGAATCGCTTCCCGTCAGCAAAACAATAGAAAAGTTAGGATCTCCCGTATTTCATGCATGGAGAAGGTATCGGGATGCTTATATTGGCGAAGCAGACTGTGTTCTAAGTGAATGCAACCTTTTTGCGGGACGGGTACAGCCCTATGTAAAGAAAGAACATCTGCATACCGTCTATTTATGCCAAGAACATCATGGGAGTATAATGGACCCGGATCAAAAGAACCTGTCTTTTCTATACTGCGGATCCATGAACCACATTATCAATATTGACATGATGGCCTCCTTCCTAAAGGAAGCTAATAAATATAAAAGCACAGTTCTTCATCTGATTGGAAATGGTGAACAGAAAGAACGGCTGATCAGTCAGATCAAAGAAGCAGGAACAGAAGTGATTGATCATGGCACCGTCTATGATGAGGATCAGAAACAGAAGATCTACCGTCAATGCCAATATGGGCTCAACCTGATGGTTGATTCTGTCTTTGTTGGCCTGACCATGAAATCATTGGATTATATGTCGCATGATCTGCCTTTGATCAGCAATATCAAGGGAGATACATGGGACCTTGTAGAAAAAGAACATATTGGCATCAATGTAACAGAAGGAAAGGAGGCAGAGGCAGCAAAAGAAATAACCGAAGCAGATGCAGCACAGTATCAGGGATACCGCAGGAATACACAGCGGGTATTCAAAGATGTATTTGATCAAAGTATTATAAACAAACAGTTAGATAAAATCCTGGAGGATCTATGACAAGAGTTTCAGTAGCAATGGCAGTATACAATGGGGGAAAATATCTAAATGAGCAGATGGGGTCGATCATCAATCAATTAACGAATGAAGATGAATTTGTGGTGTCAGACAATATGTCAACGGATGATTCAAGGGATATCATCCTTTCGTATTCCAAGACATATCCAAATATTATTATTACAGAATGCAATGAGCAGGGGATCCTGGCAAACTTTGAAAATGCGATCAATCACTGCAATGGCGATTATATTTTCTTAGCAGATCAGGATGACATATGGAATGCTAATAAAATACAGAGGATCCTGCAGGAGTTCAAAGATACAGGTGCAGATCTTGTACTTCATGACTGTACGTATGTAAATGAGAATTTAGTCTCTTTAAATAAGACACTATTTTCAGACCGGAAGGCAGAACCTGGCGTGCAGAGGAATCTGTGGAAGAATGCATACCAAGGATGCTGCATGGCATTTAAAAAGGAACTGATTCCTTTGATATGCCCAATTCCTAGAAATATTGCAATGCACGATCAATGGATCGGTCTATTGGCAGAGGAAACAGGTACTGTATCCTTCCTGCCAGAGCAGCTGATCCAGTACCGCAAGCACAGTGGCAGCAACTCTTCTAAGCACATTGGCTTATTCAGAAAAATACACTATATCAATGAAATGAAAAAACAGATGAAGCACAGAATAAACAAGGCTCTGTGACATTTGTGCTTTCAAGCCTGAAATTTGGTATGAGTATTATTATTATGGTATAATTGGCAGGCAAAATGATTGGGGGTTTCATGTTTAATGAACAATGAAGAAAGAGAAATAGACCTAAAAATACTGTTTGCTTACGTTTTTAAGCAATGGCGCAAAATATTGCTTATAGCGGTACTTTTCGGTTTACTTGGAGCTGGATATAAGTGTGTTAAGATCCTGCCAACATACAATTCTCTGCAGAGCAAATACACGCAAAGCATGCAGTCATATGAGAATAATAAGACGTCTATCACGGCGGAGAAAAAAAAGACACAGGATTATATTGATTATTTAACCGAATATAGTAAGAATTCTGTGAAAGCCAGCATTGATCCGTATAATGAGGCAAGAACAGAACTGAACTGGTCTATTGTCACTTCTACTGGTCATGATGATTTTGAAGCTCTATTAAGCGGTACAAATCACGCGGATCAGATTACACAGGCCTATGTATCCTATATCAATTCTTCGATTGATTACTCTTCACTGGCATCATCTTTAGGCATTGATAAGAAGATCCTGCTGGAATTGATTACAGTCAAAGGTGATTATACAATCAATACGGTGAACGTTACCGTCATTGGAACTTCGGAAGAACAGACGAAGAAGATCGCGGATTATATTTCTTCTCAGGTAGCTAAAAATACCAGCAGTATTCAGGAAAAATATGGCGAACATACATTGGTAGAGAATAAGGCGGCGACCAGTACAATTACGGATAGCGGTCTAGTGACGACAATCAATGATAAGATGCTTTCACCGAATGCGACAATGAATGATCTGCTTACAAAGATCAGTACATTGCAGACAACACTTGCTACGCAGCAGAAATCTCTTTCTGCATTGAGTGCTCCAACAGCAGTTTCGACTACGGTTGAAAAAGACATTGTGAAATATCTGATGCTTGGCTTTGCGGGCGGACTTGCAGGCATGATTGTATTGCTGGCTCTTATTGAAGTGTTGTCTGGAAAACTTCTTTCAGAAGACGATCTGAGCTCTGGAGATGGCATCAAGACTTTAGGTATTATGCCAATGAGATCTTCAAAGAAAAAACTGAATAAATTTGATCGCTGTATGATGAGACGCATTGATTCTTCGTTTGGCAGTTCGACAGAAGTATCGCTTGCGAAAACGGCAGCGAATATCAATACATGTGCAGAAGGCAAGAAGACATTGATCTTGGTCAGCGGCAATATGAAACAGAATGTAGCTTCTCTGCAGGCTTCTCTGCAGGCAATCAATCCAGAGATTCAGTATTTGGCTTCTTCAAATATTGATGCGAATGCAGATGAATTGAATAAGCTTGGGAAAGCCGATGGAGTGATTTTGGTAGCAGAAAGAAATGTTACAAAGCTCAGCCAGTTAGCTAAAGCTGCAGAGTCTGTAAAGAATTGGAAAAAGCCAATTGTTGGCAGTATTATCCTTTAACTGAAGAATTGTATATGAGGCATGAGTATATGAAAGTACTCATGCTTTTTAATGTGTTAATGCAATAAATAGAAATAGGAGTTATATGAAACAAGAGAAGACTAGAGTACGCATTATTAATTGGCCAGGTATCACTTGGTTTGTATTAGCTGTTCTGGCAATTGTGTTTTTCATGATTGCAACAGGATTCATTGCATTTCCACAGAAGTATGTGCTGCCATTAGGCTTGATCTTAGTTTTGATCGTAGCAATCATGGGTATTCT
>JAAYWN010000090.1 GCA_012516665.1 Erysipelotrichaceae bacterium
AAGTTGGAGCTGGCTGTGATCTTGATATATTTAATTGTGTTTGCATACGTTCTGCGGCCTTCAACCAGACCGTTCTCCAGGACATTGAGGTCTTTTTCAGTCAGAATAATATCTGCCGATTCCTTTGCAATATCAACTGCACTGTCAACAGAAATTCCTACATCAGCAGCCTTCATCGCTGACGCATCATTGATGCCGTCGCCCATGAATCCTACCGTATGTTTCTTCCGCAGCACTGATACGATCCTGGTCTTTTGATCCGGGCTTAACTTTGCAAATACGTTGATGCCTTCTGTCCTTTCAGACAGTTCCTCATCACTCATTGTTTCAATGTCAGAACCCAGCAGAATCTTCTCTGCCGGAATGCCTACTTCCTGACATACATGCTGTGAAGCAGCATCATTGTCTCCGGTGAGAATCTTTACCTTTACCCCGTACTCATGAAGCTTGTTGATTGCTCCTCTGGCAGTTGCCTTCGGCGGATCAAAGAAGGCCAGATAACCAATCAGGACCATCTCCTTTTCAGCCGTCAATTCTGCTTTGTCTTTTTCCTGTACAGCTGTTTTATGGGCGATACCCAAGACCCTGAATCCTTTGGCATTGTATTCATTGACCCGCTTCAGGATGACCTTCTTCATGTCCTCTGTTAAAGGCTTGACCTGTCCTTCATATTCCGCATAGGCACAGACTCCGATCATTTCTTCAATTGCGCCTTTGGTAATCAGCTGCTCTTTGCCCGTCTGATCTTCTACGATGACACTCATACGTCTGCGATTGAAATCAAATGGGATTTCATCAACAATCCGATATTTGTCACGCAGCTCTTTCAGTTCATCTTCATCTGCATGACGGATAATCGCAAGATCCATCAGATTCTTCAGGCCGGTCTGAAAATAGCTGTTCAGAAAAGCATGCTTTAAGACACGGATATCTTCTTCTCCCATGATATTGCAGTGAAATTCCAAAGCGATATGATCTTCTGTCAAAGTACCGGTCTTATCCGTACATAAAATATCCATTGCACCTAAGTTCTGGATTGCTCCGAGATTCTTGATAATGACTTTCTTTTTTGACATTACCACAGCACTCTTTGCAAGATTGGCGGAAACAATCATCGGAAGCATCTCCGGAGTCAGGCCAACTGCAACCGATAAAGCAAACAGCAGTGCATTTAGCCAACGATTATCTCCTGATTTAAACAATCCATTGATCAAGAACACAGCCGGCGCCATGACCAAAATGAACTTGATCAGCATCCAGGATACTTTATTGATGCCGATGTCAAAACTGGTGTCTTCTTTCTTCTCGCTCAGTTTCTCGGCAATTGATCCAAACATCGTATCTCTGCCGGTGCAGATGATGACTGCCTGTCCGGATCCACTGACAACATTGCTTCCCATAAAAGCCATGTTGCGGCACTCCAATGGTGCTTTCGAATCACTTGATGATTCTGCGTATTTCTCTACCGGCAGGCTTTCACCGGTCAGACTGGATTGATTGATGAAAAGATCTTTGACCTGGATCAATCTGACATCTGCTGGGATCATATCTCCGGAAGAAAGAAGAATACGGTCACCTACGACCAGTTCATTAAAGGAGCACTCTTTCTGTTCTCCATTCCGTATGACGGTTGCCGTATTGCTTACCATGGAAGAAAGTTTTTCAGCTGCCTTCTCTGATTTGTATTCCTGAATGAAGGTCATGATGCCGCTGATCAGCACCATTGAAATGACCATCACAACAGTGATGTAATTACGTTCTCCCGGAGGCGGCAGAAGGATATCAGTAAACAGCGAGATGCCTGCCAGTACGAAAAGAACAATGGTAAAAGGTGTCACAAAAGACAGGAATAATCTTTTAATGACATTCTCTTTCTTCTTTTTAGCAATTTCATTGGAACCATACTGCTTCCTGGAAACCTCAACTGCATGATCATCAAGACCCTTCGCATTTAATTGGAACTGTTTAGAAAGTTCTTCCATGTTCATTCCTGCGGCAGAAAGAATTCTGGATGCCGCTGATGCGTTGAATGTGTTTTTCATGAGATTATCTCCGCTATCTTTTAAAGTGATGCTGGTAGAGCTTGACCAGTTCATACCAAAATACTGAAATGACAGCAATCAATACAGAAATAGAAATCTGTTGAATGGAAAGCGGTGCCAGCTTCAATATGGATGAGAATGGTGTATACAGAATAAGTGAAAGACCAATGACTGTACCCAGATTCACTGACCACATCACGCGGTCCTTGATCAGTCTGACAAATGATTGAATTGCATAATCTTCATTTGAACTGTTGACCTGTACCAAGAATAAGTTTGCGAGCATAATGATTGTCAGCCCCATGGATCTGGCTGCCGCCGCATACTCAATTCCTTTTGAAAG
>JAAYWN010000091.1 GCA_012516665.1 Erysipelotrichaceae bacterium
ATCTAAGCCAAATGAAAAGGACCGCATTATCTTAATGATATACGATCCATTTTTTTGATAACCTGAAATCCCGGAAATTGCCTCCGATAGAATCCGCAGATTCTCCGGTTAACTTTGGCTAGCCAAGTTCTTCCTATTAATTTGATACAAATTATTTAAAGTGATTCTGCTTATCAGTATTATTTCTATTGCTTAGCATTCTACAGATTTGATCCATTCTCTGTTCCTACTCAATCGTTCCCGGCGAATTGTGTCCCTATGACATACAGACCGTAAGAAATTTAGTATACAGCCGTTAAACCCATATAATCCTTCTAAATAAACAAAATTGAAGAAACAGAAAATTTCTCAAAGAGTCAATGTTGGTGCTGAATAAACGCGCGTTGCTAATTCGTTGTCAAGCATATAAAGGCCCTTGGAATCATTGCCAAATAAGTCGTATTTTTTAACGATACTCTCAGTGTTCTTTTCCTCTTCGTTCTGTTCCTTGACGAACCAATCCAAAAGCTGCATCGTACGAAAATCCTTTAGTTCGTAAGCTGCCGCGTAAATATTGTTTATAGCAGCAGTGACCTTTTGCTCATGCTCAAAGGCTGCGACAATCGGTGACCTAAAATCGTCAAACGATATACTTGGAGCTTTAACATCGAACAAATGGATCTTCTCGCTGTTATTCTGAAGATACTTAACAAAAAGCATTGCGTGATCACGTTCTTCTTGAGTCTGTACATAGAACCAATTACCAAAGCCATTAAGTTCCTGGTCGACATAGTAGCTATGGATACTCAGATAAAAATAAGCAGAATACCACTCCATATTGATTTGGTCGTTAATTAATGCGGTAATTCTTTCATTCAACATTTGCAAATTCCTCCTTATATATCCGTGCACCAAAACACTCCCGGCAGGAGCCATGCAGCACCTGAAGGTGCCAGTATTTGAGCATTTACCTCAGCTTTTCCATAATCCGTGCAAGCTACAGTATTCACGAGCCTGGAGGATATCCTCCGAAATCATGAATTCCGCTTCCGGTTTATCACCAGGTTTAAGTTCTTTTCTGTAAACTTTCTCGGCGGTTTCGATTTCAATCCACTGAATGTAATGGTTATCAAGCATAGGATGCTCAACAGAGCCCACCTTAACTTTTACTCCGCCTGGAATTTTTTCTATAACAGGAACATGCTTTTCTTTGGCTGCGTCAACAGTATTTTCAGTCTGTAAGATCATCTCTTTGCCGCAGCACACAAGTGTACCGCCGCCCACTGTTAGCACTTCCACGATGTTACCACACACACTGCATTTGTAGACTTGTCTTTTCTGAATCATTTTTTATTCCTCCTATTTTCAATATAGTATTCAGCCTATACATTTCCTCGTAAGTCGGAAAATGCAAGTTTAATATTGTTTTATTTTTTCTTTTGTATTAAATCTATAAAAGCCCTCGCCTGCTTTTCAAGATACGGAGCGCTTGCGGTTAGTTCAAGCTGTCCGTTCTGATTAACTTGTTGCTGTGCATTGGGTATTGTAAGCCTGGGAACATTCATGACTTTCATATTGAGAAAACTAATCAACGGTACAAGATGATCCTGAGCAAGACCCGTCCCTGACATGCCGGGGGATATACCGCTTATGGCGGCCGGTTTTCCTGCCAGAACCTGTGGCTCGGTGTCGCTGACAGGGCGTGAAAGCCAGTCAAGCAAGTTCTTCAGCACACCTGGAAAAAAGTGATTGTATTCCGGCGTAAAGAACCAGATACCATCCGAGGCTTTCACTTTTTCACGCACACGTCGAACAGACTCTGGGGCAGGAAACTCAATATCTTGATTAAACAACGGTACATCTGCAAAATCAAGTAGTTCAAATTCAGCAGTATGATTAACTTTTTCTTGAGCTGCAACTGCTAACTGCCTGTTGTATGACGCTACTCTTAATGAACCAACAACAGCCAATATCTTCACTTTTCCCATTTTGTCCGCTCCTGAATCCTGATTGCTTACCAAAAACTTATATTAGGCTATATTTCTTCTGCAAATTAAATGGGACTGTTATTCAACAGTAAACTGATCTTTCCCTGCTCCACATTCAGGGCATGCCCAGTCATCTGGAACGTCTTCCCATTTTGTCCCTGGAGCTATTCCATTGCTTGGGTCCCCAACAGCCTCGTCATATACATAACCACAAATCGAACAAATATACTTTTTCATACGTCAATATTTCCTTTCTACTTATTAAATCTCTTTTATTATAAAAGTCCGGATTTGCACAGCGGTGGTAAATCAGCAGTAATCAACATGGATGTATACTAGTGATGTCCGAGAAAGGGA
>JAAYWN010000092.1 GCA_012516665.1 Erysipelotrichaceae bacterium
AAGAGAATCATCAAATATAAGCAGCATCTAAAAGAATTGTCAGTAAGTATATAAAAGGCTTAACCAAAAGATTAAGCCAATTCGGTACATTTAGTTATTTATCCTGTCCACTTGACAGAGGTCACATCATTCAGCTTGGCAGAAATACTTACTTCCAGAGAACGTCAGGGTAAATGCCCTGATTTTTCTTTTCCTGGATCTTAGCAACGACATCCGGCTTATCTTCTTTGTAAGTGACACCGAACCACTTGTCGCTGGATAAAAGCATCTTGACGGTGACTTTGCCTTCGGTGACAAGATCGCCCATGGCGGTCGGAATCACATGTTCGCATTTCATTGGATTGACAGCGATGTTCCTGCTTAAGAAATCTTTGAAGATCGGTTCCATTTCATCGAAGATCTTCGGTGTGAAGCCCCAGAAGTTCATAGAGACCAAAGCATCATCAGAGATCGGCTTCCATTCGCCATTGTCCTCATATACGGCATGATCATTCTGCAGAGCGATCTTCTGGATCTCTACGATGTGCGATAGATTGCCGTCCTTTTCTTCACAGAGCCCTCTGGTCACGGTGCCGTTAGCGGTCAGAGTATTTAAGCATTTGAAACCGACCATTGCATAATGATCATCGGAAATGCCATTGGTCAGATAGTTATAGATGACCTTATAAGCATCACGGCCGTAGAAATCATCCGCATTGATGATCGCAAACGGTTCATTGACGATCCCTTTGCATGCTAATAATGCATGTGTTGTTCCCCAAGGCTTTTCTCTGCCTTCCGGCACCTTGAATCCTTCAGGAATATTTGTCATATCCTGATAGGCGAAATCAACTTCCATGCCTCCGGCAGCGACTCTGTCGGTCAGTGCTTTGCGGAACAGTTCTTCATGTTCGCGCTTGATGATCAGGACGACTTTGCGGAAGCCTGCCTGATATGCATCATAAATACTGAATTCGATGATCGGTTCTCCATGTGAGCCTACCCCATCGATCTGTTTCATTCCGCCATAGCGTCTTCCCATGCCTGCAGCGAGAATGACCAGTGTTGGATTTGCCATTTTCTTCTATCTCCTTTATTATTGCCATTTCATTATATATCATTTTATCCCTTGCATATCTGCTATATAATGAATTTCAGAGGTGAATTTATGACAGTTGTATTAGCTTCACAGAGCCCTCGCAGAAAAGAATTGCTTGAAAAATGCGGTGTTTCATTTATATGCGATCCGGCAGATATTGATGAGACGATGGATCTGGGCCGCCCTTTAACGGAAGAGATTCAGAATTTAGCATATCGCAAAGCAGCGGAAGTACTGAAACGGCACCCTGATGATCTGATCATCGGTTCAGATACGATCGTTGTACTGGACCGGAAAGTATTGGGCAAACCGCAGAATATGGCGGATGCAGAAAAAATGCTGGGAGAACTGCAGGGCAGGACACACGAAGTCATGACCGGTCTCTGTTTTCTCAGTGAAAAAAGAAAACATACGGATGTCAGTGTATCAAAAGTAACGTTTGCACCGATGTCCAAAGAAGAGATCCATGCCTATGCTTCCACGGGAGAATGTCTGGATAAAGCTGGTGCTTATGGCATCCAGGGCTTTGGCGGCAGATATATCTCAGGTATTGAAGGAGACTACTATACGATCATGGGCCTGCCGCTGAATCTTGTGTATGAAGAACTAAAAAATCAGAATCTGTATTGATAAACTGCTCATTTTCGGATAATATTAATGAGCTGTGCCGATTTAGTATAGCGGTAATACAGATCCATGGTAAGGATCAGCGGGCAGTTCAACCCTGCCAATCGGCATTGAACCCTAGAAATAGGGCTTTTTTAATGCTTTGGTGCTGTTTTTGTGATACTTTTTATATTTGTAAGATCCGCAGAAATATTCATAATGCGCTGATGAGAAGAATTTATTGATTGTTTTTCTGTTTTCAGAAGCATAGAATTATTTTGGAGCTGGGGCATGAAGAACGTAGATTGATCTGCTTAAATATGAAGTACTGTATAGCCTGATGATTCAGGCTTTTCATCATTAAGGAGATTGATTGAAATGAAAAATAATATAAAACTTATGTATGGCATTGCATTTCTGCAAGGCCTGGTATTTTATGCACCGATTGCAGCACTGTATCGAACTTCAGCAGGGCTTTCCCTGTTCGATATTTCGCTCATTGAAAGTATTTCTTATGTATTGATGATTGTTTTTGAGATTCCCTGCGGCGTATTGGCAGATCGGATCGGCTATCGAAGAACGATGATCATATGCAACCTTCTGTACTTCCTGTCCAAGATCGTTTTCTGGAAAGCATATACTTTTGGTATGTTCCTAACGGAGAGAATACTGATCAGTATTGTTTTCGCTGGTCTGTCTGGGGTCGATACAAGCATTCTGTATCTTTCGGCTGAGGAAGGGCAGAGCCAGAAGGCCTTCAGTATCTTCGGAACTCTAGGGACCATGGGAATGATTGCAGCATCGTTCATCTGTGCGGCATCTGTCGGCACGAACTATCGCTTTGCCGGATGGCTGACGATCTTTCCTTATGCTTTGGCAGCTGTTCTGCCCTTTTTCCTGCATGAAGTAAAACAGCAGGAAGAGCAGAAGCAGACGATGCATCATGTCTTAGCGGTCTTGAGGGAAACGGTGCACGATCGCAGATTTCTGCTGCTGATCATCAGCGGCGGATTGCTGAGCGAAACAGCGCATATGGTCACCGTCTTTCTGAATCAGCCGAAATATACAGAGACCGGCATGGATGCCAGCGCCATTTCCTTGGTCTATATTGTGATGATGCTGGTGGGACTGCTGGAAGCGTATTCTGCCCGCTTTGCCAAGCGGACTGGGAAACGAATGGCTGGGATCATTCTGTTTGCATGTGCAATGGCTGCATCGATCATGCTTGCTTTTGCCTCAGAAGCATATATGGCAGTTATCTCAATAGGCATTGTCAATATTGTGTATGCGATGTTCCAGCCTCTCTTTTCTGCATGCGAGCATGATGCTGCTGCTTCGGCCGATAGAGCAACGGTCATCAGTGCCGGCGCATTGATTGCGGATGCTGTGGCAGTTGTTATTGATCTTGTGATGGGACAGCTGGCAGATGTCAGCTTGATGCTGTCTTTTTTAGCAGGCGGAGCATTCCTCTTGGCTGGGAGCGTTCTGTTTGCGGCTGTATTTCAAAAAAGAACTGCTGTTTAAAACGGCAGCTTTAAGATATGATAAAAACACAGATATGACGTGAATGTGACGGATGGATAAGAAATGGAACGAATGGCAGTTTTTCTGAGAGGCATCAATGATCAAAGAAAAGTATCAATATGATATTCCTGTTTATCTGACAGCTTGCAAAGAACTGCAGGACATTTTAATGAATGCTCCAGTCCGGGGGAAGCGATGATAATAAGGAGATCTATGACAATCTGATCTTTGCTCTGCCGCCAGCATCTGCTGAGCATATTGCTGCTGTATTAGGCAGCCCAGATCCTGATCTGGAAAAGATCTGTATTTATCATAATGTGATTTGCCGCTCGTTCTCACGTATGCATTATAAAAAAATTGGTGGGCAAAGACAGCCAGAGCAGATGACAGAGATCAGATCACGCTGCGCCCGGCTGATATACTGCGAAAAATTGTTCGTGATACGGTTTGAGAATCATAGCGCGCAGGCAAAGGAGGACAAATGAAAACAAAGACTGAGATGCAAAAAAAGCTATTTGAACTGCAGGATGCAGAGTATCAGCAGTTTCAATGCCGGCTGATGCCGAATATTGATCCGGATACGGTGATCGGTGTACGTACACCGCAGCTGCGGCGCTTAGCCAAGGAACTCTCTGGTCAGCCATCTGCAGATGCTTTTCTGCACGCTCTTCCGCATGCATACTATGAAGAGAATAACCTGCATGCATTCCTGATCGAAGAAGTGCAGGATTATGAGAAAGCAGTTGATCTGATCAATCAATTTCTGCCATATGTAGACAATTGGGCTACCTGTGATCAGATGAGCCCGAAGGTATTTGCCAAGCATCGTCAGGAACTGCTGAAGGAGATCCAGATCTGGATCCATTCTGATCATACGTATACAGTACGTTTTGGCATCGGTGCGCTCATGCGCTGCTATTTGGATGCGTCCTTCAAAGATGTGTATCTGAAGATGGTATCTTCGATCCATTCCGAAGCATACTATGTCAATATGACGTCGGCATGGTTCTTTGCAACGGCGCTTGCCAAGCAGTATGCAAGTACGCTTCCTTATATTGAAAAGCATCGCTTGGATCCTTGGGTGCATAATAAAGCAATTCAGAAAGCAATTGAAAGCAGAAGGATCGCACCGGCGCAGAAAGCATATCTTAAGACACTGAAGATAAAATAGTTAGCTGTTCGGACATGCGCTGAGAAGATCTTAACTATTTGGGGCCGATATTTATTAGATATATACTTAAAAATATTAAATCGGAGGATAGAAATGAAACTGGTCTGTTTATGGGATGCGGATGCAGAGAAAGCATATGCGCTTCATCAGACATTTGAAGAAGATGAGAATGGCTTCATGAATGCCGCGTACGGTCTCAGCAGGGAGGAATTTCTGCAATATATCGAAAAGAAGGAAAAGCAGGCGCAGGGAAAGGGCCTTCCAGAAGGATATGTACCAAGTACTGAATATATTCTGATCAATGATGAAGGAGAATATGTCGGTATTTTCAACCTGCGGCATTATCTGAATAAAAAATGGCTCTTCATCAATAAGTGTGGGTATATAAATCAGCGTATA
>JAAYWN010000093.1 GCA_012516665.1 Erysipelotrichaceae bacterium
AACAGCAGGGTACACAAGATTCGTATCAACAGCTATATATAAAAATATAGCCGACAGAGAGGAGATACACCGCTTCACGCACAAGCGTGAAGGCAAACGTCTGGTAGACGTTTGAGGGCTCTGCCCCGGGGTAATTCATTGTTTCTATGAATCGAAAGATTTCGAGGATGCCATTCGTATTGCTGTGTCATTGGGAGGAGACAGTGATACGATTGCCGCAATTACAGGATCAATTGCAGAAGCATACTATGGCATTCCGAATTCATTGAGAATTCAGGCAGCGGGCTGTTTGGATACGGAATTGCTGAGAATAGTGAATCATTTTGAGGAAAAGTATCCATCAAAGACCCTATGATTGTTTCACGTGAAACAATCAAGGAATTTCATTGCTTGCACCAGGAGAAATATCCGATATAATATGAGTGGCACAGCGATATGTTCTAACCTGGTCAGGGCCGGAAGGCAGCAGCCATACGAACCTCTATTTGCGTGTGCCGTTTTATTTATATGAAAACACCTGAAGAATATATGAAAGCTGCGCTGAAAGAAGCGGAGAAGGCAAAACAGATCGATGAAGTGCCTGTGGGAGCCGTGGTTGTCCAAAACGGCATTGTAATTGCAAAGGCGCACAATCTCAGAGAAAAGACGCAGCTGGCAAGCTCACATGCTGAACTGCTGGCAATTCAGAAAGCTTCAAAGAAGCTAGGCACATGGTGCTTAGAGGACTGCGACCTTTATGTCACACTGGAACCATGCCTGATGTGCACTGGAGCCATTGAACTGTCCCGGATCCATGCACTGTATTACGGCACATCCGATCCCAAAGGCGGTTCTGTAGATACACTGATCCAAGTAAAAAAAATACCGCATCTGAATACATATCCTAAGGAGATACATGCGGGCGTCCTGCAGAAAGAATGCAGTGAAATACTGACTTCCTTTTTTCGAGAAAAAAGAAAAATAGCAAAACAAAAGAAAGTACTGGAAAAGGCTGAAAAACGCTAGATTGATGCGTTTGAGACAGCCTTTTTTGTTATAATAGGGATATTGGAGATGCCCATGGCAAAATTAGCTTTATATCAAAAATATCGTTCCTCAACTTTTGAAGAAGTTGTCGGACAGGAATACATTGTTCAATCGATAAAGAATGCAGTACATGAAAATAAAGTAGGTCATGCCTATCTTTTCTGCGGTCCGAGAGGAACGGGGAAGACGACCATGGCAAGACTGCTCGCAAAGGCAGTCAACTGTGAAACCCCCGAAAAAGCACCATGTGAGGAATGTGCCAACTGCATTGCAGCAAACAATGGGACACATCCGGATATCATTGAGATCAATGCGGCAAATGAAACACATGTAGAAGATATCCGCGATTTGATCGAACGATCCACCTTGGCTCCCATGCAGGGGAAATATAAAGTCTATATTATTGATGAGGTCCATCAGCTTTCCGGAGCTGCTTCCAGTGCATTGCTGAAGACATTGGAAGAACCGCCGGCAAATGTGATTTTTATCCTGGCAACAACAGATCCGCAGAAACTGCTGCCGACCATCATTTCGAGATGCCAGAGATATGATTTCACAAAGATCAAGACAGAGCAGATCAGGGACCATCTTTTGGCAATTGCTGAAAAAGAAAAAATTGAAATGGATCCTGAATCTGCAGAAATGATCGCTGTCATGGCAGATGGCGGAATGAGAGATGCACAATCGATCATGGATCAGTGTGCTTCGTACACAAATGATCATATAACTATTGAAGATATTGACCGTATTTATGGATTGACAACAGCAGAAGAAAAAGTCTCGCTGATCCAAGATATTGTCCAGGGCAAGATGGAAGCAGTGATACGAAGGATCCAATCCTATGAGGAACAGGGCATTGATCTGCCGCGATTTACTGATGGGATGATCGATATATTGAAGGACTGCGTTGTATATCAGAATACAAAGAAACCTGATCTGCTGCGCACAGCTACAGAAGAGCAGGCAAAAAAGCTAGCAAAACTGACAGACAGCAGAACATGCATGCATGCCTCAGAAAAACTGATGGAAGCTAAACAGAGATTTAGGATCTCCGGCAATGCGGCTTCTGCGTTTGAGGTGACCTGCCTATCGCTGCTGACCGAAGGGACCAGTGCAGAAGAACAAGCAGAGCATGAAAAAACTGTACCTGCACCGATCAAGAAAGCAGTCACAGAACAGCCAGAAGCACCGGCAGAAGAAGAACCAGTGGCGCCAATCCCGCAAAGTGAAAAAATAGAAGCAGTGGCGGCGGAAGAAAAGAAAGAACCTGCATCAGAAATACCGGAAGGACATCCAATCATGCCGCTTTCTCAGGAGACGATCCTTGCCTTGCTGGTGCAGTGCAATAAAAAATCAAAAGTTGCAGATGAAAATACAATTGCGATGGTCAGATCTTATGGTGACTTGAAACATCGCAGATATACTTCTCTTTTGGAAGATGCAATGATTGGAGCGAGCGGAGAAGACTGTATTCTGCTGGTCGTACCGCAGGTCATTGCAAATCGCATCAATGAAGAAAAAATGAATCGCGAACTGTACTTCTTCATGAAAGATACAATGAAGACAGATAAGATGCTGTATGCCGTCAATGAAGAAGATATGAAAGAAGCGGTAGTTCAGTTTGCATCGCTGATGAAGAAAAAAGAACTGCCGTCACCGATGAAGATTGAAAAGTATCAGCTTGAAGAAAAAGAGAAAGAAGATCCAGAAAAGAAGATCATGGAGCTTTTTGGCGCTGAAAACGTCACGGTAAAATAAGGAGGAATTATGGACTTAAATGCTTTGATGCAGCAGGCAAAACAAATGCAGGAAGATCTGAAAAAAACACAGACTGAATTGGGAAATAAGATCTATGAGGGTTCATCCAATGGACTTGTGATCAAGATGAATGGTAAAAACGAAGTGCAGGAAGTAAATATTCCCCAGGAATTAATGGAGGATAAAGATATGCTACAGGACGTGCTCCTGATTGCCTTCAACAACGCAGCTGATGCGGTCAATGAAGATCGCCAGAATAAGATTGGTGAAACTGCAAAGGGATTGAACATCCCAGGGATGTAATTCATGTACCCACAGAGCCTGCAGGTATTGATTGAACGATTCCGGCAGCTTCCGGGCGTTGGCGAAAAGACAGCAGAGCGCTATGCACTGTCTGTCGTTGACATGAGCCAAGAAGATGCGGAACAGATTGTTCAGGCAATCATGGATGTAAAAAAGAAACTGACGTACTGCCGTACATGCGGCAATCTGACAGAGCAGGAAGAATGTGAGATCTGTGCAGATCCGCAGAGAGATCATAAGCAGATCTTTGTTGTTCAGTCAGCGAAAGATGTATTGGCCATGGAAAAAACAGGAGAATACCATGGCGTCTATCATGTCCTGAATGGACTGATCTCCGCTTCCAAAGGAATCATGCCGGAGGATCTGACTATAGATGCATTGGTAAAGCGCGGGAAAGATGCTTCTGAAATCATTCTCGCAACAAATACAACAATGGATGGTGAAACTACGGCGATGTATTTGGACAAGCTTTTAACGGAACAATGTCCCAATGTATTGATAACACGGATTGCACATGGTCTTCCATTCGGTGGGATGCTGGACTACGCTGATGAAATGACTTTAGCTCACGCTCTGTCTGATCGCAGGACAATGGGCTCAAAAGAATAGAAAACGGGGAGGATGATCCATATGAATGATGATTTAAAGATTGCACAGGCCGCATCGCTCGAAGACATCTATGTCATTGCCGAAAAAGCAGGTATCGCGAAACAGTATCTGGAACCTTACGGAACAGATAAAGCAAAGATCAATCCCGCATTCACTGAAACAGTCAAGAACAACAAAGATGGCAAACTGATCCTCGTTACAGCAATTACGCCTACCAAAGCCGGTGAAGGAAAATCAACAACAACGATCGGTCTTGCGGATGGATTGCAGAAGATTGGAAAGAAAGTCATGGCATGTCTGAGAGAACCATCATTAGGACCGGTCTTTGGCTTAAAGGGCGGTGCTACAGGCGGTGGATATGCTCAGGTCGTTCCGATGGAATCAATCAATCTTCATTTCACCGGAGACATGCATGCCATCACCAGTGCCAACAATCTGATTGCTGCGATGCTGGATAACAGCATCTATCAGGGCAATCTTCTGAATATAGATCCAGACAATGTTGTCTGGAAGAGATGCATGGATATGAATGATCGTACCATGCGCGATATCACGATTGCACAGGATAAAAAGACCAATGGCGTTGAAAGAAAAGATCATTTTGTTATTACTGTTGCTACAGAAGTGATGGCTATTCTATGCCTGGCCAAAGACATCAAGGATTTTGAAGCACGTATTTCTAGATGCATTGTTGCTTATACGAAAGATGGCAAACCAGTTACAGTGAAGGATATTGGCGCAGCCGGAGCGGCCACGGTCGTTATGAAAGAAGCCATCAAACCGAACTTAGTACAGACATTGGAGCATACGCCTGTCTTTATTCATGGCGGGCCATTCGCAAATATTGCGCATGGATGCAATTCAGTGATTGCAACAAAACTGGCATTGAAACTAGCCGACTATGTTGTTACGGAAGCAGGCTTCGGCGCGGATCTTGGAGCAGAGAAGTTCTTGGATATTAAATGCAGAAGTGCAAATATCAAACCGAGCGCGGTTGTGATCGTTGCGACCGTACGTGCATTGAAGATGCATGGCGGGGTCGATACAGATGCATTGACCGAAGAAAATATAGACGCTGTTCTGAAGGGTACAGAAAATCTGCAGAAACATATTGAATCGATCCAGGCTTTCGGTGTTCCTTATGTTGTAGCAGTCAATAAGTTCTCTAAAGATACAGAAGCAGAAGTATCTGCTCTTCTGAATTGGTGCAGAGAGAATCATCATCCAGTTGCGGAAGCAGACGGTTGGGCCAAAGGCGGAGAAGGCATGATTGATCTTGCCAATCTGACAGTTGCGACATGTGAAAAAGAAAATCATTATGCACCGATCTATGATGTCAATGAATCCATTGAAGAGAAGATCAACAAGATTGCAAAGATCGTCTATGGTGCAAAGGATGTTGAATTCTCACCGGAAGCAGAAGAAAAGATCAAAGAATTTGCTGAATACGGCTGGGATAAGCTTCCTGTATGTATGGCAAAGACACAGAATTCAATTACAGATGATGCAAAGCTGAAGGGAAGACCTGTTGGGTTTACCATTCATGTTAAAGATCTCAGTATTTCCAATGGGGCTGGATTTGTTGTGGCATATACAGGAAATATTCTGACCATGCCGGGACTGCCAAAGATCCCAGCGGCAGTGAATATGGGAATTGATGAAAACGGAGAGACGTACGGTCTGTTCTAAAAGAAGGTAGACAATGAGCTCAATTGCGTATGTGACAGATGAAGAGATGCTGGAATATCATCGCCTGTGCAGAAATCGCACAATGCTTTTCTGGCGCCTTGCCAGCAGAAGAAAGATTGCAGACTTCCGTAAAGGAGATCTGCTGTTCTTCTTTGCCCGGCCATCGCATTCACGCAAGAAGGCCCTGATTGGCTATGCACATTATGATTCTACGATCCGTCTTTCTTTAAAGCAGATGTGGGAGAAATATGGCCCTGAGACGGGCTATGATTCCAAACAGCGTCTTCATGATGCTATTGATCGCGCCGCAAAGGGCGAGATTCCATCTGTGATGAGATGTCTTTATCTGAAAGATGTTGTTTTCTTTCTTTCACCGATCTATCCCGAAGAAGTAGGTCTGTCTATACAGAACAATTTAGAGAGTTATACTTATTTGGACCGCAATGATCCAAGAGTGACGGTCAGGATCCTGCAGACAGCAGCGAAGCATGGCATCGATCTTTGGAGCGCAGATGCCGAACGTACACCGGATGAGATATTCCGCAATGATGAAACAAGACATCAGCTTGCGGTCATCCATAGTGATATGGGCAAAGAATCAGGATCGCAGCAGGAGAGGACGCGGGCCCATCGCCTATCGCAGATGCAGCGTGAACAGGATGAATGGGAAAGCATCCGAGGATCAGAAACGGACTGTCTGAAAATGACAGCGCATCAGATCATGATTGCCATACCGCTTGCGGTACAGGCAAATGACCGTGACGCAAGAATAAGAGAATTATTCGGCAGAATGAGCCTGTATCGGCTCTGTGCCAAGAAACAGAAGGTAGACCGTCCTATCTCATTCGAGGTCCTGATGGATCGAGAGATCGACGGATTGAAGGAATTGGTGGAAGATTTTAATAATGAAGAATTATGACATTATCGTTATTGGCGGCGGACATGCAGGCATAGAAGCGGCATTGGCTGCAGCCAGGCTCCATAAAAGAACATTGCTGCTGAGCTTGTCGATCGATAACATCGGCAAGATGCCATGCAACCCAAGTGTCGGAGGCCCAGCCAAAGGAATCGTTGTAAGAGAGATCGATGCTTTGGGCGGACAGATGCCGGTAACGGCTGATCGCACGGCACTGCAGTTCAAAATGCTGAACAGTGCTAAAGGCCCAGGAGTCAGAGCACTGCGGGTACAGTCCGATAAGATTGCATATAAAAAAATGATGCAGGAAGTCTGTCTCCACCAGGAGAATCTGACGGTGAAAGCTGGCATGGCTGTTGAAATCAATGCCGAGAATCAGAAGATTACCGGCGTAACATTAAAAGATGGCTCTTTCATATCCTGTGAGATCGTGATCCTGACGACTGGAACCTATATGGCCGGTGTCAACATGATCTCCAGCGAAGTGAAGATGGGCGGACCGGATATGGAAGAAACAACCAATGATCTTTCCGCTTCCCTGCGTCGCTTAGGCATAGAAACAATGCGCCTGAAAACCGGCACACCGCCGCGTGTACTGACTTCATCGATCGATTTTGCAAAGACATCCTATGAACCGGGAACAGATGAATTTCTGCGCTTTTCGGAAACAACAAAAAGAGAAGATATTTGGTCCTTTAAAGATCAGGTGCCATGCTATCTGACATATACAACGCCACGAACACATGAGATCATTCTTTCCAATCTGCAGAAATCTTCGATGTATTCAGGTGTCGTGAAGGGTGTTGGCCCGCGCTACTGTCCATCGATAGAAGACAAGCTTGTTCGTTTTAAAGATAAGCCAAGGCATTTATTATTCCTTGAACCAGAGTCTTTATCCATGGATACGACTTATGTTCAGGGCTTCAGCACATCGCTGCCAAGAGATATCCAGGAACAGATGATCCATACACTGCCTGGTTTTGAACACTGTATTGTAAAAAAATATGCATATGCGATTGAATATGATGCAATAGATCCGATCCAGATGAAACCAACATTTGAATCTAAGATCATAGAAAATCTATTTACAGCAGGTCAGGTCAACTGTACTTCCGGCTATGAAGAAGCTGCGGGTCAAGGCATTATGGCTGGTATCAATGCTTCGCTGAAACTGGAGGGAAGAGAACCTCTTGTCTTTGGCAGAGATGAATCTTATATTGGTGTATTAGTTGATGATCTGACGACCAAAGGAACTAAGGAGCCATACCGTCTACTGACCAGCAGAGCAGAATTCCGCCTTCTGCTGCGCCATGACAACGCGGAAGAAAGACTGATTGAAAAAGGAAGATACTGCGGGCTTATTGATGATAAGAGGTATGCAGCTTTTGAAGCAAAGGAAAAGAAACTGCAGGAAACAGAGTCATCCTTAAAAGATACACTGTTTGAACTGGATGATCCAAAGGTCAAAGCCTATCTGGAAGCAGTTGGATATACGGAAACAGAGCATAAAGGAGTAAGCGGCAGCGATCTGGTAAAACGTCCGAAGGTAGAGACAGAAAAATTAATGGCTGCTAAGGATATTGCCGTAGATCATGATCTGGCAAAAAAAGCAGATATCGATATCAAATACGAAGGATATATCAATAAACAGAGAAGAGAAGCAGAAAAGCTCCAGGCAATGGAAGCACAGAAGCTTGGTGTTGATTTCAATTATGATGAGATCGACAACTTATCGATCGAAGGCAGACAGAAGCTGGTTAAATTCAAGCCAGCGACCATGGGACAGGCATCCAGGATCTCAGGCGTAAATCCAGCAGATCTGGCAGTGCTGGCCATTTCAATCAAACAGGGAAAAGGGAGAAAATATGAACTACAATGAAGTCATTTCCAATGTCCAGATCTATGGCTTTGAGGATGCCGTCAAGGGCGCAAAGTATTCCTATGCCGTCGATCTGAACAAAGTTTCCAGCGAGATATCAAAATCAACCATTGCGTTAGCCGCTTCACAGCCAGGCAGCGGCCACGATCAGTTCATGACAGGAATCATTTTGCAGTTCGATCTGACTTTTTCCAATAAAGCGTGGGTAGAAGCAGAACGCTATAAATTCCTCAATTTCATTACATCGCAGTCGACGATGCATCGCATCACAAAGTTTAATCTGGATGATGTATATATGCCGCAGGTCGATAAGCGGATCGTAGAGATCATGAAGGAAAAGGTGGCCGCATATAATCAGCTGCAGACAGAGATCAAAGAGAAGCAGGAAAATGGAAAGGATGTCACAGCTCTGACAGCGAAGCTTGATCAGATGTATCTTGAACTGCTCTATTCCAATCCGGCTGGCTTCCGGCTGACGGCGAAAATGAGCACAAATTATCGTGCACTGAAGACAATATATCGGCAGCGCAAAGATCATAAATTGCCCGAGTGGAGAGCCTTCTGCCAATGGGTCAGAACTTTGCCGCACAGTGAATTCATTACTGGTGAAACAGCCGCAGAATAAAGCATTTTAACAATATGTGGGGAAAATTATTCTCCACATTTTTATTTGATCGTGAAAGTAATGTGGATAAAGCAAAATTCCACATCAGCAGTAGATGAGATCTGACAATTGTGGACAAAATATTTATCCACGCATTTTACTCTTTTCCCGGGAAAAGGTTAATGCTAAAATATAGAAGAAAAGAAGGAATACATGACCATTGAAGAATTGCGCACAGCATCAGAAGAGATTGGCATCCATCTCACAGATTCCATGGCAGAGCAGCTGGAAACATACTGCGGACTTCTGCAGGAATGGAATGAAAAGATCAATCTCACGGCTATAAAAGAAAAGGAAGAGATCATTGAAAAACACTTTCATGATTCGCTGCTTCCTTTAGCTGGCCGCAGGCTGGAAGGAACTGCAGCAGATGTCGGCACTGGAGCAGGTTTTCCTGGCCTTGTCTGGAAGATCGTTTTCCCTGAATTGCCGGTTGCTTTGATCGAGCCGACAGGAAAGAGATGTACCTTTTTAAAAGAGGTCATTGATCAGCTTCATTTAAAGGAAATCACGGTCTACAACGAACGTGCGGAAGAACATGCCCTGAAGCATCGGGAAGAATATACAGCAGTTACCGCAAGAGCAGTTGCAAATCTCAGCATCCTGGCAGAGATCTGTGTTCCTTTATTAAAGAAGGATGGACTGTTCATTGCCATGAAGGGATCGCAGGGGCATCAGGAAGCACTTAGTGCTCAGCATGCGATGAAGGTCCTCGGCTGTACCTTAGAAGAAGAAAAAGAGACCTCTCTTTCAGAAGGAGATCACCGCGTGAATCTCTTTTATCGAAAGACCAGTCATACCCCTATTGAATATCCGCGCAATTATGGCCGGATCAAGAAACAGCCGCTGTAAAAGGAGATCATATGGCAGGAAAGAACATATTTGAACTGTTTAATAACACAGGAAAAGAAGTACATAAGATCATTACGCTGCCTATGGAAATGATCCAGCCTTCCCGCTATCAGCCGCGTCTGAAGTTTGATGAGGAAGCACTGCAGGAATTGGCGGAATCGATCAAAGAGAATGGCCTGATCCAGCCGATCACGGTGAGACAGATCGATGACCATTATGAGATCATTGCTGGAGAAAGAAGATATCGGGCAGCGCGGCTTGCCGGATATGAGGAGATCAAATGCTATGTTCTCTCCCCAAGTGAAGACCAAGCCGCTCAGATGGCTTTAGTCGAGAATGTGCAGAGAGAGAATCTCAGTGCCATTGAGGAAGCGAAAAGCTATCTGCAGATCATGCGCCAGGCAAGTCTGACCCAAGAACAGGTCGCGCGCAAGATAGGAAAGTCGCAGTCGGCAGTTGCCAATAAGATCCGTCTGCTGAATCTGCCGCAGGAGATCCAAGATGGTGTTATTGAAGGAAAGATCACAGAACGCCACGCCAGAGCATTGCTCAGTGCGCCGGAAGATAAGCAGAAGAAAGCCTATCATCATATTTTAAAAAAGGAATTGAATGTACGTGAAACAGAAGCATATATTGAAACATTGAATCTTCCGGAAAAGACCCATAAGCGTCAGAAGACACAGGGCTTCTCCAGAAACACACAGGTCGCTGTCAATACGATCAATCAGTCGGTAAAGATGATCGATAAATTAGGCATCCAGGTCAAAGTAGAAACGCAGGAAACAGATCAGGAAGTACGGATGGTCATCCATCTGCCGAAGGAAAATTAAGGGGATACTACTATGGGAAAGATTATTGCAATTGCCAACCAGAAAGGCGGGGTCGGGAAAACAACAACAGCTATGAATCTGGCGGCAGGTCTTGCCTTTGTAGGCAAGAAAGTACTGCTCGTTGACTTTGACCCGCAGGGAAATGCAACACATGGCATCGGTGCCAACAAAGTTGGATTTACAAAATCGGTCTACGATGTACTGATGACAGATACATCAGTGAAACAGGCTACAGTAACACTGCAGATGCCACCGATGGATGTGCTTCCTTCAACAATCGATCTTTCCGGTGCAGATGTTGCCATGTCGCAATATGAGAATGGCAGAGAACAGCTTTTAAAAAATAAACTGTCCGCGGTCAAGAATGATTACGACTATATTATTATTGACTGTCCGCCGGCATTGGGCCTGCTGAATACAAATGCATTGACGGCATCAGATTCAGTTATGATCCCCGTACAGTGTGAATACTTTGCCTTGGAAGGACTGACACAGCTGCTTTCCACGATCCGCTTAGTACAGAAGCTCTGGAATCCGCAGCTGTCTATTGAAGGCGTATTGCTGACGATGTTCGATGCCCGTACAAAGCTATCGGTCGAAGTGCAGCAGGAAGTGAGAAAATATTTTAAAGAAAAAGTCTATAAATGCTTTATCCCAAGAAACGTCAAGCTCAGCGAGGCACCATCCAGGGAGCAGACTATTTTCGAATATGATACAAGAAGTGAAGGCTCAAAAGCCTATGCTCAATTAGTTCGGGAAGTAATTACCCAGAATGAAAGGAGAAAGTAATGGCACAGGAAAAACATCTTGGCAGAGGACTGAATGCGATCTTTGGTCAGAATGTAGAACAGTTTCTAGATGATATTCAGAATAATGCAACAGAAGTGCCGGGCAGAAGAGAAATTGAGATCAATATTTCTGAGATCCGGCCGAATCCATATCAGCCAAGAAAAGAATTTGAACCAAAAGCATTGCAGGAATTGGCAGATTCCATCAAGACACATGGCATTTTTACGCCATTGCTGGTCAGAAAAAGCGTATCCGGCTATGATCTGATCGCAGGCGAAAGAAGACTGCGGGCAGCGAAGCTGGCAGGATTGACACAGGTACCTGCTATTGCTGTAGACTTCACCGAAGAACAAATGATGGAGATCTCAATTCTGGAAAATGTTCAGAGAGAAGATCTGAATCCTATCGAGGAAGCAGCAGCATATGAATCTTTAGTCAAGAAACTTGGCTATACGCAGGAAAAGCTTGCTCAGAGAGTTGGCAAGAGCAGAGAATACTGCGCCAATATGATGAGATTGCTGAAATTGCCAAGTGAGGTCCAGCAGTTGGTCATTGAAAAGAAACTGACAAATGGGCATGTCAGACCTTTGCTGTCATTGGAAGATGATGATGCCATCTATGATGCGGCAATGAAGATCGTCCATGATAAGATGTCCGTCCGCGATGTTGAAAAATATGTCAAAGAACTGAATGGAAAAGCTCCTAAGCCAGTCAAGGCAGAAAAGAAAAAGGATCCGATGATCCGCGATATTGAAGCCAGAATGAGCAGCAAACTTGGTACAGAAGTAGAGATCCAGACCAAGAAGATCAGTATTTCTTTCAGCGATACAGATGATCTGAACCGCATTCTGGAAATACTAGGATGCTTAGAAGAAAGCTATGAATGAATAGATACGGCCACCGCTGTGCCAATGATGCAGGTTTCAGCTTGAACATTGAAATAAGGAAGGGCCATAACGCAATATAGAGAGAGATCACCTTATTAATATTAAAGTGACGGCTCTCTTTTTCCTTCAGTACGATTGCCGCTGCCTAAAACTGACATGCGTTTTGAATGTTCATCATTAATAAAATCAAGAAATCAATTGTATAGATATAGCAGTGCACTGTCTGCTTCATGACTCTGATGATCTCAAATACACCTGATTGTTGAATCTGACAGTACCAAGAGCGTAAAGGAAGCAGAACATCTTTGTTTTCAAATAGATTTGTAAAACCATTGCCTTGATCATTGCGCCATGATCCTGCATAAAGCAGATACAGCATAAAACGCCTGAAAATATAGAAATACACATTTTCTGAAATGTGTAAATATTCGGGAAGTAGATGGTAATTTAAGAGGTTTATAGAATATAATAAAATCATTCATACAGATTTGATATATTTTGCAATAGCTTACGGAGGATCCATGCAATGACAGACAGAGGCTGGAAGATATTCGCTGTTTTATCCATCGTCATTTCATTGATATTTGCATTCATCGATTGGCGGATGATGACAGGCTTTATGCTTGGCTGTGCGGCATCGGCTTTTGTTTATCGCAATACCGTAAACTATGTGGATCGTACTTTGGCAAAGCACGTATCAACAGGAATGGCATATCATCTGACTTTGAATTATCTGATATGGACAGCAGTGCTGATCCTGTCTGCTGTACTGCCGCAGTTCTTCAATATTCTATGCTGTGCAGCTGGACTGTTCATGATCCGCATCTGTCTGATCACTGATTCATTCTGGCATAAGAAGGAGGCATAAATGGTCATACAGACTGATGTATACACAATCATTCTCCTGACGGTCCTATTGGGAATAGGTATTGTTTGGATCTCAAAAAAGATCGACAGGCTGGATCCTGTGGCGAAGCCCAAAGGAATTGCAGGTGCTGTGATCCTTGGCGTACAGTCAGTAGCCAATACATGTATTTCAAATGTAGGCAGAAAAATCGCATATAACTTAGCACCATATATACTGGTGCTTTGGATATATATATTTTCGGCAAATATTTTTTCTTTATTTGGCTTTGCATCGCCGACAGCCAATCTCTCCGTGACATTGCTGCTGGCCTTTATCACATGGCTGCTGATCCAGATCGTAGAATTCAAGTATGGAGGAGTCAAAGGATATTTCCACTCATTTCTTGAACCAATTGCAGTCATGCTGCCAATGAATATCATCGGCAAGTTCTCAACAATGATCTCCATGTCCCTGCGTCTGTTCGGCAATATTACATGCGGCGGTATCATGATGCAGCTGGTATATGCCGGAGCACAGCTTCTTTCAAATTCAATCTTAGGATGGATGACGGAATCAGGCACGGTATTTAACTTTATGGCACCGATACTGACACCGTTATTGCATGCATATTTTGATGTGTTCTCAGGATTTATACAGACCCTGGTATTTGTTACACTGACAGTTGTTCTTATCGGAAATGATGTTCCGGAAGAAATAAAGAATGATCATAGAGATTAACAGGAGGAAAAATCTATGGAAAAAGGTTTAATTGCAATTGGAGCTGGGCTTGCGGTAATGACCGGTATGATGACAGGCCGCGGCGAAGGTGAAGTCGCTGCTCATGCCTGCGATGCCATCGCAAAGAATCCCGAAGTAGAAAGCAAGATCCGCTCAACAATGATCTTAGGTATTGCTTTATCTGAAACATGCGCTATCTATGGTCTGCTGATCTCAATTCTTCTGATATTTGTATACTGAGGACAGCTGAAAAATGAGTATAGATGTTGACATCATCAGTCAGCTAGTGCCAAACGTGATGACCATGATCGTTCAGCTCTGCAGTACAGTCGTGCTCTGTCTGCTTGTAAAAAAATTTCTTTGGAAATCCGTTATGAACTTTTTCAATGCCCGTACCGAAAAGATGCAGGCAGATCTGACGGCGGGAGAACAGGCCAAACAGGCTGCTCTTTCTGACCGCGAGCAGGCACGCAATGAATTGAACAGTGCTGCCAGCAGATCAGAAGAGATTGTTAATGCAGCTGTAAAAGAAGCGAAAGACGAAAAGGCAGGAATTCTTGCCCAGGCTTCAAAGGAAGCCGAAGCAGAACGTAAAAAGGCACACGAGCAGATCGAAGCAGAAAGAATCGCCATGGCAGATGACGTTAAAGAAGAGATGGTCAATGTTGCTATGGACGCTGCTGGCAAGCTGATCGGTGAGATGAATGGTGAAGAGATTGATCGCAAAGCTATCGCTGATTTTGTAAAGGAAGCAGCAGCGCATGACCAATGAGATCACACAGCGGTACGCACAGGGAATGTTTGAGCTGGCGAAAGAAGAAAAAAGCGTAGAAGAAAAGAAAAAACAGGCAGAGAGCATTTTGGAAACAATGAACACCTGTCCTGATTTTGCTTTGTTTTTGCGCGCCGTGAAAGTAACAAAACAGGAAAAGTACGAATTGATCGATCGCATCTTTCAAAAAGCAGTCGATCATGACATGTGCTCCTTTATGAAACTGATCATTGAAAAAGGCAGATCTTACTATATGCAGGGCATCATGGAAGATTATGTCAAGTTGGCAAATGAGGATCTTGGCATAGAACTTGCGGAAGTTGTTTCGGCAAGAAAGCTCAGTGCACAGGACATGCAGACAATCGGTGAAGCATTGGTCAGAAAAACAAATAAAAAAATTGTTCTTAAGAATAAGATCGATCCAAGTGTCATTGGCGGCATCAGAGTTACGATGGCAAACAGCGTAACAGATGCAACGATATCCGCAAAGATCGAAAGAATGAGAAGCGCATTATTGAAAGGAGGCAGAGCATGAGCAGAGATATAAGACCAGAAGAGATAAGCTCACTGATCAAAGAAGAAATAAAGAACTATGATCAGAAGATCCATTCTGATGATGTAGGATATGTCATTTCTGTCGGCGATGGTATCGCTATGGTGCAGGGCATTGAAAAAGCAATGTCTTCGGAACTGCTGGAATTCCCGCATGATGTCATGGGAATGGTCATGAATCTGGAAGAGGACCATATCGGGGTTGTTCTTTTAGGCGATGACCGCGAGATCAAAGAAGGCGATGAGGTAAAACGTACCGGCAGGATCGTTGAAGTTCCCGTCGGCGATGGCTTGCTGGGCAGAGTTGTTGATCCTTTGGGAAATGCGATCGATGGCGGCGAAGCAATTGCTTACACAAAGACACGTGCGATTGAAAGAGTTGCTCCCGGTGTCATGACAAGAAAATCAGTCTATCAGCCTTTGATGACTGGTCTGAAAGTGATTGATTCCATGATCCCTATCGGCAAAGGACAGCGTGAGCTGATCATCGGCGATCGTGAAACAGGCAAAACAGCGATTGCTGTAGATACCATCATCAATCAGAAGGGCAAGGATGTTTACTGTATCTATGTGGCTATCGGTCAGAAAGAATCGACGGTTGCACGCATGGTGCAGAAGCTCAGAGAAAATGAAGCAATGGACTATACCGTTGTGGTCAATGCATCGGCATCGGCCAGTGCACCGCTGCAGTATATTGCACCATATGCAGGCTGTGCGATGGGTGAAGAATGGATGGAGAATGGCAAAGATGTTCTTATTGTCTATGATGATCTGTCCAAGCATGCGGTAGCTTACAGAACGATGTCGCTGCTGCTGAAAAGACCTCCGGGAAGAGAAGCATATCCCGGCGATGTCTTCTATCTGCATTCCAGATTGTTAGAGAGAGCCGCAAAACTATCTGATGAACTTGGCGGCGGTTCTTTGACTGCACTGCCGATCATTGAAACACAGGCTGGCGATATCTCGGCATATATTCCGACCAATGTCATTTCTATTACGGACGGACAGATCTTCCTGCAGACAGATCTGTTTGCGGCAGGACAGAGACCGGCTGTTGATTCCGGCTTATCAGTATCACGTGTAGGATCCAATGCCCAGACCAAAGCAATGAAGGCCGTTTCGTCGACCTTAAAGCTGGACCTTGCACAGTACCATGAAATGCAGACGTTTGCCCAGTTCGGATCTGATCTTGATGCGAGCACCAAGAAGATCCTGAACCATGGTGAAAGAGTGACGGAGCTTTTGAAGCAGCCGCAGTATAAGCCAATGTCATTGACCGATCAGGTGCTTTCTCTATATGCTGTGAAGCATGGCTATATGGATGAAATACCAGCGGCGGAAGTGGCAGCTTTTGAAAAGAGCCTGCTGCGTTATTTCCATGATTCCTGCAAAGATGTATGTGAAGAGATTGAGAAAAAAGGTTTCTTCAGTGATGAATGCATTGCCAAGACAGAAGAAGGAATGAAAAAAGCATTGGATCAGTTCAAACTTGTTAAAGGAGTGAACTGATATGGCAGGCCAATCCAGGCAGGCATTGCGGACAAGGATCAAGTCCGTACAGTCTACCCGCAAGATCACGAAAGCAATGGAAATGATCGCCAATGCAAAGCTGTTCCGTCAGAGAACAAAGATGGAAGCCAATCGTGAATATGCTCAGCGTCTGCAGGATACTGTCAATGAGATCATGTATAAGAATCCTGATGCGGAATCTCAATTCCTGAAAAAAACAGAAAGCAGCCATCGCATGACGATCATCTTCGGTTCTGATCTTGGTCTGTGCGGCGGTTATAACGGAAATGTCCTGAAGCTGGCTAGAGAACAGCTGGATCCAAATGACCCGGTCATTCTCATCGGAACATCTCTGTATCATCAATTTCAAGAGTATGGTTTTCATCTGCTGAATGCAGAACCGATCTCTTCAGATAAGGTAACATTTCTTGAACTGAAGAAAGCAGTGGAAACAGGCATCAAGCTTTATCAAAACGATGAGGTCGGAACAGTGCAGCTGCTGTATACAGAATTCGTCAACACGATGACCTTCCGTCCGGAGTTTGATGTTCTTCTGCCATGTACGATCGATGAACAGAAAAAAGAAGAGATTGCGGCAGCGGATAAAGCAGATAAAGAACTTCCAAAAGAAACATTATTTGAACCGAATGCTGAAACGATCCTGGATCAGCTGATCCCAATGATGGTGCAGGATGTGGCGTATTCTGATTGGATGGAGTCAACTACTTCTGAACAGGGAAGCAGAAGAGTCGCTATGAAGACAGCATCCGACAATGCGGATGATCTGAGCTCTTCGCTGCAGCTTGAATACAACAAGGCCAGACAGGCCGCTATCACGCAGGAGATTACCGAGATCGTCGGCGGATCCAGTGCCGTATAAAGAAAGAAGGCAACTATGAACAATACAGGAAAGATCGTACAGGTCATTGGACCAGTCGTAGATATTCGCTTTGATGCAGACAGTCTGCCTTCGATCAAGAATGCAATTCTGATCAAGAAATCAGACACCGAACAGATGACGGCAGAAGTCGCCCAGCATATCGGCGACGATATCGTCAGATGCATTGCTATGTCCTCGACGGATGGCTTAGTCCGGAACATGGACTGTACAGATACCGGTTCACCGATTGAAGTGCCGGTCGGTGATGAAGTGCTTGGCAGAATGTTCAATGTCTTAGGAGAGCCAATCGATGGCTTAGGAGAAGTCAAGACAGAAAAGAAGATGCCGATCCATCGAGAAGCACCGACATTTGCGCAGCAGCAGACACAGAATGAGATCCTGGAAACAGGCATCAAGGTCATCGATCTGCTCTGTCCATATGCAAAGGGCGGAAAGATCGGTCTGTTCGGCGGAGCAGGCGTAGGCAAAACAGTTCTGGAACAGGAACTGATCCATAACATTGCTATTGAACATGGCGGACGTTCTGTCGTCGCAGGTGTCGGCGAGCGTACCCGTGAAGGCAATGATATGTATTATGAAATGAAGAATTCAGGGGTCTTAAAGAATACTGTTCTTACCTATGGACAGATGAATGAATCCCCAGGTGCCAGAATGAGAGTTGCACTATCGGCGCTTACAATGGCCGAATACTTCCGTGATGAGGAACATCAGGATGTCCTGCTGTTCATTGATAACATCTTCCGCTTTACTCAGGCAGGCTCAGAAGTATCAGCACTGCTAGGAAGAATGCCATCTGCTGTTGGCTATCAGCCGACCTTGGCAACAGAAATGGGACAGCTCCAGGAAAGAATCGCTTCTACAGATGCAGGCTCCATTACATCTGTACAATGTGTTTATGTTCCGGCAGATGATCTGACCGATCCAGCTCCGGCTGCGACCTTCTCTCATCTGGATGCCCGTCTGGTATTGGATCGTTCAATAGCGGCCTTAGGCATCTATCCTGCCGTTGATCCATTGGGATCCTCTTCCCGTCAGCTGGATCCGCTCGTTGTCGGTGAGGAACATTACAAGGTTGCCCGCGAAGTACAGGAGATCCTGCAGAGATACAGAGAGCTTCAAGATATCATTGCTATCTTAGGCATGGATGAACTTGGTGAAGAAGACAAGAAGATCGTTGGCAGAGCCAGAAGGATCCGCAATTTCCTGTCGCAGCCATTCAGTGTGGCTGAACAATTCTCCGGACTCAAGGGAGTCTATGTTCCGGTCAAGGATACCGTCGCTTCTTTCCGTGAGATCCTGGATGGAAAATATGATGATCTGCCGGAAGCAGCGTTCCTGTCTGTCGGTACGATCGAAGATGTCGTGAAAAAGGCAGAGACCTTAAAATGAGCATTCATTGCCGTATCATTACACCGCAGGGTGTATATAAAGAGATGGATGCCAATATCATCAACATTGATACGACCGAAGGACAGGAAGGAATCCTGCCGAATCATCTTCCTGTTGTAACAATGCTGAAGATTGGCAGGATCACTGCCGATGAAAACGGTACTCGTCAGGAATATGCTGTTGCCGGAGGCCTCTTCTATTTCCGTGATAACAAAGCAGAAATACTTACCGATGCCATTGAGAATAAAGAGGACATCGATATTGACAGGGCTGAACAGGCCAAGAAGAGAGCGGAAGACAGACTGCAGTCCAATGATCCAAGTGTTGATCAGAAACGTGCTGAATTAGCTTTAAAGAAAGCAATGAACCGGATCAAAACAAAGAACATAAAGCAATAGATATAAAGAACTATCTTAAGGATAGTTCTTTTTATTAGGTTAGATAAAGATCAAAACAATGGCAGGACAGCAGTCAAGTATGATTAATAAATACTCATTGCAGCTGGCCGATCCGATGCTCAGCCGCATATGTGCATGCATGCTGTGAACTGTCATCGATGGAAGGTCAATTAGGAAATGGGTCTATTTTGGCATATAATCATTAAGGAAAATCCAGCAGCTTATTATCAGTATTCTGTACGGACGACAGCCGATCAGATAGGATCATTGTGAGGAAAGAATGTTAAGAAATCTAGATGAGATCAAAGAGAGAATGAAGACGATCAAGGCTTTTATTCTTGATATGGATGGCACCATCTATCTGGGAAATGAACTGTTTCCTTATACACATGCATTTTTAAAGAAAATAGAAGATACGGACCGCCGCTATTATTTCTTTACGAATAATTCTTCCAAAGATATTACTGCATACTTTGAAAAGCTTCATCATATGGGCATTGATATTGCTAAGGAACAGATGATGGTATCGACTCATGTGATCATAAGATGGCTGAAGAAGAATTACGATGGAAAGAAACTGTATGTCGTAGGAACACCGGCCCTGCAAAGAGAATTTGCAGAGAATGGATGGATACTGGATGATCATGATCCCGACATTGTCATTCTTGGATTTGATACATCACTGACATATGAAAAACTGGCGAAAGCATGCACCTTCATTCGTCATGGCAAGCTTTACTTTGGCATCAATCCGGATCTGAACTGTCCCATAGAGGAAGGGGAGTTTATTCCTGACTGCGGCAGTATGGCACGGCTGATTGAAGCCAGTACTGGCAAATATCCCGAATTCTTCGGCAAGCCCAGCCGCCGGGCATTGGATTATATGGTGGAAGCAGCGGGACTGCCGGCAGCACAGATTGCGATTGTTGGCGATCGTCTGTACACAGATATTGCTGTAGCAGAAGACAGTGAAGCGTTCAGCATCCTTGTCATGAGCGGTGAGACCAAAGAAGAAGATCTTGCCCGCAGCAATACCATCCCGGACGCTGTCATTGAAAATATAGGCGTCCTGACAGATCTGCTGTGAACGAAAAATCATCGGACAGCTATGCCAGCTGAATTACGGTATAATGGAAATGCAGGTTTAAATAGAAATGATCTGCTGTGAATTGAAAACAGCAGGAAGAGGCAGCACGGACATTCATTCGGCAATGTCAGGGAGAGGGAAAGACCAGATGGAAAATAAATTACTGAAGCAGCATGCCAATCACATCCGTATCAATGTTCTGAAGGAAGTGGCGAATGCCAACAGCGGACATCCAGGCGGAAGCCTAAGCTCAGCAGACATTGTTACCCTGCTGTATTTTGAGATCATGGATATCAATCAGGACAATGTCCGTTCCATTGACCGTGATCGCTTTGTACTGTCAAAGGGACATGTATCTCCGCTATTATATGCAGTCCTCAGTGAAAAGGGATTTATTCCTGAAGAAGAACTGATGACGTTCCGCAAGATCAATTCAAGACTGCAGGGACATCCGAATATGAATCTGGTACCTGGCGTTGATATGAGCACAGGCTCTTTGGGACAGGGCTTAGCAGCAGCAGATGGCATGGCAATTGCCAATAAGCTATCCAAGAATGATCATCGTGTCTACTGTTTGGTAGGCGATGGTGAAAGTGAAGAAGGAGAGATCTGGGAAGCTGCGATGGCTGCTCATCATTATAAGAGCGACAATCTCTGCATGATATTGGATTCAAATGGTCTGCAGATCGATGGCAAGGTCGAAGATGTCATTGGCCCGAATCCATTGGATCAGAAGATGGAAGCGTTTGGCTGGCATGTCATTCATGCGGATGGCCATGATTTTGATGATCTGAGAAAAGCTTTCAAAGAAGCAGAGAATACCAAAGGTGTTCCGACCTGCATCGTAGCGCATACCATTAAAGGAAAAGGTGTCTCCTATATGGAGAATCAGGCCGGCTGGCATGGCAAAGCACCGAATGCAGAACAATTGAAACAGGCGATCGAAGAACTGGAGGCAGAGTAAGATGGCAAAGGCAACGCGGGAAGCGTATGGGGAAACACTGACACAGCTGGTCAAAGAGAATGAGAAGATCGTTGTACTGGATGCGGATCTTGCGGGAAGCACAAAGACAGCTATGGCAAAGAAAGAAGCACCGGATCGTTTCTTTGATATGGGCATTGCCGAAGCCGATATGATGGGACACGCGGCAGGACTTGCCGCAAGCGGCTATATTCCCTTTGCCAGCAGCTTTTCAATGTTCTGCATTGGCAGAGCCTGGGAACAGATCCGCAACAGCATTGCCTATCCGCGCCTGAATGTAAAGATCTGCGGAACGCACAGCGGTATTACTGTTGGTGAAGATGGCGTTTCTCATCAGGCGATTGAAGATATTGCCTTGATGAGAGCAATGCCGAATATGGAGGTCTATGTGCCTAGCGATGCAGCGGAGGCAGAAGCAGTGATCCGCTATGTGGCAGGAACAAAGAATCCATGCTATGTCAGACTGAGCAGAAGCGGGATCATGGATGTCTATCCGGAAGGAACGAAGTTTGATTTTACAAAAACAAATGTTGTGCGCCATGGTGAAAAGGCAGTCTGCTTTGCAACAGGTGTCATGGTAGCGATGACTTTGCAGGCAGCTGAAAAACTGGCACAGGAAGGCATCGAAGTCGAAGTAGTCGATGTCTGTGCGATCAAACCATGCGATGAAGCTGGTATTGTGGCTGAGCTGCAGAAATTCAATCAGGTATTTACGATTGAGGAACATACAGTTGTCGGCGGCTTGGGTGGTATGATCTCTGAAATTGCCGGTGAAAAATGTCCGCGCTGGATCCATAAGATCGGTCTGCAGGATCGGTTTGCGGAAAGCGGTGAGGCAAAAGCACTGCTGGCGAAATATGAGCTTGATGGTGACGGTATCTATAAGCAGATCAAAGAAGTTCTGACAAAGAAATAATATAGCTGAAGGGAACTGAGACAGCAGTTCCCTTTTTTAAATAAACTGCTACAATCATTCATGCAATCCTCGAGATGCATATATAAGGAGACATATGATCAGAAAGTTCTATCAATCAGTCAATACGATCAAATATTCTATTCCGATGACCGTTCTGGCATTTATTATCTTTGCGGAAGCATATCTTACAACAATGGGGAAGGATATTTCAGCGCTTCGCATTGCTTTGATCGTGACCGCGGCAGCCTTAGCTGTCGTTATGGTCTTTTACTATCGCAGCAAGTTCCAGGTAAGACGTCAGCTGAAGAAAGTAGAGGACTTGAAGGCATATGAAGCCGGCGGGATGATCGATCGAAGCTATTTCTTGGAAGACCGCATGCTTGTGTGTGCGGGCCTGCATATTGAAGAAGTGAGGACAAAAGATCTGGTCGAAGCAGTTTTAGAAGAAAAGGCACATGGCAGATTTGTGCTTCATCTAAAAGACCATACACATACAATAGACATGAGCTTATTAGATCGTGAAGAGGGAGAAAGGACCGCAGGATACCTAAAACGGGTCAATCCAGCGATCGTTCTGACTGATGTCGAGCCGAAAGGAAAGGGAACATTGAAGGAATTGGGGGCAGTTGTACGCTATGAGAAAAAATAACAGATGACAGCACAGCAGGAATTGTTAAGAGCACTGACCAAAAGATTTATTCAGGTAACAATGCAGGATGGTTCTGTCCATGCTGGATATATTGGGAATCCAGAAGATTTTAAGGAAAGTATGCCGGAAGATATGCTGCTGATCAATGGGCTGATGAAGGACAGTGTGAAAATATCACAGGTCGTTGATGTGCAGTTCCCTGCCCGGGAAGAGACAACGTCAATTCCGATTATTGGACAGGCCGGATCGGCAGATCAGAAATAAGAGCTGGCAGAAGTCAGCTTTTTGATTTCAGTCATCTTCTTGTCACCAGTCAATAAGGATATTAAAATGCATAGAAGGATACGATATGAGAAATGATGAAGAAAGCAAAATGATCCGTATTCTGCAGCAATATGGGTATCCAGAATCTTTTGGCAGAGCGATTGCCCAGCAGCTGCATACAGAGAATGCAATGAAGCGCATGATCAGCTATCTGCTTCAGGGAAAACCAGGCAGTCCGGAAGAAATTGCGGATGAAATGGTCGCTATTGAAGAAGAAAGGCAGCGCTGGATCCAGAAGAAACAGGCAGAATATGCGAATCAGAAGTATAACGAGCTTTTAGCACTGGGCATAGAAAAAGAGGATGAAGAATGACAGATACAGATAAATATATTAAGGATGGTGTACTATGTTCCTTCCCATATCATTTTGAACTTCATAAAGAAGGAGAGAAGATCACAGGTGAAGAAACGTCCTATCTTTACAGCAATCTGCAGTACAGTGAAGAAGAAAAAAAAGCGATTGAAGAGGAATTGAAAAAGATCCATACAGCTGAAGGGGCTGGATTTGCATTGGAAGGAAACGAGATCAACTATCATATAGAAGCGGCTGGGGATCCGAAAGAGACAGATCTGGACAATGAAGTCAATATCCGCAGAAATTTTATCGAAAATTACTTAGAGGCTGAAGATGAATTGGATGCTTTGGTCAGAAAATATCATGGCAGTACAAAGAAAACAGAGTTTGTAAAAATATAGATCCTCGCTAAGGCTTGAGCAGAAAGGAACAAGCGTATGAAAATTCTGAAGAAAGTATTCAATCGTGCAGTGATCATGGCAGTAGCTGTGCTTCTGGAACTGCTGATCATTTATGGTCTGTTCGCAAAGCTTGGATCATCCGCCGGATGGATCGAAGGGGTCCTGCGCCTGCTTTCTTTGATCATTATTCTGTATATTGCGCGGACGTCTCTGCATCTATCTTCCGATATGATGTGGATCTTGATCATTGTAGCGCTTCCTGTTCCAGGAACCATCATTTATCTGTTCCTTGGCGCCAATCTGCTGTCATCCAAGGTGTTCCGCAATCTTGTCAAAGAAACGGAGAAAGCGAAGAAATATTACATCCAAGATGAAACAATCCTGCAGGAAGCAGAAGATCGTTCGCCTTCTGCAAAGGGACAGCTGAATTACATTTCCAATCATGCAGGTTTCCCCGTTTATCGCAATCAAGGCGTTCAATACTATAAGCTTGGCGATGAGGGATATCCGGTGATGAAGGAAGAGCTGAAGAAAGCAGAGAAGTTCATTTTCTTGGAATATTTCATCATTCAGGAAGGGGTCATGTGGAATGGTATCCTAGATATTTTAAAGGATAAGGTAAAGCATGGCGTGGAAGTCCGTGTCATGTACGATGATATGGGCAGTTTCGCAACTGTTCCGGCAAGCTATGCCAAACAGCTGGAGAGCTTCGGCATTGAATGCGTCCGTTTCAACGCCATTAACCCGATCATCAATATTGTGATGAATCATCGTGATCATCGCAAGATCCTGGTCATCGATGGAAAAGTCGGCTTTACCGGCGGAATTAACTTGGCAGATGAGTATATCAATGTCAAAACAGTCCACGGTCATTGGAAAGACAACTGCATGATGATCAGAGGAGAAGCTGTCTGGTCGCTGACATGCATGTTCCTGACAAGCTGGAATGCACATCGCCATCAGGATCAGGATTATGAAAAATATCATGTTCATACAGATGATATCATTCAGGAAGGATATACTGCGCCTTATGGGGAAACACCGCTGGATGGGGAGATCACGGGGCAGAATATTTATATGAACATCATTAATCAGGCTCAGAATTACTGCTACATATATACGCCATACCTGATTATTGATACTGAAATGAGCAATGCGATGATCTTAGCTGCCCAGAGAGGGGTAGATATTCGTCTGATCACACCAGGGATCCCAGATAAGAAGATCGTATGGGATATTACACGATCCTACTACAAACAGCTGATCCTGGGCGGCGTTAAGATCTATGAGTATACGCCTGGCTTTGTGCATGCAAAAGTGTTTGCGGCAGATGATCAGATCGCTACGGTAGGGACCTTGAATCTGGATTATCGCTCGCTGTATCTGCATTTTGAAAATGGCATTTATCTCTATCATGTCAAAGAAATTGCGACGATCCGCGATGATTATCTGGCGACGATCCAGAAGTGCCACCAGATGACCGCAAAAGAAAGTACCTTCGGTGCCATTAAGACCATATTTATTTCAATTGTGCGCATTTTTGAACCAATGATGTGATGGTTTCACACAGAGCTTCATGGAATGTTCACGCAGGGGACAAAAGAACTTCATACAGATTCAGTATCTTATAAGTGTCAAAAGGGAAGACATCCCAAATGACCGTTCATAAAATTCTTTTCCCCCGAATGAAAATTTGAACATATCAAAAGAAAAGTCTCCGTGAGGAGGCTTTTCTAATGCCGTTTCAATTCAACTTTTCTTTTCCTGCCTTTTACCGATATAGAAGCAGGGAGAGAGGAAGGATCATTTTTCAGAATGGCAACAGTACTGTAGGTATCCTGAATCTCCAGAGCACCAATTTCATCAAAAGTATAGATGGTGCACAGAGCACCGATCAGATCGCCAGGACGGATCTTATCTTTTCTGCCTGCTCGGATCAGCAGTTCCATCGTATCTGTCTTCTTCGGCTGTGCCTTTCGGAAGGGCTTAGAAAGATCTGCTGGTTCAGGCTTTTCTAGATACAGCGTACTGTGATCCATAATGTACTTTCCGACTTCATTGACAGGTTCATTGACATCAAAGATGGTGAGTGTCATGCCTTCATTTCCCTGATGTGCTGTTCTGCCGGAACGATGGATCCATGTTTCAGTATTTACAGGAATATCATAGTGAATGATATGAGAAACATCTGTGATATCCAATCCTCTGGCAGCAGCGTCGGTCGCAATCAGGACACGTATCCTGCCTTCTTTGAAACTGCGCAGGATCTGAATCCGTTTTCTTTCTTCAAAGAAAGAAGAGAAGGCAGAGGCTAGAATATGGCTCTGCTTGCACATATTCGCGAGATCATTCGCATCATTCTTATAGTTGGTGAAGACAATGGCTGTTGTGATCGGCAAGGTCTTCAGCAGCTGCATCAATTCTTTATTCCGGTCCTGTGTCTCAACGTAGTAAGTTTCGATGGATGTGTTGATACTTGATTGGGCACCAATGTTAACATATTCACAATTTCCCGGGAAAAGTTTATCCGTCAGTTCATTCTCGGTCGCCGAGAGACAGACTGTCTGGACATGTGAAAGATAATTGCGTATTTCTTCTGTTTCTTCACTCTGCCCAGTCGAGATGATCTGATCAGCTTCATCAAAGATTAGCAGGGACAGTGCTGAAAGATCAATGCATTTCTGATGCAGCAGATCCACAATTCTGCCTGGTGTACCGATCAGGATCTGAGGACGATGCCGCAGTGCATTCATCTGTTTTGAGATATCCATCCCGCCGATCAAAGTGACGATATGATTCCCGGTACGGACGGAGAGCTTCTTCGCATTCTCTGCGACCTGCAGAGCCAGTTCCCTGGTCGGCACAATGATCAGCACTTTGGTCATGCTTTCATTCTGATCGATGCGGTCAATCGCAGGGATCAGATAGGCAAATGTCTTGCCAGAGCCAGTCGGTGATTTAACAAAGACGTCTTTTCCTTCTTCAATCAGAGGAATCGCCTTTTTTTGAATTTCAAGAAGATCATGGATGCCAAGTTCTTCTAATGTCTGTTTCAATTCGTTTTTCATAGGGACAGTTTAACACAGGAAAAGAATGAAATTGGGGTTTTGTGTTAAACTAATGCAGAAGGAAAATAAAAAATGGTCACGGATACGATAGCAGCGATTGCGACCGCCTCCACGATGTCCGCGGTTTCTATGATCCGGATCTCGGGAGAAGATGCGATTGAAATTGCAGGAAAACTGATAGAAGAAGATCTCCAGAAGGCGAAGGGATATACGATCCACTATGGAACAGCCAAGGAACATGGGGCACCGGTGGATGAAGTCCTAGTTTCTGTTTTCAGGGCGCCAAAGAGCTATACCGGTGAAGATGTGATCGAAGTATCATGTCATGGCGGTGTCTATATCACGCGCCGGATCCTTTCATTGATCTTAGGATTAGGTGCCAGAATGGCGCGCCCAGGAGAATTTACCGAACGTGCTTTTCTGCACGGAAAGATGGATCTTGCCCAGGCAGAGGGTGTTGATGATTTGATCCGGGCAAAAGATGCAGTCAATGCAAAAAGTGCAGTCCATTCTCTGAAGGGCTCCGTTGCCAAGCTCCTGGATCCATTGGAAGAAGATCTGACGCAGATCATTTCTAATATTGAAGTAAACATAGATTATCCAGAATATGATGATGTTCATGTTTTGAGCGAGGAAGAAGTCCTGCCGAAAAGCGAAGCTTGGCTGGAACAGATCCACGCCATTATTGAAACAGCACAGCAGGCAGTTACGATCCGTGAAGGCATCGATACAGTGATCCTTGGCCGTCCAAATGTAGGCAAAAGCTCATTGCTGAACGCTTTGCTTGAAGAAGATAAGGCGATTGTCACAGATATTGCCGGTACAACAAGAGATCTTGTTGAAGGAACAGTGCGGATCGGGGGCATCACTCTGAACCTGATCGACACTGCCGGTGTCCATACGACGCAGGATACGATAGAAAAGATGGGGATTGATCGTTCTCTGCAGGCCATGGAAAAGGCAAAGCTTGTCATTGTTGTCCTGGATGGCAGTAAAAAAATGACGGAAGATGATCGGAAGCTGCTGAAACTGACAGAGAATAAGGAACGTATTGTTGTCTACAACAAAGCAGATCAGAAAAAAACAGGAGATGTTTCCATCAGTGCAAAGAATCATCAGCTGGATGAACTGATTGCGGCAATCCAGCAGAAATATGAAAAAGAGATCCAGGCAGCGGATACCGATACGCTGAACAATGAAAGACAGATCGGTCTGGCTCTGCAGGCAGAACAGGCAATGAAGGATGCGGTCCATTCCTTAAAACAGGGAGTTGAACTGGATCTGGTAACGATCGATCTGGAAAATGCATGGTATGCATTGCGGGAAATTACAGGCAAGAGCGGAAAAGAAGACTTATTGGATGAGATCTTCTCCCGTTTCTGCCTGGGGAAGTAATATGGCAGAGCTCCATTTTGTAGACAGCCATGCCCATATTCTTGGGCAGGAATATGACAGGGATCGTGATGAAATGATCGCTAGAGCCATAGAGAAACACGTGGATCGGATCATGATCATCGCACTTTCCTATGAAGAAGCAGAAAAAGCAATTGCCTTTGCGGCTGGAGACACACATAGATATACAGTCGCTGCTGGGATCTTCCCGGATGATGCTGAAAAAGTAACGGAAGAAAGCTGGCAGAAATTTGTAAAACTGGTGTCACAGCCGCAGGTCCAGGTCATCGGTGAAATCGGGCTTGATTACCATTGGCAGAAAGATCCGCAGATCCGGGCAAAACAGAGAGAACTGTTCATCAGACAGGTACAATTGGCAAATTCTCTGCAGAAGCCATTTGCGATCCACAGCCGAGATGCAATGCAGGATACGTATGACATTCTTAAGAAATACCAGGGCCATGGATTGCTGCACTGTTTCAGCGGCACCAAAGAGATGGCTCAGGAATTTACGAAGCTCGGTTATTATTTGGCATTCGGCGGCGCATTGACCTTTAAGAATGCACGGCATTCCGTCGAGGCTGTACAGGCAACGGATGAAAAGTGGCTCCTGACGGAGACGGACAGCCCATATATGGCTCCTGAACCAGTGCGCGGAACACGCAATGAACCATCAAATATTCCATATATTGCCGCAAAGATGGCAGAAGTCAAGGGCGTCAGCCTTGAACATATGGCACAGACGATCGAAGCGAACTGGGATCGCTTTCTAGGAGAAGATCAATGAAAGCAATTCAGGAAGTGATCGTGGTAGAAGGCCGTCATGATACAGAAAAGCTCAGAAAATATTTTGCCTGTGATACGATCGAGACGGGCGGATCTTCATTGGGAAAAGAAGTCATAGAACGAATTCGGCAGGCACAGGCATCTCGCGGTGCAATCATCTTTACCGATCCGGACTCGGCTGGCAATCGTATTCGCAATGCGATCAACCGCGCTGTGCCAGGCTGTAAGAATGCTTTTGTAGATCGTCAGGATGCGCATACCGCAAAGAAAGTCGGCGTCGAGCATGCGGATGAAGGTCCATTGGTCGAGGCCTTAGAACATCTGGTAACTTACTGCGAATATCCAAATAAGGAGATCACGGTGGAAGAATTCTATGATCTGGGATTGATCGGCACTGCAGACAGTGCTGCTAAACGTGAACAGGTCGGGCGTTTCTTTCATGTCGGCGGCGGCAGTGCAAAGACCGTGCGGCATCGTCTGAACTGTCTGCAGATCACCTATGAACAGCTGAAGGAGGCGGTAGGGCAATGACAAAATTCATTTCAACACCGTCCCGTACGAAAGAGATCTTAGAGACGTATGGACTGCGGGCAAAAAAGAGCTTCGGTCAGAATTTTCTGGTCGACCCCGTCATTGTTGAACGCTGTGCAGAAGAAGCGCATTGTGAAGGGGCTGTCATTGAGATCGGTCCTGGTATCGGCTCTTTAACAGAACAGCTGGCCATCCATGCGAAGCATGTAACAGCATATGAAGTAGATCCAGATCTGATCGATGTGCTGAAAGATACACTGCAGGCATATGACAATGTGGAGATCATTCTGCAGGATTTCCTGACGATCGATCTGCCAGGCAAGGTCAAAGAACTGAAAGAGAAGTATGGTACGGTAAGTGTCTGTTCCAATCTGCCGTATTATGTAACAACACCGATCCTGTTTCAGATCTTTGAACAGGGAGCAGAGATTCCATATATTACGGTTATGGTCCAGAAAGAAGTCGGCGAGCGCTTCGCGGCCAGACCGAACGAAGCACCATATGGTGCACTGTCTGCGGAAGGACAGTATCTATATGAAGTGAAGAAGTTATTCAATGTGCCCGGCAGGAGCTTCAATCCATCACCGGATGTAGACAGTGTGATCATCCAGTTCAAACGCAGAGAAGATGCGGACCTTTCGATCAATCTGAATTCTTTCTTTGAGCTTGTCAGAGCATGCTTTAAGCAGAGAAGAAAAACAATATATAATAATTTAAAAGAATATCTTGATGACAGCGAACGAGCAAAAAAAGTGCTGGCAGAAGCTGAGATCCCCTGCACGAAAAGAGCGCAGGAATGTTCTTGGCAGGATCTGAAAAGAATATTTGAGGCAATGCAATGAAAGAAAGAGCGTATGCAAAGATCAATCTATGTTTGGATGTTGTAGGAAAGAGGGCATCAGATGGATATCATGAGCTGAAGATGATCATGGTGCCGATAGATTTCTATGATGTCCTGGCAATGGAACCGGCAGAAGAAACATCGCTGTCGCTGAATCGCAGCTATCTGCCGGTCAACGGCAAGAATACGATCATCAAAGCAATTTCGGTCATGAAGAAAAAATACGGCTTTCATGAGAACTATGCATGCATACTGCAGAAGCATATTCCGACCAGAGCAGGATTGGCTGGCGGCAGTGCGGATGCGGCAGCCGCGATCCGTATGATGAACAGCATGCTTGGTCTTCATCTTTCCAATGAAGAACTGATCGAGGTCGGACAGGAAGTTGGATCGGATGTACCATTCTGCCTGCTGAATCAGCCTGCATATGTTGAAGGTACAGGTGAGAAGATTGAACCATTCTACTGCCATCCTGACTTAGAGCTTCTCTTGGTCAAGCCAAGAAGAGGTGTATCTACCAAGGAAGCATTTCAGATCGTCGATCAGGGAAATGATGTACATCCTGACTGTGCGGCCATGAAAGAAGCATTGATGATGGATGATTATGAAGGCATCATTGATAATCTTGGCAACAGTCTTGAAGCAGCCTCTCTGCAGCTGGTGTCTGAGATCAAAGAGATCAAGGAACAGATGAAAAAAGATGGTTTTGACGGGGTGCTGATGTCGGGCTCCGGCTCCACCGTCTTCGGCATAACAAGAGAGGATGCATTGCTGGAACAGGAAATGAAAAAAATGAAAGCAGAAGGATACTTTGTGCGCAGAACAAAGATCCTGTCAGGAGGAAGATAAGATGAAGAATGCAATTATCATGGCCGGCGGCAAAGGAACGCGAATGAAGAGCGAACTGCCGAAGGTGCTGCATAAGATCTTAGAAGAACCGATGGTCGGTCTGCAGATCCGCTCTTTAAGAAAAGCAGGCATTGAACGGATCGTTACGATCGTTGGCTATCGTCATGAAGATGTTGAAAAAGAGATGGCAGGACAGTGTGAATTTGCTCTGCAGGAACCGCAGCTTGGAACAGGACATGCAGTCATGCAGGCAAAGCAATTGGAAAAAGAAACGGGCACTACGATCGTTGCCAATGGAGACTGTCCATTGATCTCGGCTGAAACTTATCAGAAGATGCTTGCATGTTTAGGAGATGCTGACATGGCCATCCTGACAGCTGTTCCGGAAGACAGCAAAGCCTATGGCAGAGTGATCCGCCAAGCAGATGGCACGGTCGCAAAAGTAGTTGAATATAAGGATGCCAATGAAGAAGAAAAAGCGGTCAGAGAGATCAATACCGGCATCTATGCATTTAACAATCAGTCATTGTTTGCAGGACTGAAGCTCCTGAAGAATGACAATGCACAGAAAGAATACTATCTGCCAGGATTGGTAGAGATCATGATTGCACAGGGAAAGAAAGTCATTGCGATCCCTGCCAGCAATTGGGAAGAATGCGAAGGTGTTGATGACAACACTGCCTTGGCCCAGGCATCCAAGTACCTGAAGCATCAGATCAATGCTCATTGGATGCAGGAAGGAGTCACGATCATAGATCCTGACAGTACTTATATCGGACCGGATGTGACGTTTGGCCATGATATTACCGTTCATCCAAATACATACTTATATGGAAAGACAATTGTTGAAGATGGAGCAGAGATCCTGCCAGGATGCTATACAAAGAATGCAGTAATTCATAAAAATGAGATCCTTGGACCATTTTGCGTGAGAAAAGGTTGAAAAAAGGCAGGAAAACTGGTTTAATGGTGACGCACATATGAAAAGATCTGATCTAAACAGAGTGTTTTAGACCAAATCTAAAAAAGAAAGAGGAAAAGCATGGTTAAGGAAACTGTTGTATTCGCTCTGACTTCCAGCACTGATCTGGCTGCTGCAATCTGCAAGGACTTGAATCTCCCTTTAGGAAAGATCAAGGTCGAGCATTTCGCAGATGGTGAGATTCTGGTGGAACCCCAGGAATCTGTAAGAGGACGTTCGGTATTTATTGTTCAGTCGACATGCACGCCGGTTACAGAACATCTGATGGAGGTACTTGTCTGCATTGATGCATGCAAGAGAGCGAGCGCAGGTGAGATCAATGTTATCATGCCGTACTATGGATATGCACGGCAGGATCGCAAAGCAAAGCCGCGTCAGCCAATCACTTCCAAATTGGTCGCAAATCTATTGGTCACCGCAGGTGCCAACCGCGTCATTACATTTGATCTTCATGCAGCGCAGATCCAAGGATACTTTGATATCCCGATCGATGATCTGACAGCAGTACCGATGCTTGGAAAATATTTCAAGGATAAGAACTTTCCAAAGGATGGCGTCGTAGTCGTATCTCCTGACCATGGCGGCGTTGTAAGAGCCAGAAGATTGGCGGATGTACTGGATGCGCCGATCGCCATCATTGACAAGAGAAGACCGAAGCCGAATATGGTCGAGGCTCAGAATGTCATTGGCGATGTAAATGGCAAGATCTGCATTGTTGTGGATGATATTGTCGATACAGCAGGAACACTGTGTGCTGGCTGCAAGATCTTAAAGGATCATGGTGCCAAAGAAGTATATGTTGGCGTTACCCATGGCATCTTCTCCAGAGATGCAGTTGAAAAGGTCGAAAACAGTGTCATCAAGGAAATGGTCATCTCAAATACGATCCCATTCCCGAAGGAAAAAGCAGAGCATTCCACAAAGATCCATGTTCTGTCTATTGATGCAATGATTGCTAAAGCAATTGATGCCATTGAGAACCATACACCGGTATCTGATGTCTATAATGATTTTGGCTTTGATATGTATAAGTAAGAAAAATGCCGGAGGTCTGATAAAGATCTCCAGTTTTTTTTATCTTATAAGAATTTCAATGATTCAGCGGAGAATAAGAAAACTGGATCGTATAGAGACGAGAAAGTCATTGCATCGAATAGCGATGATCTGAGTGATGAAGGAATGATTGGACAGAGAAAGAAACTTTTATGGTTTTCTTATGTATGGATTTCAATTTCGCAAAAATGAAAATTGTATAAAATTGCGAAATGACATATAATTTGATCATGAAAATAATTGAACGCATCACGTACATGAATCAGCTAAAATCTGTTAAGAATACCCCTGATATAAAAGTGATTACAGGAATCAGAAGAAGTGGGAAATCCAAATTGATGGATATGTTTTCTGAATCGCTTGAACAAGAGGAAAAAGCGAATGTTGTCAGAGTGAAATTGAATCTAAAGAAATTTCAGAATTTGCAAAATGCGAATAATTTATATGATTATGTTGAGAAAAGTTATATCAAAGGGAAAACAAACTATCTGTTAATTGATGAAGTTCAGATGTGCAATGGATTTGAAGAAGCAATCAGCAGTATACATGAAGAAGAGCTGTTCGATATCTATCTGACTGGTTCTAATGCTTTTCTTTTATCAAGTGATCTTGCGACGCTGTTTGGAGGCAGGGTGTTTGAAATCAGTATGTTTCCATTTTCTTTTTCAGAGTATTTAAAATATTATCCAACGAAAGATATTGATACTGCCTTTGATGACTATTTCGTGCGGGGCGGCATGTCTGGCTCCTATGCATATAGAACAAATAAAGATGCGACAAAATATGTGGGAGAAGTATTCAAAACAACAATCGTAAGAGATATTGTACAGAAATATAGAATAGAAAATGAAGACCTGCTTTTGATGCTGGCCAATTTCATGATGGATAGTATTGGCAGTCAACTATCCATTCGTAATATTGCTTCAAAGTTAACTTCAAGTACGTATACAACAAACGATAAAACGGTTGGCAGTTATCTAAACTATTTATGTAAGTCTTTTCTATTTTATCCAATTGCAAGATATGACATCAAAGGAAAGAAATATTTAGAATCAGATAAGAAGTATTATCTTGCGGACTTATCATTTCGTTATTCCGAACTTGGCACAAGATATGCGGATTATGGTCATCTTTATGAGAATATGGTTGCAATTGAATTGCTGAGAAGAGGGTATGAAGTGTATGTAGGTCAACTTTATAAAAAAGAAATTGACTTTGTGGTAAGAAAAAAAGGGATGATTCAATACATTCAAGTTTCGGATGATATATCCTCAAAAGAGACATTTCAAAGAGAGATTTCCCCACTTTTAGCAATTCGAGATGCTTATCCAAAAATGATTATTGCACGCACAAAGCATCCAGAAATGCAGCAGGAAGGAATCAGAATCATAGATATTGCACGATGGCTTTCAAATACAGCAGAGGAAAATGGCAGTCAGGTGTAATGCAAACAGTGTTTCGCAAAAATGAAAATAATATAAAATTGCGAAATTAAAATACTGTATAGTGCAGGATCAAACCAAATAATAAAATCATTGGTATTGGGGAAGAAATAGAAAGAATGAACGAGAGAATTCAAGGCAATGCATTGTTTATACTCTTATAGCGATGAGAAGTGCCGATTGCCATTTCAGATACTCTGACAGCGACCATCTCCTGTTTTTTGA
>JAAYWN010000208.1 GCA_012516665.1 Erysipelotrichaceae bacterium
ATTGAGTATGGCGGAGCCAGAGGTTCACTTCGTCGGAACTAAGAGATCCCCCGCGTCGGCAGGAATAGATCCACTGCGTCGGACGTAGAGATCCATCTCATAATTATGCATACAATGGAACTGTACATAGAGTAATGTGCAGCTCTTTTTGTACACAAGAAAGATGAGGTGACGAGTAAATGCCAAACTACAAAGAGATCACGCGCCTGTATTTGATGGGAATCAGTAGGAATGAAATCAGCAGACGTGTGAAATCATCCAAAAACACAGTAAGCAGAGTTATTAAAGCATTGAATGAGCATGGTTACAAAAGCGGATGCGATTTCTCAGTATCTGAAGATGAATTAAACCGGATGTTTGAAATGCCGGCAGCAGTGCAATCCGTTCCTGATGTGATGTATGCAATGCCGGATTATTCTTCGTTAGTTAATGAATTGAAGAAACCGGGAGTGACAATGAAGCTTCTATGGGATGAGTATTGTTATGATTGCCGCAAAACAGACCAAATTCCTTACAGACTTACACAATTCAAGCATTACTTCCATGAAAACCTGTTAAAGACAGGATTCACAGATATCATTCATCACAAACCGGGCGAAGAGACCGAAGTCGATTGGGCAGGATCACAGCCTACCTGGTATGATCCGGATACGGGTGAAATGATTGAAGGCTATTTGTTCATTGGAGTGCTGGCATTCAGTGGCTATACTTATGCGGAAGCATGTCCTGACATGAAACAGGAGTCCTGGATCAATTGTCATATTCATATGTTCGATTATTTCCAAGGAATCACAAAGATTCTGGTTCCTGACAATCTCAAAACAGGAGTGATCAAGCATTTGAAAAATGAAGAACCGATATTGAATCAAAGTTATCAGGATATGGCGGAATACTATAACATCATCATTCTTCCAGCCAGAGTCCGGCACCCTAAAGATAAACCATTAGCAGAGAATACTGTGAATCAATGTACTAAATATATTATTGCCAAGCTTAGGAATAATAAGTTCTTCAGCATTGAAGAGTACAACAAACAGGTAATGATTGAATTAGATGGCTTCAATCATAAACAGTATCAGAAGAAGCCAGGATCAAGAGCTGACACCTATGAAAGCATTGAAAAAGATCAGCTTCTTCCGCTTCCGCAATTTCCATATGAATTTGCAATATGGAAAAAAGCAAAGGTAGCTGCCAACAGCCATATCAGCTATGAGAAAAAGTATTACAGTGTGCCCTTCCAGTATATTGGCAGTGAAGTTGATCTAAAAGTAACTGGCAAACATATTTCCATCTATCTTAATCGTATCCTATTGTGCACTCATCAGCATTTGCAAGGATATGATGGCGTGTATGAGACCTTTCCAGAGCATATGCCGCCCAGCAGCAACGCAGCTGCCGAATGGAACGAAGATAGGTTCATAAAATGGGCAAATGATATCGGTGCAAATACTGTACAGGTAATCACCAATTTGTTCGCCCAATATAAATATGAACAGCAAGGATATAATGGCGCTAAATCCATTCTGATGTTGTCACGCAAGTATTCCAACGAGCGTCTTGAGAACGCCTGCTGCTTAGCACTGGCTCACATCAGCAGTCCTCGCTACAAGAATATTAAAGCTATCCTTGAAAACAAACAAGATGAGCTCGAACAATCCTCTTCCAAAAGCACAGCAAGAGATGAGCATACCTTTTTAAGAGGCAGTGCTTATTACAAGGAGGATCCAAACAATGATTGATCAGATCCTTCAGATGATGCGGGAAATGAGGCTGCCTGCGATGGCAGAAGAGCTCGAAGCATTGAGCAATGATACGGGATTTTCAAAAATGAGCATATCAGATATCATTGAACAGATTACCAGTGCTGAATACACTGCAGAAAAGAACAATACCATTCAAAGGCGGCTGAAACAGGCAAAGCTGTCAGATCACAGTGCCAGATTAGAAAATATTGAATATTCTCCAGATAGAAAGATCAACCATATTCTGATCGATCAATTAGCTACAAATGATTATATTGCGGCACACCGCAATGTCCTGATCTTTGGCGCAACAGGATGCGGTAAATCTTTTATCAGTAACGCACTAGGTGTCAATGCTTGTGAAGCAGGATACCACGTCAGGTTCACACGTCTTCCTGAACTCCTGCGGGAATTCATGGAGTCCAAGATAGAAGGAAGTCTTGAAAAGATGTATAGAATCTACCAAAAGTATGATCTCTTGATCATCGACGACTTTCTTCTTACAGAAACAACACAGACAGAGCAGAATGAATTAATAGAATTGTTCGAGTACAGGTCTCGCGACAAGTCCACAATCCTGTGCAGCCAACTGGCAGTAGATGAATGGCATAGCAAACTTGGCGGCGGTATTGTAGCAGACGCAATACTTGATCGCATCACAAACAATTCTTACAGTGTTGTACTCAAAGGTGAATCGCAAAGAAAATTGAGAAAGAAAATATAGCAATAGACCCGCTATGGCTAGCACAAACCTAAGCGGATCTATTTTTACCGACGAGGTGGATCTCTACGTCCGACGAGGTGGATCTATTTCACCGCCGTATTCAATGAAACGGGTGAGATGCACAAAGCACATGTATTTGTAACAACCATAGGTGTATCCAGCAAGATCTA
>JAAYWN010000094.1 GCA_012516665.1 Erysipelotrichaceae bacterium
GCATGCTTAGCAATGTATCACTGCGTACCAAAGGAAAGAAGACCACGCTATAAAGGTCTGTTCATCTCTGTTGCATTGACTTCCTTTGTTACCGGCATTACAGAACCAATTGAATTCATGTTCTTATTCGTCAATCCTCTTCTGTATGTCATTCACGCTTTCTTAGACGGTGTCAGCTTCTTTGTGGCAGATATTCTGAATATCTCAATTGGCAACACTTTCTCCGGCGGTGTTATTGACTTCACTCTCTTCGGCATTCTCCAGGGAAATGCAAAAACGAACTGGCTGCTGGAGATCCCTGTCGGTGTCTTATGGGCATTCATCTATTACTTCCTGTTCAAGTGGTATATCCTCAAGTTCAATGTTCTGACACCTGGACGCGGTGAAGATACAGTCGATACAGATGGCACTCTCACTGCTGAAGAAGCACCTCAGCTAACGACCAAGAGCACACTGAAAGAAGACAGTGTAAAGATCATTGATGCTTTAGGAGGCAAAGAGAATATTGAAGATGTAGATGCATGTATCACGCGTCTGCGTGTTTCCGTAAAGGATGTTTCAAAAGTTGATAAAGATACATTGAAGAGATTAGGTGCTACCGATGTACTTGAAGTAGGCGGCGGCATCCAGGCAGTCTATGGGGCTAAAGCAATTCTGTATAAGAATAATATCGTGGAGATCCTGAACCTTGATGAATGATAAAGAAAAACTAATCGAGTCACTGCAGGGAAAACTGATCGTATCCTGCCAAGCACTTCCGGAAGAACCGCTCTATGATCCCGAAAGAAGCATCATGCCATTTATGGCGAGAGCTGCTGCCCAGGGAGGAGCTTCTGGGATACGCTGCAATTCTGTCAGGGATACAGCTGCAATCCAAAAGGCAGTCGATCTGCCGCTGATTGCCATTATTAAAAGAAACTACGATGATTCCCCTATTTATATCACGCCAACAATGAAAGAGATTGATGAATTGATGGTATGTTCTCCTGAGATCATTGCCTTTGATTTCACCAATCGCGTTCATCCCGGAGGCATCAGTTCAGAAGAACTCTATCACCAAGCAAAGAGAAAATATCCCGATCAGCTGTTCATGGCTGATACATCCTGCTTTGATGAAGCAAAAAAAGCAGCCGAGATTGGCTTTGACTTCGTCGGAACAACGATGAGCGGATATGTAGAAGGTCAGACACCTTCCGATCAGCCTGACTTTGATCTGATCAGCCGTATCTGCCATGAGACCAGCACCAGATGCATTGCTGAAGGAAAGATCCATACACCTGAGCAGGCAGCCGAAGCATTGCGCCTAGGTGCCTTCTGTGTCGTCGTTGGCGGTGCAATTACCCGGCCGTTGGAGATCACAAGACGTTTCTCTGCTGTATTCAATAAATAAATATTCCCCTTTTAAAAGACTGCATCCTGTTAATGTAACAGAATGCAGCCCTTTTATTTTGTCTGATCTGCTTCAAAGTGTTCAAAGATAAAGATATCAAAGTCCTTACGGCGTTCTTCCAGCTGCTGCTGTGAGCGTATCGTCCATGCCACGGCTGTATTGCCGAACAGTTTATGGCATATCCTTCTGCTGGCATTCTGCCAATAGAGGGCATCATAAGCAATAAAGTCAGGTGCCGTCAGAAAGTTCATCATCAGGTTCTGGGCCAGCAGATAGATAAACCAATATTTTTTTCGATCCTCATTTGTCTTTGTAAACATCGAGCTCAGCTGTCCGCGCATCACTTCTGGGCGGTGCTCTTTATACCACTTCACTCCTCTTGGGTTGAAGCTCTCAATGCAGTACAGCCCCTGATATCTGCTGAGCAGATCATCTGCTTTCGGGCACACGGCCAATTGCTTATCACTGTTCTCGATCTTCAGTTCAACAATGACGGGCTGCTGTCCATGCAGAAGTTCCAGGAACTGAGCAAAGGTCGGAATCTTTTCTGTGCTGTCCATTAAATGAAAGCTCTGCAGTTGGGCCAAAGTATAATCGCATACTTTTCCTGGCACCGGCTCATTGTCCGCATTGCGAGCAACACGAGAGAGCACAAAGTCATGGAAGACGACTGGGATACCGTCTTTGGAAAGCTGTACGTCCATCTCCATGCCATAGCCATGATCTACTGCCTTCTGAAATGCTTTTAAAGAATTCTCAGGCGCATCGCCGGCATTGTCATATAGGCCTCGATGGGCAAAATACTTTTTCTTTTTAAAAGCATCGATCACTTCCATTTTCCGCGTATTCGGATGGATCAGGAACAGATAGATACAGAATAAAACTGCCAGAATGATCAATATACTAATTAAAATGCTCATTGTACCGCCTTCTTTGGATCAATATCACCATGCTTTACCATCAGCATTGTGCATCCCGCAATGATCATAAAGAATGCACTGTATGGGAAAAGCGTCATATAAGAAACATGTTCCAGCAGAAAGCCGGAAACGATCGGAGTAAATACCTGGGCTGCCATACTGAAGGTATAATACAGGCCGGTAAACTTGCCAATATCTCCTGCTCTGCTCATTTCAACGACCATCGGATAGCTGTTGACATTGATGCTTGCCCAGCCAATGCCGACAAATGCAAACAGGATATTGACCCAGAATGCATACTGTACCGCAAAGATAGCCAATGCATAGCTGACTGCCATCAATGCAATGCCAAAGAAGATCATCTTCTTGCGTCCGATCTTCTGAGAAAGAGAGCCAATCGGCAGATAGGCAATGACCGCTGCCACCGTACCGACCATCAGACAGTCCGCATATTCACCATTGTGCAGATTCCATACCTGCTCAACATAGCGGGAGAATGCCGTCGTGACAGCATTGTATGCGGTAAACCAGAAGAAGACAGACAGCAGCAGGAAGATCATCGATCTTTTCACTTCCGGCGGCATCTTCTTTCCCGCGGAAGCTTTCGCTTCTGCTTCTTCCTGATCCGTCATGTCTTCCTGTTCAACTTCCTTCATGCATTTATTTTCCGGAACAGTGAAGTACAGGATGCCTACCGATACGACCATGATGGCAACAATAGATAATGCCATCGGCATGTAGTTCGTCAATGATCCATCGCTCGGTGTATGCACAAAGAACTTGATCATCAGCAATGTATAGACACCGCCGATGGTCCCCATTAAGTTAATGATCGCATTTGCTTTCGAACGCAATGGTGCAGGTGTCAGTTCCGGCATCAGCGATACCGCTGGCGAACGATACGTCCCCATCGCCACCAACAGCAACAGCAGGACAATAATGAACGGTATCAGCAGAGCAGGCTTTGAAGCCAGTCCCGCTAAGATCACCAGCAGAACAGCAGCCAATGCCGTCCCGCACAGAATAAACGGCATCCTTTTGCCGATCTTTGTATGCACTTTGTCCGACAGAGCGCCAAAGAAAGGCAGCAGGAACAGGGCCAGGATATTATCCAATGCCATGATAAATCCTGTTAATGTTTCTCCCATGCCGAAAGTATTTTTTAAGATCTTTGGTATTTCATTGTCATAGAATTGCCAAAAGGCACAGATAGATAGGAACGCAAGGCCGACTAACATGGTACGTTTACGATTCAGTTTCATATGATCTCCCTTTGAATCCTCACTCAATTCTTCCTCTTCATTATAAACAATCCTGTGCCAAAACAAACCAAATCTATGTATTCGTCCTGTTAGATCCAGTACATAATTTTGTGTGAAATATGCATTTCACTTGCAATTCAAAATCAAATACGCTATAACTACATGATAGAAAAGGAGGAATCAAAATCTTTATGAGTCATCGTATTGAGTACCTGACGATCGATGGCGGCACTATTATTGAATACACAGATGAAATTGGTTTCAAGCATCTGCTTGACGACGCAAAACATGGTATCATCACAATTCTAAATAGTAATCGCTATGACAGCAGCAGTCGCTGATTGTCTCGATCGCTCAGAAGCTAACATTCCAGAGGGAATGTGACATATATTGCAACATATATGATGAACACAGCAAACGCTGTGTTTTTTTTGTATAATACCTATGAGGAAAATTATGAAAAAATATACAGATTCGATGGACATCCGTATGGATGCCAAGCTGGATCAGCTGCTCAGTCAAAGAAAAGCACCATTGTCAGAAGAAGGAATGAATCAGGTACTGCGCGATCTGACCATGCATCTGACAGGGAATACTGTCTTTGCTTGCGCTGTCTATCCAAAAGAAGAAGCACTGAGCAAGATCGATATCCATGCCGCGGATATTGAGAAAGCAGATGTCATGCAGGGAAATGACAATGAAAAGTATTTTCCTGTCTATACCGACATTGACCATCTGAAAAAGGCAAAGCCGGTATTAAAAATAGGAGAGTTCATCTATCTGATGGATAAGCAGGATATTCTGGACTTTCTGAACAGCAACGAAAAGGTAGCTGCTGCGGTTGCCAATCCGATGGAAGATGATCTGCTGCTGTATCGCATGCAGCTGCAGAATATGATCCAGATAGGCAGAGACAGTCAGAAAAGATGAAGATCACTCTTCATCTTTGATTTCTTTTTGCAGGTCCGCCTTCAGGCGTGATCTTTTCTTTTGCTTTGCTTTCTCATCTTCAACAACTTTGTTCAGCGGGATCTTTGCTCCGCGCTTTGTATCATTGGACTCTTTTTCAGCTTTTCTCTGATCTATGCCAGGATTCTTTTTCTTCTCGATCTTCATAGCTTATCCACAAAACTGCTGATCTCATTCAGCGAATCATTTGTATCGCTCTCAATGATCTTCTGCAGATTTGTCATCAGATCCTTAGGCTCTTCTTCCTGTTTTGGCGGAACATCTTCATGCCGCTGCTCTTTCTTTTTTTCTAAGAGCTGCATGATGTCATCCTTGGTAAAAGACTCTTTATCCTTGGACTGATCTTCGGCTTCTTCGTTCTTGATTTCTGGAACAGGATCTTCTTCATCAGGATCCAATGTATCTTCTGTATCATCCAATTCTTCTTCTGCCGTTTCGGCATCTGTCTCCGGCAGGATCTGCGTCAGCTTATTAGATATCGTATCAATTTCTTCTTCAGTGATCACTTCTTTGACTGCCTCAGGATGATCTGGGAATGGCACTGCTGTACTTTCGGATACTGGGCGTTCTTCAACATCCATTGTTTCCAGCAATTCTTCCTTTACATCTGCTGCTGTTTCCTGTACCTCTGCAAAAGGATCTTCTTTCGGAACGGTTTCTTCATTATTCTCATGAATAGGTTCTTCTTCCGTATTCTGCTCCTCTTCTTCTGGGATCAAAGAAGCGATATCAGGTATCTTTTCATCTGTCTCTTCTTCCTTTGGCTGTTCAGCCTCTGGTGGAAGATCTTGCTTTGGATCTTTGGATGGTCCCTTCCGATAGGCATCTAAGAGATCCTGCTGGGACTCTATATCCTCGACCATGTCATCAATGTCAGCTTCTTCTGTATCTGAGCCATTGGCTGGTTGGAAAGCAAAGAAATTGTGAACAGCATACTTCAAAGCATTCTGTTCAAGTCTGCATGCATGCTTCGCACTTTTCGTATTCGGGCATGTTATATCAAAAGCATGGAAACATCCAGGATACTCTTTCAGCATGATCTGATTGCCTGCTTCATACAGATGCTTAAAATAGTTCTTTGTTTCAGCGAAGAACATATCCTGATCGCCGATAATACTGAAAGCTGGTGGAAGATCGGTATAATTCTTCTGACGCGCTGGGGCATAATACGGTGCCGTCTCCTGATTCTCTCCGCGATACAGCTTCCACGACAATAGATTTTTCTTGGTATCCCACAGCGGTGCATAGGAATGGGAGGATATATCTGTCATACGATCATCGATCATGGGATAGAGAGGCATCTGAAAAGCAATATTTACCTCCTGCATATCACGGGCATACTGGCTCAATGCACAGGCAAGTCCGCCGCCTGCGCTTTCGCCGCCGACGAACAGCTGATCTTCTCTGATGCCTAAGGCTGCTGCATTTTCTTTCATATAGAGCAATGTCTGATAAGCATCCTCCAGAGCAGCTGGATATGGTGCATCCAGCGACCGTCTGTAATCCGGCAGGATCATCACAATGTCATCATCGGCACAGAAACGATTGGCAAACACGGCATCCATTTCCGGCAGACCGATGGCATAGCCGCCGCCATGGAGCCACAGCAGACCAACACATTGATTTTCTTCATGATCTTTTTTTGTGACTTTCAGGATGCGCAATTCTGTTCCATCTTCTCTTGGAAGATAAAATGTCTTCGCTTCGGTATCAGATGAAAGCCATTTCCCTTTCAGGATCTGATCCAAGATCTGATTATCGCGTCTGAAAGACGCAGGACTGGAAGAGCGGAAGATCATTTTATAGAGATCTGCATATCCCTGCATTTCTCTTTTATACTTCGATATACTATTTTCGTTCATATATCATTACCTGACCTAAAATCATTCTATCACTGAACAATTTGTTTCACGCACTATTATTTTCTTCGTCTATAATGGATAGCAGGAGGATCTAATATGAAACTGTCAGAACTTTATAGGCAATGCCGTACCTTTCGCAAATTCAAGCAGATCGAAATACCGGATCAGGATATCGATGACATCCTGCATGACCTGCGCTATGTGCACTCTGGAAATAATCGTCAGTCCCTGAGCTATATCGCTGTCCAGAGCAAGCCCAAGCGAGATGCTATCGCCAAGGTGATCAAATATGCATCCCTGCTGCCGCGTTCTTTGGCAGATCCAAAGCCGGATGAAGAAGCTATGGCATATCTGGTCATTATTGCGGATACCGATCACTCTCGCACAGTGGATATTGATACCGGGATCGCGGCAGAATATATTGTCGAAAGTGCTTTTGAAAAAGGCATTGGCTCCTGCATGATGCTGAACTTCAATGTGCAGAAGGTCAATGAGATCTTAAGCCTTCCCCAGAACAGAACTGCTGCTATGGTTATTGCCCTAGGCTATCCAAGCCACACTTCTGAAGCCATTGAGATCGGAGCAGAAGGCAGTACTGCATATACATGCGATGAGACATATCATTACCGGGTGCCGAAGAAAACAATCAGGCAGATCTCAAAGAAGATCTAAAAAATGGCAGATGCATATCAAATGCACCTGTCACTTTTCATAATGTATATTTCTTCAGAAGTTCCGCAAAGATGCGATAGTACTTCAGATGCATCTGGTTCCATTTCTGCTTCCGGCCAATACTTGTTAAGATCAGCAGAACATCTTTTTTTTCTGCGTCCTGACAGCGGAAAGTCACAAAGGATAGGATCCCTGGCTGCAGCAGCGTCTCTTTCATCTTAGCGGATGTTTCACTCAAATGTTCCAAAGAGCTGATGATTACAAAATCATCTGCCTGCTGGATCACACTGTTCTGTGACATATCGGCAGCGATATGCTTCAATGCTTTTTCATCATGAAGCGCATTTTCACCGGCGGTGTATCTGATCTCTGCCGGATCGCCGCAGCAGATCATGACATTCTGGATCTTCATAGCATGTGCAAATTCATCCAGCAGAGAAGAAATATCCTTCTGACTGCCAAAGCTGACACTGCAGATCATATTTACCATCGCTTCCGCAGGATCCATATCCTGTCTGCCGCTGATAGTATCTCCCAGATATCCAGAACGCAGAATATCCTCAACACTTCCATGCTTGCTCGGCGTATAGATCACATAGCGATTGCGGCCATTCTTTTTAGCTCGATACAGACAATGATCTGCCAAGAAGAAGAGACTTTCATAATCCTTGCAGCTGCTTGGATAAGAAGCGCTGCCAATCGACAGGGTCACTGCTTTTCCTTCCATGCCATAAGAAGGAAAAGAATTGGCGACCTGTGTACGGATATCACTGTACAGATTGCGCAGACGTGTCTCATCAGTATAATTGGCCAAGATCATAAATTCATCGCCGCCGATCCTTCCGACTGATCCATCCTGACCGACCTCTTCCTGCAGGATCAGACCGATCTGATGCAGCACTTTATCACCAGCCGCATGCCCATAGGTATCATTGATGTTCTTAAAGAAATCAATATCCATTATGCCAAGTGCAAATTCTCTGCCATCATCCGCAGCGACAGACTCTTTGGCAATACGTTCAATCTCATGTTTGGCATAAAGGCCAGTCAATCCATCACGCTGTGCCATTTCCTTCTCCGGCTGTCTTCTTTTTCTCTCAGCATGGATCAGTCCGATGACATCCGCTGACTGGTCATGATGCGTGATCGTACTGAACTGGAATATTGTCTTTATTACCTTTTCATCGTCATCCACATAATTTCCTGAGAACGATCTGACAGAACAGCTGATCCCCTGCTTCATCTCGGCAAGCATTTCTTTCATTTCTGTCTGCTGCGCATCCTTTGTATGTTCCATCAGGAACTGTTCAAAGGCAGCAAGGGTATACCTGCGGCTGACCAGATATGTGCTTCCCGAGGAATGTACCTGAATGTCATTTTCATTGAGGCGATAAATAAAATAGATATCGCCATACATCGCGCATAGAGCGGCATAGCATTCATTCAGATCTTTCTGTTCAGAAATATTCTGGACAAGGTCGGAAGCCTTGGCTATCTGAAAATGCAGATCACTCGGAAGATCCTGCAGTTTCACCGCATACAGCTCCTCATTTCCTTTCAGTCTGATAAAGAACCAATGATGATCCTGCTTCTGAATATGTTCTGAAAATATTCGGCGGTCGCTTTCTTGAATGCGTTCCTCAAAAGGCAGAAAAATATCCTGTCCAATATCCTTCATCAATTCCGCATCCGCAGCCTGATCAGCAATCGTATGCCGATCCTTTGAAAGCGTCATATTATAAAACAGATGAGATGTCATCAATGATCCTCACACTTTTCTTTCTTCCGTAATTATATGATAGTATGCAAGCATCCAACAGATATGTTTTGAGTAATACTAAGTATTATACAGTAAACATTTTACTTAGCTGATCTATCTTTTCGCATTGCCTTAACAGGAAGAACATGATATCCAAGATGATCAAAGAAAGTCTCGGCTGCTGTATTATCTTCCGAAATCAATAAATGCAGTGAAGAAACATGCGGATGTTCTGCTTCATAATAGTGCATCAGCATTCTTCCGATCCCCCTGCGCCGGCAGTCTTCCTTAACGCAGACTGCTTCAATGCAGAGACCGTCAGCTTCTTCTTTTCCTGCTGCAATGCCAATGAATCTGCCATGTTCACTTGCCGCAATGACCTCACAGCCATTTTTCTTCCATGTTTCCAATTGCTTTTGGGCAAGTTCAAGATCAGAGGATCCTGACTTTCCCATATGAAGATATTCATCTGCTATATATAAAGCATTCATCAGGTTCTTTTCTGTGATCTCGACAATATGATAGGCAGCAGGTGCTTCACGGATAGGCTTTTCTTTTTCTGTTTCCTGTGCTTGATAATCTTCATGAAGGAAATCACTTACATCATCTTCATCTTTTTCTGGCTGCTTCTTTTCATCGGTCCAGACAATGCCATTGTTCTCGCACCATGCAGCAGCCAGATCGCGATGTGCCTGTGCTTCAAAGTCATACCAATCTTCGAGCAGATGAAATTTTTCGCAGGCTGCCCGGAACATACGGAAGGCACCTCTGCCATGGATCGCATTGTTCAGCCATTCCTGTGCTTCTTCATCTTTTACGGTATCAATGAAATCGACCATGTTCTGATAATCATTGCGCTCATATCTGCTTGGCAGACGGATCGCATTCTCATCCTCATTTTCTTCCTGACCTTCTATCGGCCAGACGATCTCTTCCGTATCGATGCAGTAGTATGGTGCATTCTCTTCATTGGTCTCTTCAATTGCTTCAATTACATCATTCAGATCTGCTTTCATTCTGTCTGCTCCCTTTCAGCCATACGATGTCCCCGCATATCAATTCTTCTGGCATGAAGATACCATGCATGGACCTTCTGACGGAAATCATTCTGTTCTTCCGCTGTATCATAAGTGATCATCGACTCTGCATTCTGCCGAATACTTTGTTCCGTATGCCCATAGTTCATATCATTCCACATTTCATGCAGAAGCAGTTCAAGATCAGCTTCGTCTGCCCCAGCATGCAGGAACCATTCTTTCACCTGCATGCCGCAGGGATCAAGCGTATCAAAATCATTGTGATACAGATCCAGCACCTCTTCCATCGAAGGAATATAGAAGTCGCAGTTCTGCTGCGATTGACGATAGCCGGCAAATACTTCACTGCTCCGCCATCCGCGGATCACAAAGGAATCCTGGATCATTGTGCATGGTGTTTCCGAATTTGGGATCTCTGCAAACAGTTCTTTCAGATCTGCATCAGGATCGACGGATGGATTCTTCTGATACAGTTCACGCATCACTGCCATCGAAGCATCGGCCCAATAATGCTGAACGATCGTCAGGCACTGCATCAGCCAGACACGATCTTTTCTTTTCTGATCCATTGTCTCATCCATAGCATTGACAGCTTCTGCTGTTTCCTGTGCTGCATGCCACTGTCCATCTTCTGCAGAACCATAGATCAGATCTAAGCCATCCAATGCATCGATCAGATTTTCATCATCTATGCTGCTGCCTCTGATCAATCCCTGCAATGCATCAAAAGCATTATCTTCTAAAATACCCAATCTCTGTGCTATCGCATTCTGCTGGATCAAAGCATTCGACAGTGCGATGCAGACTGCATCCTTGTCATCTTCCGTAAATTCCGCATCATACTCTTCACAGTATGCATGCAGCGATTCCATGCTGTATTTATGAAGACATTGTGCCAGTGTATATTCTTCCATCTGATTGCCTCTTTATTTATTATACTGATAATTGATTTTTCTTTACTCTTATATTTTTGCAAAATTGAAAACGACTGTTCTCTTCACATCATTTGTGTTAAACTTCTATTGAATTAGAATATTGCTGCATAGGTTCCATTCGCTTATGCAGACAGTATTCTGCGCTAAAGAAGACCTGAAGGGTACTCACCGATCTTTCAGGTCTTTTTCATGCGCATTTTTAGGCGTTTTCTCTGTCTTATATATTTGTATCATCAGAAATTCCACGCCATCTCAGCACAGCAGAAACGCATCTCAGTATTTTTCGCAGAATTGACGATAGAAGTATTTCCAGAGAAAAAATAATATAACACATGTGATGACCCAGGATAACGGGAAGCACATATACAGGACTTCGAGGGTCGGATCCAATTTCCATATCGTGGCAATGTAGAGAAGACGCACACCGACAATGCCCAGCAGCATGGCGGCAGTCGGCGTTGCACTGTATCCCATACCGCGCAGAGAAGATGCCGGAATATCCAATACACCATTCAGCCACAGCCAGAAGACCACATGCCACATCCGGATCATGCCCATATCGATGACCGCACTGTCATTGGTAAAGAGCGAAAGAAAGAATCTGCCGAAGGCCCAGGCAAGTGCACCGATAGACCAGCTTGAAACGATCATCAGTACGGTCAATACCCAGAAGATCTTTTTGATCCTTTGTTTTTCTCCGGCACCGGCGCATTGTGAAGTGAAAGTGATGCATGCCTGCGAGAAAGCGCCCATGCCTATATATACAAAGCCTTCAATATTTGCAGCCGCACTGTTGCCGGCAACTGCTGTCGAACCAAAGCTGTTGATCGCACTCTGCACTGCAACATTCGAGATCGACCACATCATTGTCTGCAATCCGGCCGGAATACCGATCTTCATGATGGATGAAGCAATCACCGGATCCATCCTGATCTTTTTCAGATCCAAATGAATACTGCCGCTTTCCTTCATCAGCTGCACCGTCACCATAACTGCGCTGACGCTTTCAGATATGACCGTGGCAATGGCAACACCAGCCACGCTCATCTGCAGGCAGATCACAAAATAAAGATTGAGGATCACATTCAGCACACCGCCAATTGCCAGATACAATGTTGGATGCGCTGTATCTCCCTTAGAGCGAAGAACAGCTGAGCCGAAATTGTAAACAAGCAGAGGAATGCTGCCGACAAAATAAATACGCAGATACAATGTGCTCTGTGAAATAATATCTGCCGGTGTCCCCATAAGATCCAAAAACAGAACAGACCCGAAAAAACCAAGTACCGTAAGCAGGACGCCTCCGGCCAAGGCTAAAAAGTAACTTGTATGAACAGAAGCCGAAATTCTATCCTTCTGTCCTGAACCAAGCTGCCGTGCAATCACAATATTGGATCCTACTGCCAGACCATTGAAAAGTGCGACCATCAGATTGACAATTGGACCGACCGCACCCACAGCAGCCAATGCCTCCTGCCCAGAGAACTTTCCTACGGTGATCGTATCAGCTGCATTGAAAGCAATTTCCAATAGATTTGCCAGCATCAGCGGAAGTGCAAAGATAAAAATATTTTTAAGCAATGGACCATGTACCATATCCATTGCCTGATTGAATTTTTTCATTGTTCCCATTATCTCACATAATCCTTCACTTAACGTTCACTATTTATTCATTCTGTGAACAGATGAATTGTTTATCTTTATAGTGTCAAAAGGAAGAGATTCCTGATGACACAGTTCATAATTTCTTCCCCCCGAAATGAAAATTTGAACTATCCCTTGAAAAAAGGAAGGCCGCGCAAGCGACTTTTCTTTTTGTTTATTTATCCAGCTGTTCTTTATATTCATTTAAGATATCTTGAATTTCCTGCAGCGTATTGACTTGACTGAGACGGCTTTTATATCGGGCCGCATAAGGCATACCGGCAAGATACCACCCAGCCATGCCGCGCATCATGGGAACACCGCTGTATTCCCCTTCATAAGCACACAGTCTTTTCGCATAGTCATAACAATGGACCAGTCTTTCTTCATACGTCGGCTCAGCATATTCTGTACCGTTCCATGCAGCGTTCAGTTCTTTCAGAAAGTATGGTCTCCCCAGCAGACCGCGTCCGATCATAATGGCATCGCAGTTTGTTTCTGCCATCATTCTTTTCGCATCTTCAGGTGTCTTGATATCACCATTGCCAATGACGGGGATCGATACCGCATCCTTGACCATTTTGATATACTGATTCACTGCATGTCCTGTATATCCCTGTGTTTTTGTCCGTCCATGGACCGCAATCGCACTGGCTCCTGCCTTTTCTGCAAGCTGAGCGATCTCCGTACAGTTGATATGGTCTTTGTCCCATCCAGCTCTCATCTTTACGGTAACCGGGCGATCCGTATGATCGACAACAGCTTTGATCACAGCATATGCTTCATCAGGATGGGCCATCAGATAGGATCCAGATTTCGCCTTGATGACCTTCGGAACGGGGCATCCCATATTGATATCAATGATATCGCAGTCCGTGTGCTCTGTCAGATACGCACTTGCCTCTGCCATCGTTGCGGGATCATTGCCGAATAACTGCAGCGAAACAGGATGTTCCTTCGTCGATACAGCACACATATCAAATGTCCGAGCATTGTGATAATGCAGTGCTTTATCAGAGATCATCTCTGAAACGACAAGGCATGCACCGTATTCATGCATGATCTCACGATAGACAGGATTGGAGATGCCGGCCAGCGGCGCCGCAACAAAAGGATTGCGGATCTCTACGCTACCGATCTTCCACACGATGTTTTTTCTCCAGGATCTCTTTCAGTTCTTCCGTTGAAAAATTATATTTTGTGCTGCAGTACTGGCACACGATCTCAGCACCTTTGCCATCATCGATCATTTCCTGCAGATCTTTATCATGCAGTGCAGATAAAGAATCCATAAATTTTTCTTTTGAACAGCCGCAGTAAAAACGCACATCTCTGTGGGCCAATACATTGGCATCAGGGAAATAGGTGCGAATGACTTCTTCCAGATCTGTTCCTTTGTCAATCAATTCTGATACCGGCTGCTGTGCTTTTGCGGCAGCTTCGCAGAATTCAATTGTTTCTTCACTGGCCTTCGGCATCAATTGATAGATCAATCCGCCGGCCGCTTGGATCTTTCCCTGGGGATTGACTAAGACGCCTACCCCAACGACGGATGGCACCTGCTCGGAAAGTGCATAGTAATAGGCAAAATCATCGCCGACTTCCCCGCTCTGCAATGCGACTGTGCTGGTGAACGGCTCTTTCAAGCCCATATCACGTGTGACCGTCAGCGTACCATCTGTTCCAATACCTTCGCCCACGGCCAAATGGCCGTCTTTGCGAACCAGATAAACATTTGGATTGGCCGCAAATCCTTTGACATTTCCTGCTCCATCGGCTTGCGCGAGCACTGTTCCGATCGGGCCTTTGCCATTGAAGACAGCCTGTACTTTTTCTTTTTTATTTTTCAGATCAGAGGCCATGATCGCTGTTACGGTCATCACTCTGCCAAGTGCTGCAATGCTTGTCGGCATAGCAGTATGATGGATCCTGGCTTCTTCGACCAGATGAGTTGTACATGCGGCATGGATCCTGACTTCTCCATGCAGTGCTTCTGCAATTACGATGCCATCTTTCATTTTGAAATTCTCCTATATAGACGCTCATTCATTTTCTTCATACGATGAGGGTCGACTTTCAGTACTTTGCGATCATACGTAAATAGACCATTGCATTCATCTTCAACATCGCTGACCTGCGTAAAGATACATCCGCTCAGGCCCTTGCGGATATTTGCTAAGATCATCTTCTCATACAGCCGATAGATCGCATCTTCCAATTCTTTTTTATCCTTGAACTTCCGATAGCCATACAGTTTTTCACATGTTGTATGCCCCCATTCAAGATACGCGTATCCGCCGAATTCGCTCAGCAGCAATATCCTTTTCTGATCTTTCCGATTTGCATGGAAAGGGAAGAAGTAATCATGGATGCTGTTAAAGCTGCCGCATCCCTGATCGAACCATCCGGAGGCACTGTCAACTAAGCGTGTACGATCATACTGATTGATCTTCTGGGTGACCTGAGCTGAAGAGAACTGTCCCCATCCCTCATTGAAAGGCACCCAGGCAAAGATGGAAGTAACATTGTAAAGCTCATCAAGCATAGCATCCAGCTCTTCATAGTATGCCAGCTTAGATGCTTCACTGCGCTTCAGTTTGGCATCGCTGCCATCATCCTTACGATGTCTCAGGCCAAGCGACGGAAGAACACCGAGCGTCTTTACATCATATTCCGAGAAGCCGCCGGAAGGCATATCCTGCATCACCAGGATGCCCATATGATCGCACAGACTGTACCATCTGCGGTTCTCGATCTTTACATGCTTGCGGAGCATATTAAAGCCCATATCTTTGATCATCTGCAGTTCATAGACCATCGCTTCTTCACTAGGATAGGTCATCAGGCCATCCGCACTGTATCCTTGATCCAGCAGGCCCGATAAGAAGAGAGGATGATGATTCAAACAGAATCGCATAATGCCATCCGCATCAAATGCCGCCGAAAAATGGCGCATCCCGAAATAGCTTTTGACAACATCGTCATCTGTGGAAACATATAAGTCATATAGGAATGGATCATCCGGCGACCATGCATGAAAATCCGGCAGAGGAACTGTATAATGCCCATCATTGGTGATGCCGCTGTGAATGACATGTCCCTTGGAAGATACCGTGATCACGGCCTGATCAAAGTTTCCGGCTGCGTTGACGTACACACAGGACGCATCGTAATCCGGCGTGATCTTCAGATCATGGATCCCATGCGGGCCAACATCTTCCAGCCATACCGATCCCCAGATGCCGCTGGATGGTGTATACCACATACCGCTGTGATGCGTGACCTGTTTGCCATAGGCATACATGCCCTGTTCACTGTCATCAATGATCTTCAGCATGATCGTATTCTGATACTTTACGTATTCTGTTACATCAAAACTGAAAGGTGCATATCCGCCTTTATGCCCGCCGACCTTCATGCCATTCATAAAGACAATGCATTCCATATCGACAGCTTCAAAATTCAGCCATGTACGAAAGGAATTTGGGCGATAGGCAAACTGACGGCGGTACCATACCGCCTGACCAGGCTGCAGCTGTTCCTCTGTTCCGCTGAGCGAAGAGCCCAGCGCAAAAGGAACGGTAATACACTTCCAGCCGTTCTCTTTGGTATCTCCATTTCTTTCGGTGATCTGATACTGCCAATTGCCATTCAGGTTCTGATAGCTGTCCCGCTGCATCAATGGACGCGGATACTCTGGCAATGGATGATCCCGATCTAGTTTTTCTCCCCAATTACTGAGCAATGTCATTCTGCTTCCTTCGCATTTGAAAATATTCTAACACATCTGCTGTGTCCTTACTTATTGAGATGATGATGGACTGCTTCACTGATGCATACGCAGACCAAAGAGAGCCCATGTGCCAAGCCAGAAGCGCTCAGCACCTGCAGCCAAAAAGAAGGATAAGAGGATGCTGCAGAACCGCTGTAAGTGACATAGCCGCCATAGATCGCCGTAATGATAAAGCTTGTCAGGATCATCATGATCTGAGCAAGAAACACATTCCATCCTTTCTGGCGCAGGAACGTCAGACAGAAAGGAATGGCACAGCAGGCTGCTGCCGTGATCCAATAGCTGATCGATGCAATATCAAAAAAGCTGATGATCATCATGTACAGTACGGCAATGCTCATAAAGAGGCCGGTACCGATACCAGCCAGAATACTGAATAGATTTCTTTTTGCACTTTCGCTCATTCGAATATTTTCCTCGGTATTATTATATACCGAAACAGCACTAACCCATGAGAGCAATGAATTGATACATCATAATAAAATGACAGGCACTGCCAGCCAGAACAAAGCAATGGAACAATTCATGATTGCCAAAGCCAGGACGATCAAAGATCGCAGGCTTTAATGAATAGATCACCGCACCGATCGTATATAGAACGCCGCCGGCCAGCAGCCAATAGAAGGCAGCGCCATGCAGAGCCGCAATGATCTGCGGCATGATCATCAGGCAGGCCCATCCCATACCTGTGTAAATAACAGAAGAGACCCACTTTGGGCAGGTGACCCAGAAAAGCTTGAACAGCATGCCGGCAGCAGCCATGATCCAAACAGCACCCAGCAGCATCGTTCCTGCATTCTGTCCTCTTAAAGCAACCGCACAGATCGGCGTATAGGAACCAGCGATCAAGGCGAAGATCGACATATGATCGATCCGTTTCAGCACCATATTTGCTTTCGGTGAGATATTGAAAGAATGATAGGAAGCACTGGCACCATACAGCAGGATCATTGACATCATGAAGACGGTATAGCTGATCAGGCTCCCCTCCGAAGCACCATGCTCACTGGCATGGATCAAAAGAAGCGGCATCGCTATGATCGATGCAATAAATCCGCCGAAATGCGTATATGCACTGACCGGATCTTTTGGTCTGAATGTTCCGGTCTTTTTATATTCTGTTTTAGAAACTGTATTCTCTGAGGATAAAACTGTCATCATGTGCCTCCTGCTTACATGCTTTATCCTATCGGTTATTTATTATCCTGTCAACAGTTTTTAATATTCTTTTATGAGCTTTATACAATCTCGAATACCTGTCCATCCAAGAAATAAAAAACTTGGAAGAACGTATTCCTCCAAGTAGATTTCATTTACTTCTGCTGATCATCGCTGCTGTCTTTGAAGGACGCATCTTTTGCTTCATCATCAGTCGTCAGCGATACTGTCTTTGGCTCCGTTTCCTTGATCTCAGGTTTCTTTGTCTCCGGTTCCTGCGGTGCAGCCGGAGCATTGACTGTCTTTTCAATCACGAAGTCAGCGGAGATATCTTCTCCCTTGACCAAGCGGTTGATCTGCTCTGCGGTCAGTGTTTCATGTTCCATCAGCGCATTGGCAATGTTTTCCAGTTCTTTTTTATGCTTTTCCAGAAGATTTCTGGCTGTATCATGACAGCTGTTTACGATCTTGCGTACTTCCTGATCAATCTCAAAGGCAACCTGTCCAGATACATTGTTCGGTGAATTGTAATCTCTTCCTAAGAAGACATTCTCCGTCCCAGAGTTGTATTTGATCGGGCCAAGATCAGACATGCCATACAGCGTGACCATATCTTTTGCCAGATTGGTGGCACGTTCAATATCATTGGATGCCCCCGTCGTTACATCATCAAAGAACATTTCTTCTGAGACTCTGCCGCCCATATAGGAAGTGATCGTCGCTAGCAGATCGCTCTTTGTTTCCAGCATCTTTTCTTCCTTCGGTGTCATCAGGTTGTATCCGCCCGCTTCCCCACGGGGAATGATCGTCACTTTCTGTACGATCTGTGCATTGTCCATGAATAATCCAACAATCGCATGTCCTGCTTCATGATATGCGACAAGTTTCTTGGTCTTGTCATCATAGGTACGGGATACCTTTGCCGGTCCCATCATGACACGGTCAATTGCTTCATCCACATCTGCCATGGTGATCTCTGTTTCATTATGGCGCACGGCCATGATGGCAGATTCATTCAGTACATTTTCCAGATCAGCGCCGCTGAAGCCTGGAGTTCTCTTGGCCAGCGCATTGAGATCCATATCCGGTGCAAAGTGCTTATTGCGTGCGTGGACAGCCAGGATTGCCTCTCTGCCCTTGCGATCCGGCAATGATACGGTGATCTGACGATCAAAGCGTCCTGCTCTCAGCAAAGCTGGATCAAGGACATCCGGACGGTTGGTCGCAGCAATGACAACGACACCGGTATTTTCTTCCATGCCATCCATTTCGACCAGCAATTGATTCAATGTCTGCTCACGTTCATCATGTCCGCCGCCGAACCCTGCGCCTCTCTGTCTGCCTACTGCATCGATCTCATCAATAAAGATAATGCATGGAGCAGTCTGCTGTGCTTTCTTGAACATATCACGCACACGGCTTGCGCCTACACCGACAAACATTTCAACGAAGTCAGATCCAGAGATCGAATAGAACGGCACATTGGCTTCACCAGCCACTGCTTTTGCCAGCAGTGTTTTGCCAGTTCCCGGATGGCCCGACAGCAGAATGCCCTTCGGGATCCTTGCGCCCATCTTTTCAAACTTCTTCGGATATTTCAGATACTCGATGATTTCCGCCATTTCCTGCTTTTCTTCATCGCAGCCAGCAACATCTGAGAATCTTACCCGGATCTTGCCTTCCAGCTTTGCCCGGCTCTGTGAGAACTCAAAGGCTTTGCCATTGGCGCTCTGGGCGCCGTTCATGCGATTGATCATCCATACCGCAAGTCCCGCTAACAATACAAACGGGATCAAAGATACAAGTGTTTCCACAAAAAGATTGGAAGCCGCTGCATCTACGATCGTAACCTTAGCATCTGTTTTGTCCAATGACTTCAGTGTTTCGGCAATCTCATCATTGGTAGAAGGAAGGGTTCCTTCCATCGTTGTATTCCTGCCATTGGCATCTTTCACCAATACCTTAATGGTCGTGATGTTCGAGCCAATAGATACATTTGCCGCATCAATAGTTTCTTCGCTCAGTGCAGACTTCAGCTCTTTATAAGAGAGCGTCTGTGTACTGGCATTGCTGCTCAATGAAAATAAACTTGCAATGGCAACAATGACAATGAGATACGGCAGCCAGTTCGTAATCTTATTTTTCTGCATTTAATACTCCTTATTTGCCCTGATAGCATTCATTCTTCAATACGCCTACATAAGGAAGACATCTGTAGCGCTGATTGAAATCCATGCCAAAGCCGACAACAAATTCATTTTCTACAGCGAAGCCAACATAATCTGCTTTCATATCAACAACTCTTCTGCTCGGCTTATCCAGCAGAGTTGCGACTTTAACGCTCTTCGCTCCCTTATTCAGCAATGTCTTTTTGACGGTCTCGATCGTCCGGCCGGTGTCTACGATATCTTCTACCAGCAGAATATCCATGCCGATGATCGAAGTATCCAGATCTTTGATGATCTTGATATCACCGATCGATTCTGTACCTTCATAGCTGCTGACATCCATAAAATCATACTGGATATCCAGATCAATATGTTTCAGCAGTTCTGCTAAAAATGGAACAGATCCTCTTAACAGAGCGACCAGCAGTGGGGACTTGCCCTGATAATCCTGAGCAATCTGTTTTCCCAGCACAGCTGCTCTTTCCTTGATCTCTGCTTCACTGACCAGGACCTTCTTAATATCTTTTTCTTCCCACATCGTCAAAAGTCTCCTTAATTAAGGGATATTGTACCACATTGACCGTCGGCCTGTCAGAGAAATGCAAGACATCACAGCCAATTCCCGGCACTAAGATCACTTTCCCATCGCAATTGCACAGGATAGGCCAAGTCTTCCTGAGATATCTTGGAATCTTTCGATCCACAAAGAAACGCGCAATGCTTTTGGTGCCATAGCGCAGACAAATGGCATCGCCGTCTTCAAAGCAGCGGAGCGTCAGCGGATAATCCGCATCTTTTAACGTCACAGCATAGATCCCCTGACTGCCTGTTTCAATAGAAAAGCAGGTCTGCTGTCCAAGTTTCATCAATTCTTCCCTGTCTGTCACTTTATACTTGTACGGTGCATAGCCCGCCGTTAAAAAGAAAGAAGCCTGGCTCTGCACAAGATGCTGACCATGCACGGCAATATCAAAATCATTTTCGCTCATAAGAATATGATCGATCTCTTTGCTGAAAGAAAGAGAGATCCTTGCTTCCCTCGTCTCTGCTTCCGGTTCAATGATCTTTCTCAGCAAGGCAAGACGGTCCCCTTGGCGCAGGGAACGATATTGGGACAGATCAGCTCTTCCAGCGTGGATATATGTATTGACCCGGCAGCTCTGTTCATGCTTTGCGGCATTTTTTACCGTGATCTCATGCCGTACCATATCTCTGGCAAAACGATCCATCGGAGCCACTGTTTCATGCCTCATTTTGTTACGGGCATACGTAACATCATCATTGGTCTCATCATAAAAATACTTGATCCCGTGTACTTGACAGTACGCTTCCAATTCTTTCTTTGTATATTGCAGCAGCGGCCTTTTTACCAGGATACCGTGGTATAGATTTTCTTCTTTCAGTCCATAATGCGCAGGCACCAGCCCTTTTTCTTCCTGCATCAGATAGGTCTCGATCAGATCATCTTCCTGATGGGCAATCAGAACACCGGCAAAATGGTACTGCTGTACAAGTGAAACAAAGAAATCATAGCGCCATTCTCGGGCACCGGCTTCAAAGTTTCCTTGGCAGTGAAAAGGTTCATTGCGCACATAGCACGCCACATGATGTTCATGGCAGAACTGACGTACGTATGCTTCTTCTTCCTCGGCCTGGTCACGATGATGGTAATTGACATGGGCAGCTGCGCAGTCAATGCCCGCTTCCAGGCACATCGCTAACAAGGCCATCGAATCGCCGCCGCCGCTGACCGCACACAGCCATTTTCCGTTCAATTTCTGCATGTCTTAATGGTAACACAACACTAGATCGCACGTGCCATGATCAGCATTTCTTTCAGCCGATCCCTCACTTCTAAGAACAGCGGATCCTCTTCCTCAAGATGTGCACGCACCTCGAACATCCTGGCAGTATTGACAAAGCGCATATCATTGAGATACAGCGTACTGCTCTTGCGCAGACCTGCCACCAGACCGATCCGCATCAGGCACCGGTTGCCGCCTGGGTTATCCAGCGCATCATAAGCTCTGTTATACGCACTTTCATTGCTGGTCAGCGGAATGACCAATGCCTTATGCATACAGATCGTTATAATCAGCCCAAAGTGCTGATACCCCATTTCATTCAGGTATGCCTGCCCATAGTCCATCCAGCAGATATCTCCTGTTTTTACTTTGATACCTGCTTCTTCCCCATTTGCCATCGATCCGCGGTCGATCCAATTCTCTTCTGAGATCATGCACCGGCCGACCTTCCCTGGCATCAATTCCTGATATGCCTCTTTCATGCTTCTAAGATACGTATTGATCACTTCTTCGCCTTCCATATAAAAAGCCCTCCTACCTGTCTATACACAGCGGCGAGCTTTCTTCTCGAATTCTCTTATTTTTTTTCTGCGTCTTCGTCTTTTTCTTTAACAATATAGATCGGGCGGTTCTTCACTTCCAAGTATGTCTTGGCAAGGTATTCCCCGATGATTCCTGTGCAGAGCAGCTGGATTCCCGAGCAGAACAGGATGATCACGACCGTACTTGCCCACCCTGCGACCGGATCGCCGAAGGCAAGCTTTTTAATAATGATCACTAAGATCCCGATGATGGATATGCAGAAAAAGACGAAACCGAACCAAGCCGCAAACTCCAATGGTTTTGTCGTATATCCGACCAATCCATCAATGGCATAGTGGCACAGTTTGCGGAAGGACCAGCTTGTCGTTCCGGCTGCTCTTTCTACATTTTCATAATCGATCCACTTCGTCTGAAAACCGACCCAGGAAAAGATCCCCTTTGAAAAACGATTGTATTCGCACATGGACAGTACTGCATCCGTCATCTTTCGGCTCATCAGGCGAAAATCTCTGGCACCGTCGACGATCTCTGTATCTGAGCCATGATTCACCAATTTATAAAATAATCTGGCAAAGAAAGAACGCACTTTCGATTCACCTGTACGCGTCACGCGCCTGGTCGCACAGCAGTCATACTCACCATTTTCTACCGTATCGATCATTTCCGGCAGCAGCGATGGCGGATCCTGCAGATCAGCATCCATCACACAGACATAATCTCCCTTGGCTTCCTGCAGACCGGCATACAATCCAGCTTCTTTGCCGAAATTGCGGGAAAAGGAAATATAGTGGATCCTTGGATCTTTCAAATGATATTGGCGCATCAGATCCAGCGTATGATCTTTTGAACCGTCATCCACAAAAATGTATTCAGTTTCGATATCCTTATCTTTCTTTAAAGAAGCTGCCACCTCTCCCACCTTTTCACAGAACAGCGGAAGGACCTCTTCTTCATTGAAACAAGGAACGATGATGCTTAGCAGTCTGCTCATCTTTTTATCCTCACTTGCTACGTCTTATTCTACCACGCTGAAAGAAAAAAAATGAAGCAGACCAAAACCTGCTTCATTGATATAGAAACGCACAGCAGAAGGATCCCACCAGATAGGCAAGCGCTGCCGCCAGCAGGAAATACAGGATCTGTGCTTTGCGAACATGTCCCTTCTTCAGCAGCTTTTCATAATTGACCGCATCCAATGCAAACCAAGAAACGGCAAAAGCCAAAAGATAGATGCATGCCCGGGCAATGAATTGTACAAGCGGCATTACTTCGTGCCGAAGATCCTATCGCCGGCATCGCCAAGACCTGGGACAATATATCCATTCTCATTCAGATGATCGTCCAGAGCAGCCAGATACAGATCAACATCAGGATATTTTGCCTGCACTGCCTTCACACCTTCCGGTGCACCGACTAAACATACAAGCTTGATCTGCTGCGCGCCTCTCTTCTTTACAGCTGAAATGGCATCGATCGCACTGCCGCCTGTCGCCAGCATCGGATCAACGATCATCACGATCGCATCTTCCATGCCGCTTGGAAACTTAGCGAAATACTCATGCGGCTCCAAAGTCTTTTCATCACGATACATACCGATAAAGCCGACCTTTGCCGTTGGGACCAATCTCCGAATTCCATCCAGCAGACCAATACCTGCTCTTAAGATCGGTACAATGACAACTTCTTTTGATAATTCGAAACCTGTGCACGGGGCGACCGGTGTTTCAATATCGACCGTCTTGACAGGCAGATCACGGCATACTTCATATGCCATCAGTTCTGCGATCTCATCAAGATTTTCACGGAAATCTTTGGTGCCTGTACTGCTTTTGCGCATCTGTGTGAGCTTGTGAGTAATCAATGGGTGATTCAATACTTCTAACATTGTCTAAGTCCTCGCTCTCTTTTTTCTGTCTTATCTTATTCCAAATACGCAGCAATCGCAACACACTTTCAGCAGCCGTCCCATCCGTTTTCCAGTTTTTTTCTTCTATCTTATCTGCCGTCGATTTTTTATCTGTCGGCAATACATCAAGGGAAGTCTGTGATATTGTTAAGTCATCAAACAGGAGGATGGCATCTTCTCACTGCCATATATGACAGTAAGTTTCTATGTCTGATGATACTATTATGAAGATCTTGATTGTTCCTTTTATCCTGCATCCCAAAAATGATGCAGCCTACTATGTCACGCAGAACTTGGCTTCTCTGCTGCACAGCAATGGCGATGTCGCTGCCGTTTCTGCAGACAAGGCCAATGCTTTTCATTATGCCTCCAGCTATCCCGCTGCCAAGCCAAAGCAGCCGCTGTTTGCAAACAGAAAAGACAATCATTCTTATGAAGAATGGCTGAAGAGCCGCGGTGCCATGGATGAAAAATATCTTCATGAAGATATGGAGATGCTCTTAGATGCCATCGATCATTTTCAGCCGGATCGGATCCTCACATATGACCGCTTGGCTGCCATTTCTGCCGGCCGTCTGAAGAATATTCCGGTGGATGCCGTCGTCCAGAGCGCATTATATAAAAAGACTTCTTTTCCCAGTGCCGTCTTAAAAGAATATAATGCTTTCCTTTCGTCCTATCATCTCGAACAGGTGCTCGCAGTAAAGAACATCTATAAGCAATGTGATAAGCTTTTCGGTTTCGGCCCAATCGAAACACAGCCATTTCCAGCCCATGCAAAGGTCGATCGCATCGGCATCTCTTCTTTGGCACCGATGAAGAAAGGACTGACGAACCGTGTCTGTGTCTTTCTGCCGGATGTGCATAAGTCAGCCTTTGCCTTGAACAAACTGATCAAAGATGCTTTTCTAGGTGCGCCGTACGCCGTTTATGTATGGTACCCAGGATGCCATACGCAGAAGATCCAAAATATTCATTATATGGCACATGCACGTGCTGACATGATCGCCGGTTCGATCTGTGTGATCCATGACGGCAATGACTATTATATGAACCAATGCATTGCCCAAGCCATTCCGCAGGTGATCATAGCCTCTCATGAATATTCACGCATGTACAATGGACAGGCAGTCAAGCGCACAGGCATCGGCAGATATATCTATGAAGAAGATCTGACCATGTCCAATCTTTATGAGAACTTCCGCCAGGTACTGGCCGATGATGCCTACTATGATGCCAACCAGGAGATGAAAAAAAAGATCGCTCAGCAGGGCGATCTCAATCAGTTCCTTATATATGAGAAGCAGTGATCTGCTTCTTTTTTTATTGGATCAGCTGCAGATGACGGAACGCATTTTCAATGCCATTGTCATTGACATCTGTCGTGATATAGTCGGCAGCTGCTTTGCATTCTTCACCGGCATTGCCCATCGCTACACTGGTCCCGCACAATTCAAACATCGAGATATCGATCTTGGCATCACCGAAAGCAATGGTATCTTCCTTGTCCCTGTTCAGATAGCTGAGCAGCACATCGATCGCATGTTTCTTTGTGATCCCCTGCGGTCCCAGATCGCCGAACAGTGCTTCTTCCCCTTTGCCGCCCCATGTATTGGCAACCAGTTCCGGAAATTCTGTTCTTGAATCCAAATGATCCTGATAGGAAGAAAGAATAAACGATATCTTATTCACATCATTCCGATACAGATCTTCTCCCTGCAGCAGAATAAAATCACTGATGAACTCATCTGCACTTTTCTTTGCTTTGCTGAGATCTGCTCCCTTGCCAAGCGAATATCTGACCATGGTCTGCGGTCCCTGCTCCTGCATATATGCATTGCAGTACATGCCGCTGTTGCATTCTAGATAAAAGCCAAGATGACGTGCATTGCACCAATCCACAATATGCTTTGTTTCCTCTCTGCTCAGTCCCTGATGCAGAATGACTTTTCCCTGTGTTTCTACATATGCCCCATTGCCGCCGATCATGCCATCCGTTTCACACAGATGCCGCTGCAGGATCTCTGCTTTGGAACAGCCGGTGCATAAATAGACCAGATGCCCATTGGCGCGTGCTTCTTCTACTGCTTTGGCAGCGGATGCCGGCATCTTTGCCTCATAGTCGATCAGGGTGCCGTCCACATCCAGAAATATGATCTTGCTCATAAAATTCTCCTTATGAAGCCATTGTAGCAAATAGCTGATTTCTCTTGGTTCCTGTCTTTGAAACTTACCGCAGTGCCTGCTGGATCTGTTCCATGGTGACAGGTCCCTGGCGCAGGATCCTGATCTCTTCTGCCGTACAGTCAATGATCGTACTGGCCTCACCGAAAGAAACATCGCCTTCCATCATGCCATCAAGATCCGGGCACGATTTCTCGATCTCATCCAAAGATGTGCAGACAGGTTCGCCTGACTGATTGGCACTGGTCATGAAGATCGGTGCGCCGCACTTCTGGATCAATTCTTTCAATGCTTCACTGGTTGCCATGCGGACAGCCAAGGTATCCATACCGCCATTGACATAGGCCGGCACTTCTTCTTTTTTCTTCAGAATGAAAGTAACAGGCCCTGGCATAAATGCCCGGATCAGTTTTTCTGCCCTTGCATCCGTATACGCAACCATCTTGATCTGTTCTTCATCAGCGCACATGATCGGAAAAGCCTTCGTCACAGGACGATGCTTCACTTCTCTTAAATTCTCCTGCGCTTCTTTAGAGGACATCAAAGCACAGACACCATAGACCGTGTCTGTCGGTACCGAAAGAACTCCATTCTTCTTCAATACTTCGGCCATTGCCGAAGTCTCGCTCTGCTGATATCTCTTCATATTCATCTGAACAATGACAGCACCATGGAAAAGATGATAAAGGTCAAGAGAAGGATCACCATTGCTTTTGTCTTTTTTCTGCTGTTCATTGCTTTCTCCTTTTGCTAGAGTATTATAGTACGAAAACGGAGGACTTAGCATGATACGTTTTGACACAGATTATATTGAAGGATGCATTCCTGAGATCCTAGAAGCACTGCAGCGTACAAACGAAGAACAGACCGAAGGCTATGGCATGGATCCCCATTGCGACGCGGCCCGTGCGCTGATCAGAAAGGCCATTGGCAGAGAAGATGCGGATGTTCACTTCTTAGTCGGCGGCACGCAGACAAATATTACGGTCATTGACTCCATCCTGAAACATTATCAAGGAGCTGTCTGTGCTGAATCCGGACATATCAATGTCCATGAAACAGGCGCTTTGGAAGCGACTGGTCATAAGTGCTTAACACTTCCGACAAAGAATGGCACGATCTCCGCTTCTCAAATCGAACAGCTGATCACCGATCATTACAGCGGTCCTTCCGTTGAACATACCGTGCAGCCAGGGATCGTCTACATTTCATTTCCGACAGAATCCGGTACCTTATACTCTAAACAGCAGCTGACAGATATTTATGCCGTATGCCGAAAATATGATATTCCGCTCTTTATAGACGGCGCCAGACTTGGCTATGGCCTGATGGCCCGCACCAATGATCTGACCATTCAGGAACTTGCCAATCTCTGCGATGTCTTCTATATCGGCGGCACAAAGATCGGTGCTCTGTTCGGGGAAGCGGTCGTGATCTTAAATGAGAAATATAAGAAGGACTTCCGCTACAATATCAAGCAGAGAGGCGGCATGCTGGCAAAGGGAAGAATGCTTGGCATCCAGTTTGAAGAACTGTTCAGGAATGACCGCTACTTTGCGATCTCCAAACATGCGATCGATCTGGCCGATAAACTGGCACAGGCTTTCAAAGAAAAGGGTTATTCCTTTTACTTTCCAGCGGAAACAAATCAGCTGTTCCCGATCATGACCAATGAACAGATGACCGCACTTGCCAAGGACTTTGTCTTCTCTGCGTGGGAAAAGATCGATGAAGATCATACCGCGGTGCGCTTTGTGATCTCCTTCATGACCAAAGAAGCAGCTGTTGATGAACTGATTGCCCATCTATGATAAATGCACATTCCTTAAAAAGAATGTGCATTTTTTATGACATATTGATGAGACAATGCTTTATTCTGTCGGTGAAGTGGAGAGCTTCGTTTCCTGTTTCCAGTTATTGACATCCCAGATATTGTCATGAACAGAGAACCAATTGTTCGGCAGGAAAACATTGCCATTGTTTCTGCTGACATCCCAATCTGCTGCATTGGTAGAGGAGATGACATACTGCGTTCCCTGCTTAGCATCGCTTCTCAGCAATTTCCCGGTAAATGGATTTGCAGCATTTTCAATGACCTCTGAAGTCGCAATTTCCGGCACATCTGCATTCGTCATGAATTCATCTGAAGTTGAAAAGCCGGTGCTGTTGAAATCTTTGACCATCAAGAGAGGTGCATACGCTTCCAGATCTTCGACTGTTTCGTTCTTATCCTTCAGTTTCAATTCATCAAATTGGCCCAATGGGAAACCATGATCTGCCACCAGAATGATCCTGGTGTTGTCATAGACACCATTTTCCCGCATATAGTCGAACCATTCGCCCATCTGCTGCAGAGAAGCGACGTTGATCTCATAGGTCGGATAGCTTTCACCATCATCCATATTCATTGTTCTGCCATTGACCGTAAAGCGATCTTCATTCTCTTCATCATATGCACGATTGTCCACTTTAGCTGACGGTTCATATTCTGGTTCCTGCAGATGTGTTTCCGCATGCGGTGTTTCATTATCCATCATCAGGAAGCTGTTCTGTTCTTCTTCAGTAATATTGGTCATGTCCGGCAAACTCTTGAGAACATTGTAATTATCCATGAAAGTCTCATCCAGGCCGCTGAGCGTACCGTCCTCATTCCAGCTTTGGGTCCCATAGGCCGAAGCATCTTCCGGCTGGAAGTAGGTTCCGCTGTCATACAGGAATACCTGCAGAGGAAGCGGTGATGATTTCATCAAACTGTAGCAGAAGAAATTCCGCAAATTTTTATTGTATACAGCATCATTCGCTGCCTCATCATTGAATTTCCCGATCGTATGATATGCTGAGATATTCGGATATTCATCATAGATCGACAGATCTGTGATCCATTGATAATTGCCGTAAGGCACATCGCATACGGTCACATCATAGCCATTCTGATCGAACAGCACCGGCAGCACTTTCAATGCCTCGTTCTGCTTGCTCATCAGAGACTCACTGCTCCGCGCATTCAGTTCCGTCGGCGTATATTCATAGCCGCCGAATAAAGCAGCAGACGCAAAGTTCGTATGCCAGCCATAGGACAGCGTATTGGCATAGTAGGTGAAGCCATCAAACTGTTCCGCCAGTTCCGGCTTTTCATTGAAAATATAAGGAATATAAGATCCCATTGCACGGTCCAGCATAAACACCACAACATTTTCACCGGTCTTGCTCAAGGTAAAGTTCGGTGTCTGTTCAGCAATCTTTTCGGACTGTTCTTTCAAAGGAGAGACCGCCGTCTGGATCTTGTTCATATTGACCATGGACATCCCGCTGATGGCTAAGATCCCCGTTGCCAAAGCACCTGCGGTGAACTTCGGATAGCGCTGGAAGGTCACTGTCATGACAATGCAGAGGATAATGATCAAAGCAATATTCACTAACATCTCAATACCGGTGATCTTAAAGCCTGCCGTAAATACTAAGGCAGAAGACAGAGTACCGAATTTCGTGCCAAAGAACATATAATCCATTACTGCAATGCCGCAGAGGATCCACATGATCTTTTCAAACAGCACTTTTCCCTTTTTGCTTGCCAGACCATAGAAGACACCGAACCAGATCAGACATGTCCCAAAAGAAAGCGCAAAAGCACTGACAACGTAGTAGATCGGATCATGGAAGTTATAAAGATCGACAAATTCCTGCGACGAAGAACTGATTACCGAGGATGGGATCAGCGCCCCTAAGATCACTGCTAACAGCAAAGCGGAAAGGATGAACATCTTTGTGCTTGGCTGTTCTTCAGATTCCTTTTTGACCGTATCTGATCCTTTTCTGAACCATAGCTTGATCACAGGGATCTCTAAGCATGCGCCGATCAGGAACAGTATGGCATTGTCCTCGACCGCACTGTCCGCAAAGAAGAAAGCAAATACCATAACACAGATACCAGTGATACATGACATCCAAGCTAAGATCTTACCTGGATCCTTGAGTTTATAGAAGATATTCTTCACTAAGGAGAAAACATTGTTCAGTGTCCAGTAGAACAGCAGTCCGGCTGGAGAATCATACAGGAAGAACAGGAAGAAGATCGCCATCCCATACAGCTGGATCTTTGTCTTCATCGGGAATCCCTTCGTATAGATAATGCAGGAGATCATATTGACAATCGTCATAATGATCGGAAGCAGATTGATCGACAGTGTCCCAATTGTCAGGAGTCCATCGGCAGACCCAAGATCGCTGATCGGTCCAAAGGATACGCCCTGCAGTGCCTGCAGGTTGGACAGGAACTGATATGCCGCAATAAAGAAAGGGATCTCTAAGAACAGGGATACCGATCCTTTGAAAGCATCGGTCGGCTTATAGTGATTCTGACGATAGTATGTTTGCTGGATCATCATTCTCTCATCGCCTGAGAATGACTTTTTTATATGTGCTAAGCCATCATGGAGCTTGGCTTCCGTGTCTCTCTCTTCGGCCTGCATTGCATCTGCACGTTTATACAGCGGCAGCACAAGAAAGTTCATGACTAGGCTCAGTACGATGATCGACAGTCCTGGATGTCCGGTGAATCTCTCGGCAAAGCCAAAGATGAATTCAAAGAACATCTGCAGAGGACTGATCAGGATCGTATACAGTATTGTTCCAAAGCTCATTTCTGTACCTCCTCTTTGTTCAGATCTTTCTGCTTAGCGATCAAGTAATCCGCTGCTCTCACAGCGCCCTCTCCCGCAAAGCACCAAGCTTCTTTGCGGGCTTCATCTCTGCCCTTGGCATATCTTTCATCATGAAGGCATTCTTCAATGATTGCTTTCATGGATGGTATATCTTCTTCTTTCAGCACATGGCCGATCTTCGGCAGGATCTGGCTTGTCCATAGCGGTGTATCAAGCCACCATGCATCATAAACACTTGTATCGATCTGAGCGGCTGTATAGATGACCGGCTTATCATAGATCATCGTAAAATCAAAGATCACCCCAGAAAAGTCTGAGATCATCAGATCCGATCTCCGCAGCACATCAAAGTTATCGTTATCGCGGTTCCACTCCAGTTGTTCGGTTGCTGGATATGCCTTCATCAAACTGTCCATCAGTTCTTTTTCAGACGCAAAGGACTGCGGATGCGGACGCACAATGACATGGTATCCCGTATCCAGCAGAGGCTGAATGATCTTCTTCCCATACTTTGTCAGCA